>NZ_JBXWPF010000005.1:0-218738 GCF_059611265.1 Ruegeria sp. CDSA241
TGTTATACCCCTGAAACTCACGGGTATGAATCACGCAGGCGGGATGACGGCAACCAAATTAACAGGTCCAGAACCTAGGGATTGTGCCGCTCAAAGGCGATAGGGCTGGCTAGGACGGTTGGCAAGATCGCGATGTGGCCAAGATCTTGGAGAAAGCTAACAAGTATAGAAGTGGCTACCTTGCCCGCGCAATCAGGCGCCGGGTAAGTGAAGTTTTTGCTAAGTATTAGCTAGAGCTTCACGCCGCCGCGACTGGGCCTGAAGTCCGAACCTTTTGGCCGTTGCTATCAGCGGACCCGGTTTCGGTTGGCGTTCCCTTGGCGACTTGCACCTGATTGCGCCCTTTGTCTTTTGCCATATACAGCGCGTCATCGGCGGCGCGCATTAAATCTTGCGGCATGGTGCCGTGCGCCGGGTAATGCGATAAACCAACCGAAATCGTTATTCGCGGCAGCGACTTGTCACCGTATCGGACCGAAACCGCTTCGACCGACTGCCGTAATTTCTCGGCACGGCTCACCGCGTCATCCGGGGTGTTGTCCGGCAAGATCAGCATGAATTCCTCACCACCAATACGGCAGGCAACCTCGTCCCGGTCACAGCCCTGTTCCAAGGCGGCTCCGACTGCGCGCAGCACCATGTCGCCTGCATCATGGCCATGAGTGTCGTTGAACTTCTTGAAATGATCGACATCAACGGCGATCAGGCTCAGCGGTACACCGGTCTGTTGACTGCGTGAAATAGACTTGCGCAGGGTTTCCGTCATATGACGACGGTTGAACAGTCCGGTCAAAGGATCACGCACGGACTGGTCGTGCAGCTGATCGCGCATCCTCACATTTGCAATGGCCATGCTGATCTGTTCAGCACAGAGCTGCGCCAGTTTCCTGCTGACGTGAAACTCTTCTTCGCAGTTTTCATGTGCCCGAAGATGCAACAATCCAACCGTCTCGCCATGAGCCAGAATCGGAAAACAGAAATATTGGCGCCCGTCATGCGGTTCCGCATGTTCGCAGATGAAATCAATCTCGGAGGCGCCGAATTCATAGGTACGCCCCCGGCGCAGACCCCAGCACCCCTCGGGGTGGATATGTGCCTTATGGGTGCCGCCGTTCCAACTGGCACAGCCATCAAGCACATCGCGCGAGTTCGAGTAGACGTAAACGCTGCCCTCTGCTTCGGGCAGGATATGGGTCATAAAGCGCGAAACCATATCGAACAGTTCATCCAGCGAACGGCTGGATTGCAGCCATTCGTTCAGCTCCCCTAGCAGCCGCACCTCACGCGCCAGGCGGAGCTGGTCTGCCATCAGATCACGCTCTTTCTCGGATTGTTTGTGCAAAGAGCGCAGTTGCGCCCGGTTGGTCCTGTAGGTCACCAATGACACCATCGCCAGCGCCAACAGGGCCACACCGCTTAGAACGATCAGCGAAATTCTCAGCCGGGTTATGAAGGTCGCCCGCAAACCCGAGATATCGGTAAAAAACTCTATCGCACCGATGAAGCGACCGTTTTTGGTAACCGGCATAAAGACTTTGACTATGTGATGCGCACTGGAGTTCTGAATGTTGCCTGTGTGCAAGTCCAAGCCGTCAATCTCGGATAGGGGCACAACCTCTTGTAAATAGTACACCATTCCCCGGGCAACATCGGCGCGAAAGAACGCGCTGTCTTCGCGCAGGCCGACCTCACCTTGACGAGTGGACCAGACCACGCGTCCACTCGTGTCGAACAACCTGAACCGGTAGACATCCGATGCTTCGGGCATCGAGGTCAGAAACTCTGCGTCATGCCCATCTATATGGCCGGTTCGCAGCGTTGTTTCGGGGTCTTCAAGGTGCAAAACAACCCTGCGTTTCCACAATTCTGACTGTTTGAGGATATCTGTCCGCAGCATCCGTTCCACCAAGGGCGCAGGGAGCCTATAGACACCCCAGCCCGCTCCAATGGCGAGGCTGATCAGTAATAGGGTGATCCCGGTCCATTTGAGTCGATGATTGATCGTCCCCCGCTCAGCCAATGCCATATCCATGTGCTCCCAAACCTTTGGGCCAAGCATCTGACCTAAGGCTTTACAGAGAGTTAATGGCATCAGTCGAACACCGCTTCATTTGGTTAGAATTGAACGCTAGGAAAATCTTAAAAGCTTGTGAACAAGCCGTGAACAAAGCCTTTCCCTTTGCGCCCATCCGGCGTAGTTTAAGCGTATGAGCAGTTTTGACGAAATGGACGCCTTCGAGGGCGCATCGCTGTCGGCGCGGGCGATGGCGAGAAGGACTCCGCCGGACGACCTTCATCTAAAAGAATTGAATCCCGCACAACGGCAAGCTGCTGAGCAGGTCGCTGGACCTGTCCTAATTCTTGCCGGTGCCGGAACTGGAAAAACAAAAACCTTGATGGCGCGGGTGGCGCAGCTCATCAAATATGACCACGCTTTACCGCAGCAAATACTCGCGGTGACCTTTACAAACAAAGCGGCGCGCGAGATGGCTGATCGGCTGAGAAAAACGCCGTTCGCTTTGGATCACCCGATTAAATGGATGGGTACCTTCCATTCGCTCAGCGCGAAATTATTGCGCCGCCACGCCGAACTAGCAGGCTTGAAGTCGAATTTCACCATTCTGGACACAGACGATCATCTTCGCCTGTTAAAGCAACTACTTAAAGTCAACAATATTGATGACAAACGCTGGCCCGTGCGGATGCTGGCGGGGATCATCGACGACTGGAAAAACCGCGCGCTGACGCCAGATAGAGTGCCTGCTGCGGATGCCGGAGCTTATAATAACAAAGGCATTGAGCTTTATGCCCAATACCAGACCCGCCTGCGTGAGCTGAATGCGGTGGATTTCGGCGATCTGCTGTTGCACATGGTCACGATTTTCCAGACTCACCCAGACGTCTTGGAACAATACCAGCGCTGGTTCCGCTACATCCTGGTGGACGAATATCAGGATGCCAACGTCGCGCAGTATCTCTGGCTGCGTCTGCTGGCCGGGGGGCATAAGAATATCTGCTGTGTTGGCGATGACGATCAGTCGATCTATGGCTGGCGCGGGGCCGAGGTGGGCAACATCCTTCGGTTCGAGAAGGACTTTCCCGGCGCCTTCGTGGTGCGGTTGGAGCAGAACTATCGCTCGACCCCGCATATTCTGGCGGCGGCTTCGAACGTTATTCGGGGCAATGAAAGCCGGTTGGGCAAAGAGCTTTGGACCGACAGAGAAGAGGGTGAAAAGGTTCGCCTGATTGGACATTGGGATGGTGAGGAAGAGGCGCGTTGGATCGGAGAAGAGATCGACGCGATGCAGGGCGGGACGCGTGGCGTGCGCCCGATGAACTTGGACGAAATGGCTATCCTCGTGCGCGCGTCGCACCAGATGCGCGCGTTCGAGGATAGGTTTCTGACCATTGGGATGCCCTACAAGGTGATTGGCGGGCCGCGGTTTTATGAGCGGATGGAGATTCGCGATGCCATGGCCTATTTCCGGCTGGTGGTCAGCCCCGAGGATGATCTGGCGTTTGAGAGGATCGTTAACACGCCCAAGCGCGGCCTTGGTGACAAGGCGCAGCAGACCATTCAGGTGGTGGCGCGTGAAAACGGGGTGTCCCTGGTCGAAGGGGCGCGGATCGTGGTCGAACAGGGGCTGATCAAGGGCAAGGGTGGCAAGGCGCTGCGCGAGTTGACCGACGGGCTGGCTCGGTGGAATGCGATGACACGCGGACCACGTATCGAAGTGGATGATGACACCGTCATTGATGACGGGGTGTCTCCGATCCGCTATGGCGCGCCCGAGCACACGCATATCGAACTGGCGCAGATCGTGCTGGATGAATCCGGCTATACCGCCCATTGGCAGAATGAGAAAACGCCCGAGGCGCCGGGGCGGCTGGAAAACCTCAAGGAACTGGTCAACCAGCTGGACAATTTCGAGAACCTGCAAGGGTTCTTGGAACATGTCAGCCTGGTCATGGACAATGAAAAGGAAACGGATGGGGCAAAGGTCTCGATCATGACACTGCATGCGGCCAAGGGGCTGGAGTTTCCCGCCGTGTTTCTGCCGGGTTGGGAGGATGGCTTGTTCCCGTCGCAGCGGTCGATGGACGAGACCGGAATCAAGGGGCTCGAAGAGGAACGGCGCCTGGCCTATGTGGGCATCACCCGTGCCGAAGAGGTCTGTACGATTTCCTTTGCCGCCAACCGCCGGGTGTTCGGGCAATGGCAGAATTCGATGCCATCACGGTTTATTGACGAACTGCCCGAGGAGCATGTCGAGGTTCTGACGCCTCCGGGACTCTATGGCGGGGGGCAGCCCTCGGCCGGGATCGAAACCCGTGCGGCTGAGGCAAATGTCTATAACTCACCCGGCTGGAAACGGCTGCAGGCGCGGCAGGGACAATATGGCATGTCGCAACCGCGCGAAACCCGCAACACGGTGATCGACGCAACCGCAGTGGCAAGTTTCACGCTGGGCGAACGGGTGTTTCACAAGAAATTCGGCTATGGCGCTGTGGAGGGCATCGAGGGCGACAAGGTTGAGGTCGCGTTCGACAAGGCGGGCACCAAGAAGGTTGTTGCCCAGTATCTTTTTCCGAAGGACGACGTTCCGTTTTAACCAAAAGGAATGCGCCTGACGGCGCATGCTCAATGTTTTGAAAGGCGCCTGGGTGGGCGCCTTTTTCTTTGGGAGAAACGAAAAACGGCGGTTCCCAGGGAGGAGGAAGGAAACCGCCGTTCTTTTCAACACCAGGGCAGGGAGGAGGAGAGCCCCGATGTATCCGAACCCGGGTTTGATCCCGGTATGAGGAAGACGCGGCGACGTCAGGGAGGAGGAGAGACGTCGCCGCGTACTTTCAACATCAGGGCAGGGAGGAGGAGAGCCCCGATGTATCTGCTTCCGGCGTTCAGGGCCGGTATAAAAGGCGGCAACGTCAGGGAGGAGGAGAGACGTTGCCGCAGATTGCAGACCCAAGGGAGGAGTAGGGTCTGATCTCTGTATTGCTGTGCGCTTAACGCGCGAATTGTTCTTCTGCGGCCTGCATTGCCAGCCGACGGATCATTGAGCGGTGCAGGCCCAGGTCGGCCAACTCGCGATCGGACAGCTCGGACAGTTCGTTAACCGTCTGGCGGTAGGCTCGATAGCGTGCAAACCGGGTCTTTGCGGTTTCGATCATCGAAGCCAGGCCGAATGCCGGAGCGCTTCTCAGAGCGGTTTGTTGTGTTGCTACACCCATCTGCGTAACCCGTTTCGTATGTTGGTGCCGAAGTGTTTCGGCGTTTGCTTGAGGATGAAAATAAGCAAATGCTGCGATTGCACAATAGTTGACGTCGTCAATGCTGCTATGCAGCAAATGCATGGATATCAAAGAGTTGAATGTTGGCAATCGAATATGCCTTAAAAATATGGGTTTGAGTTGCGCCAAGGGTGTCGCTTCTAATGCGGTTCCACTGAAAACCATAGGATCGTGACGTAAGGTCCGATTGCTTCGGTACGGTTATCGAAGAAGCCGAACGGCTGTGCTCGTGCGTATATGGGAAATCGTGGGTTCAGGTGGTTTTTAGTGACTTGGGGGTGCATGGGAGCCGAGCCACCTTTGTTGATTCGTAGTTTGGAATGGAGGATTTGCTGGCTCTATCTACGGGGAATCGACGAAAGTAAAAAAATGTTGGGAATTCATGGGACGCTCAGAATTTCTCTGATTTATCTATATATGGTTACTATAAGGTAGTTGTATCCTAATTCTGGTGTATAAATTGAGTTTCCATTCATTTTCTTATCGATTACATTGTGAGCTGGGGCATGAGTGTGAGAAATTTTCTATTGATTTCCATGAATTCCCATGCCATCCCTTAGTTATCCGATGAGGACGAGGCACATGGGGCGCTAAACGACCCCGAACCAATAAAATCAGGTTTCATACAGGCTTCTCGCTTTCATCAATCAAGAGATCCGGCGCGCGGGCGAGCAGACATCCCCCCAGGTGGCGCGCGCAGCTGGACATCCCGCAAAGCGGGTCAATGCGGCGGGTTGATCAGTGGCAGCAGATCAACCCGCCGTTTTAATTCTGGGGGGAGTGAGAATTTCAAGTGGGGCGCAAGCGAAAGGGACAGTCGTCTTGGCGCGCAGGTTTAGAGGTGAAAGCCACCATAAGGTGGACACGAAGGGCAGGGTATCAATCCCGGCCTCGTTTCGCCGTGTGCTTGAAGCTTCTGATCCCAACTGGAAGCCCGGTGACAATCCCGAACTTGTAATTGTTTATGGCGACCACAGGCGCAAATTCCTTGAATGCTATACTATGCAGGCGATTGACGAGGTTGACGCCAAGATCGATGCGCTTCCGCGCGGTTCGATGCAGCGGAAAACCCTGCAGCGTATGTTCCACGGGCAATCCTTTCCGACCAATGTGGACGAGACCGGGCGTCTGGTCCTGCCTGCCAAGCTGCGCAGCAAGATTGACCTAGAGGGCGAAGCCTTCTTTATTGCTGCCGGCGACACGTTCCAGATCTGGAAGCCTGAAACCTATGAGTCTGATGAATTAGCGGCGGCCGAAGAATGGCTGGATGATCAGCCCGAAGATTTTGACCCTCTGGTGTTCCTAGATGGCGTCGGGGACGCGTGACGGCATGGCCGGTGCGCAACCCTCTTCTGACAAACCACATATTCCGGTATTATTGCGCCCTTTGCTGGCTGCGGTCTCTCCGGTGTCGGGTGTTTGGTTGGACGGAACCTTTGGTGCCGGGGGATATACCCGTGGCCTGCTCGAGGCAGGCGCGGACAAGGTCGTCGGCGTTGATCGTGATCCGCTGGCCTTTGAAATGGCTGCGGACTGGGCCAAGGGCTATGGCGATCGGCTGGTGATGCAGCCCGGCGTCTTTTCGCGTCTGGACGAATACGCGCAGGACTTAGACGGGGTGGTGCTGGACCTTGGGGTTTCCTCCATGCAGCTGGATTTGGCCGAGCGTGGCTTTTCCTTTATGAAGGACGGCCCGCTGGACATGCGCATGAGCCAGGACGGCGAAAGCGCGGCTGATCTGGTCAACACCGCAAGCGAAGCGCAACTCGCCGACATCCTGTTTCACTATGGTGAAGAACGCGCCAGCAGGCGAATTGCCAGGTCTATAGTCAAGGCGCGGGCGGAAGAGCCGATCACAACCACTTTGCGGTTGGTGGGGCTTATCGAATCCTGTCTGCCCAGGCCCAAACCCGGTCAATCGCATCCCGCGACACGCAGCTTTCAGGGGCTGCGCATCGCGGTGAATGCAGAATATGAAGAATTGTTCCAGGGCCTGATGGCCGCTGAGCGCGCGCTGAAACCTGGCGGGCAGCTGGCTGTTGTGACGTTTCATTCGATCGAAGACCGCATGGTCAAGCGGTTCTTTCAGTCGCGGGCGGGCAAAACAGGCCGGGCAAATCGCTATGCGCCCGAAATTGCGCAGGACCAGCCGCAATTTACGCTCAAAACCCGTAAGGCAGTGGGGCCGGACGAGCAGGAATTACAAGAAAACCCGCGTTCGCGCTCAGCCAAGCTGCGTGTTGCTGTGCGCACTGAGGCTCCGGCGGGGGAAATTGAAGCCCGCGCCATTGGGATGCCGCAATTAGGGGGAAGGGCAAAATGAAGAGTGTATTGTATGTGTTGACTGCCTTGGCCGTGTTCGGGGTGGCCCTTTGGGCGTATCAAGAGAACTACCGCACCCAGCAAGTTGTGAAAGAAACGCAAACACTGCAACGAGAGATCGGCGTGGCGCAGGTCCGACTGGCCGTTCTGAATGCGGAATGGGCTTATTTGAACCGTCCTGATCGTCTTCGAGAGCTGGCGGATCTGAATTTTGAACGTCTCGGCCTGCTGCCCTTGCGAGCAGAGCAGTTTGGGCGCGCGGATCAGGTTGCCTATGCCGAGGATCCAGATCTTCCGATTGTCGATCCCATCGAATTGCAGGCGATAACCAACATTAAGGCGTTGGGAGAGGTTCAGTTCCCATGACGCGCACGCCCCTCCGCCCTCTGGCCCGTGTCCTGGATGCGCGTGCACGCGGTGAAAATCCCAAGGTTATCGAGCGCGAAAACATCCAGAAGCGCCATGAAGATATGAAGGACAGGGCCCGTGCTCGGGCCGAGGGCCGTTTGCTGGTGCTGGGACTTTTCTTCTTTTGCGCCTTCTCGGTGGTTGGTGTTCGGATGGGGATGCTTGCGACATCCGAGGCGCAAGAACCCTTGGCCAACGCCCCCGGTGCCACAATCGCGATGCAGCGCGCCAATATTGTTGACCGCGAAGGGCGCATTCTGGCCACCAACCTGGACACCTATTCCGTCTATGCCCAGCCGCCGTTGATGATCGATCCGATTGCCGCCGCGGATCAACTGGTGGCAATCTTCCCGGATTTGGAAAAAGACCGTCTGATCAAGGATTTCACCGGCAATCGCAAGTTCCTGTGGATCAAAAAGCGCATCTCGCCCGAGCAGAAGCAAGCCGTGCATGACATCGGTGATCCAGGTATTCTGTTTGGCCCCCGCGAAATGCGCCTTTACCCGAATGGCAAGCTGGCGGCACATATCCTTGGCGGGTCAGGTTTTGGACGTGAAGGCGTGAGCGCTGCCGAGGTGATCGGCGTGGCCGGGATTGAAAAGCAGTTCGACGATTATCTGCGGGACCCTGCCAACGGAAACAAGCCGCTGCAACTCTCGCTGGATCTGACCGTACAGGCCGCTGTCGAACAGGTGCTTTTTGGTGGCATGAAGATCATGAACGCCAAAGGCGCCTCAGCCGTTTTGATGGATGCGCATACGGGCGAGGTCATCTCGGCGGCGTCGCTGCCATCCTTTGATCCTAATGATCGCCCGCGCCCCCCGACGTCGGGGTTTGACCCTTCGGACAGCCCCTTGTTCAACCGCTATGTGCAGGGCGTGTACGAGTTGGGATCGGTGTTCAAGATATTCACCGCCGCGCAGGCAATTCAGCTTGGTCTGGTGAATTCTGAAACGATCATCGACACCTCGGGTCCGATGAAAATCGGTCGTTTTCCGATTGGTGAGTTCAACGGCAAGAATTACGGAAAGATCAGCGTGGCGGATGTGATCGTCCACAGCTCGAACCGGGGTACTGGGCGTCTGGCGCTGCAAATTGGCGCGCAGCGGCAACAGGAATTCCTGCGTTCGCTGGGCATGTTCGAACCGACCCCGTTCGAGATTGTCGAAGCAAAAGGTGGCGAGCCGCTCAAGCCCAAGAAATGGGGTGAGCTGAGCACAGTGACCATTTCTTATGGCCATGGCTTGTCGACCAGCCCGATGCATCTGGCGGCGGGATATGCGGCGATTGCCAATGGCGGGTATTATGTCAGCCCAACGATTCTGCGCAGGAGCGGGTCACAATATGGCCCGCGCGTGATGTCTCTGGGCGCTGCGACGCAGGCGCAGAAGATGCTGCGCAAGGTTGTCACCGACGGCACAGCGAGCTTTGGCGATGTCGCCGGCTATGACGTGGCAGGTAAAACCGGTACGGCAGACAAACCGAAGCCGCGCGGTGGGTACTATGATGACAAAGTCATCGCCACTTTTGCGACGATCTTCCCGGCCTATGATCCGAAGTACGTACTTATCGTCACTCTGGATGAACCTTCCATCGTGGCCTATGGCGAAAAACGCCGTACAGCAGGGTGGACAGCCGTACCTGTGGCTGCGGAGCTGATCGGGCGTGTCGCGCCCTTGTTGGGATTGCGCCCCCGGCTTGAGCCTGAGGCACGCGCTGCTATAACGCTGACCTCGAATTAGGCGTCCGGCGAAAGGTGGGTCATGGGCACTAGGACTAAGAAACTCAGCCAACTGGCCCTGACCGCACGTGCGGGTGCAAACCCTGAGATTACCGGGTTGGCCGTTGATAGCCGCGAGGTCAAAGACGGTTATCTGTTTGCGGCACTTCCGGGAACGCGGGTCCATGGCGCAGAGTTCATTCAATATGCTCTGCGCATGGGGGCCGCCGCAATCCTCACCGATGCCGAAGGGGCCGAGGTCGCAGCGGGCGTGCTTGCGGGGTCGGATGCCGCGCTGGTGGTGGTTGAAGACCCAAGGCAGGCGCTGGCAGGATGCGCAGCACTGTGGTTCGGAAAGCAGCCTCAGACCATCGTGGCTGTGACGGGGACCAATGGTAAAACCTCTGTCGCGACCTTTGTCCGCCAAATCTGGATGGAACTGGGTCATGCGGCCGTCAACCTGGGCACAACCGGGGTCGAGGGCGCATGGACTGCCCCTTTGGCGCATACAACGCCCGAACCGATCACCCTGCATCGGTGTTTGGCCGACGCGGCTGAGAACGGTGTGACACATGCCGCGATGGAAGCATCCTCGCATGGTCTCGAGCAGCGCCGCCTCGACGGGGTACAGTTGGCGGCAGCGGGTTTCTCGAATTTCACCCAGGATCATCTGGATTATCACGAGACTTTTGAGGCGTATTTTGCCGCCAAAGCAGGACTTTTCGACCGCGTGTTGCCTCAGGACGGCACGGTTGTGGTCAACATGAGCGATCCAAAGGGTGGGCAGGTTCGTCGTATCGCTGAAACCCGTGGGCAAAATGTGCTGACCGTTGGATTGGGTGATGCAGATCTGTGTCTGCTCAATCAGCGCTTTGATGCAACCGGGCAGGATCTGCGGTTTTCGTGGCAGGGTAAGGTATATCAGACCCGATTGAACCTGATCGGTGGGTTCCAGGCTGAAAACATCCTGCTGGCATGTGGGCTGGTGATCGCTGGTGGCGAAGATCCCACGCGTGTTTTCGAGACCCTGCCGCATCTGACGACGGTCCGGGGACGGATGCAACTGGCTGCGACGCGTGAAAACGGAGCTGCTGTGTTTGTCGATTACGCCCATACGCCAGATGCTGTGGCCACGGCACTCAAGGCTTTGCGCCCTCATGTTATGGGCCGGCTGATTGCCGTCATCGGTGCCGGCGGAGATCGTGATGCGACCAAGCGACCGCTGATGGGCAAGGCTGCGGCCAATAACGCTGATGTGGTATTTGTTACCGACGACAATCCCCGCACCGAAGACCCAGCTACCATTCGTACTGCGGTGATGCTGGGCGCGCCCGAGGCAACCGAAGTGGGTGATCGTGCCGAAGCCATCCTGCGCGGCATAGATGCCCTGCAACCGGGTGATGCGCTGCTGATCGCCGGTAAAGGACACGAGACAGGCCAGATCGTGGGCGATCAGGTTTTACCTTTCGACGACGTAGAACAGGCCAGCATCAGCGTGGCCGCCCTCGACGGGAGGGTAGCATGACGCTCTGGACTGCGGCCGAGGCTGTTGCGGCCACTGGCGGGCGTGCCACCGCCGATTGGCAGGTCAATGGCGTATCCATCGACACCCGCACATTGCAGCCCGGAGATCTATTTGTTGCGCTGAAGGCGGCGCGCGATGGTCACGACTTTGTGACGCAAGCGCTTGAGAAGGGCGCAGGCGCCGCGCTGGTCTCGCAGATACCCGAAGGCGTTTCCCCGGACGCGCCGTTACTGATCGTCGAGGACGTGCAGACCGGGCTTGAGGCGCTGGGACAGGCGGCTCGTGCCCGGACAGAGGCGCGCGTGGTCGGTGTAACCGGCAGCGTCGGCAAGACATCGACCAAGGAAATGCTAGCCAATATTCTGGAAACGCAGGGGAAAACTCATGCCAGCGTTGCCAGCTACAACAACCATTGGGGTGTGCCGCTGACGCTGGCGCGGATGCCGCGCGATACCGAATTCGCTGTGATCGAGATCGGGATGAATCATCCCGGAGAGATTGCTCCGCTGGCGCGTCAGGCCCGTCCACACGTGGGAATGGTCACCACAGTTGCGGCAGTCCATCTGGAAGCATTCGAGTCGGTTGCAGGTATAGCGAAAGAGAAAGCCGCGATATTCGAAGGGTTGGTCCCGGGCGGTGCGGCCATCGTGAATGCGGATATCGAACACGCCGACATCCTGCGCCAATACGCAGATGAGGCCGGAGCAGGGATCGTCGATTTTGGGCGCGCTGCGTCAGATTACGTGCTGACCGGAGTTGTGCAAAAACCTGACTCGGTCCATGCAACGGCCGGCGTCGACGGAAAAGACATCTCTTTTGATGTGCAATCAGCAGGCACTCATTTCGCCATGAATGCGCTTGGGGCATTGGCCGCCTGCGTTGAACTTGGTGTTGACCTGAACGACGCCATCACCGGCCTGCGCAACTGGTCGCCGGTAAAAGGTCGCGGCGTTCGCGAGCAGATTTCGCTGGCCGGTGGTGGTCAGATCGAATTGCTGGACGACAGCTATAACGCCAATCCAACTTCGATGGAGGCTGCCTTGGAAGTTTTGGCCGCCTCACAGGGCATGCGCCGGATCGCGTTTCTGGGTGATATGAAAGAGCTGGGCGCGCAAGAGATCCCCATGCATGCAGCGATGGCGAATGTCGCGGCTATGACGCAGATGGATCAGGTTCACTGCATTGGCCCGCTTATGAAAGCGCTTTACGATGCGTTGCCAGCGGAAAAGCGCGGACTTTGGTTTGAGACCAGCGTTGAGATGGCTGAACGGCTGCCAGAGCTGATCTGCGCAGGCGACACTGTTCTTGCCAAAGGATCACTCAGCATGGCGTTGGCGCGTATTGTTGACGGTTTGCGGAAAATGGGGCAAGGGGACGCGCTTGAGCCATGATCGGCGCACGGGAAAGGTATTGATATGCTCTATTGGTTGACCGGCCTGTCGGACGGAGGGGACTTTTTCAACCTCTTCCGGTACATCACATTCCGGGCGGGCGGTGCCTTTATGACGGCGCTGATTTTCGGCTTTATCTTCGGTAAACCGCTGATCAATGTGCTGCGCCGCAAGCAGGGCAAAGGCCAACCGATCCGCGATGATGGCCCCGAGGGGCACTTTTCCAAAGCGGGTACGCCGACCATGGGCGGCTTGCTGATCGTGGGCGCGCTTGTCACATCCACACTGGTCTGGGCACGCTGGGACAACCCCTATGTCTGGATGGTCTTATTCGTGACGCTGGCCTATGCCGCCATCGGGTTTGCAGATGACTATGCCAAAGTCTCCAAACAGAACACCAAAGGCGTTTCGGGAAAAATGCGGCTGGGACTTGGGGTGATTATCGCGGTTTTGGCCTCGGTCTGGGCCACGATGCACCACCCCGAGGCGCTGCAGAATCAGCTTGCTGTGCCGGTATTCAAAGACACGCTGCTCAATCTGGGAATATTCTACATTCCCTTCGCGATTGTCGTGATCGTTGGGTCAGCAAATGCGGTGAACCTGACCGACGGGCTGGACGGGCTGGCGATCATGCCCGCAATGATCGCCGCATCGACCCTGGGGATTATCGCCTATGCAGTGGGCCGGGTCGACTTTACCGAGTATCTGGATGTGCATTACGTGCCCGGAACCGGCGAGATCTTTATTTTCACCTCGGCCCTGTTCGGCGCTGGCCTTGGGTTTCTATGGTACAACGCGCCGCCTGCGGCCGTGTTCATGGGCGATACTGGATCGCTTGCCTTGGGCGGCGCTTTGGGAGCGATTGCGGTGGCCACCAAACACGAATTGGTGTTGGCTGTCGTCGGAGGTCTGTTCGTGGTCGAAGCGCTGAGCGTGATCATCCAGGTGCTGTACTTCAAACGCACAGGACGCCGCGTGTTCCTGATGGCGCCGATCCATCATCACTATGAGAAAAAAGGCTGGGCCGAACCCACCATCGTGATCCGGTTCTGGATCATCTCTCTGATCCTGGCGATGATCGGTCTGGCCACGCTGAAAGTGCGCTAACAATGCCTTTTCCTTGCAAGTTTCGCCCGAACTCAGGCGAAACCCACCTTCCAAACGCGCCACATGCCGGTATGGTGGCGCAATAGATTGTGGATTGGTGCGGCGTTGGATTGGCTTGCAGATTTTGGGTTTTCCATTTGGGCTTGGTTTGGGGATGAGGATCACCAAAACAGGGTGACGGCAATTTCGGCTGCGGTCGCAGTTTTCTTGACGTTAATCGGGATGGTACTGGGTGCGATCTGGTTTTGTATTCAATGGATATCGCCAAAATCAAAACCCCTGCACGACGACCCTAAACCAACCCCGCTTCCGGACGTCAACGTGCTGACTCTGGATCAGCATTTGGCGATTCTAGAAAACGAGAGCATCACTTAGAGCAGAAACTTGCAACTGCCCATGATGATGAGAAAGCGCAGTTAACTGCGCAGATCGCTGAGCTTAAAAATCAGATGGCCAATCCAGACGCGTCGCTTGCAACAGCGCGAAAACGTATTGCCGAGTTAGAAGCGTTGTTGGAACGATCCGGCAATGAAATCGGCGGGGATCGTCTGGCAGAGGCGCGGGAGGCTTTGGAAAAAGGCGACTACTCCATCGCGGATGATTTGTTTGCCGAAATTGAGGAGCGTCGCAAACTGGAGATCGAGGAAGCCGCGCGCGCAGCCTTCGGTCGAGGAGAGATTGCTGAGGCCGAAGTCCGCTGGGCTGATGCCGCAGAGCACTACGCCCGTGCAGCAAAATTGGACGCTCGTTTTGAGAACTTGCAAAAAGCCAGTGATCTTGCCCAGCGCTCAGGGAATTACGAATCGGCTTTGCGTTTCAGTGGCGAACTTTTGGAGTTTGCGCGCTCGAATGAGGCTGCGGGACCTCTCGCTGAGGCACTTAATCAACACGCAATCAATTTAAATGCGTTGGGCCGCTATGATCAGGCCGAGCCGCTCTATCGCGAGGCGCTGCAGATCGACCGCGACGTGCTTGGTGTCGAACATCCAATTTATGCCACCCGTCTTAACAACCTCGCCCTGTTGCTGAGGACAATGGGGCGTTACGATAAAGCCGAGCCGCTTTTTCGCGAGGCGCTGGAGATTGACCGTAAGGCGCACGGGGTAGAGCACCCCGACTATGCAATTGACCTCAATAATCTCGCCGGTTTGCTGACTGCAACGGGTCGTTACGATGAGGCTGAACCGCTTTATCGCGAGGCGCTTGATATTGGTCGCAAAACGATCGGTGTCGAGCATCCGAACTATGCGATCAGACTCAACAACCTTGCGGAGTTGCTGAAGGAAATGGCACGCTATGATGAGGCCGAGCCGCTTTATCGCAAGGCACTGGAGATTGACCGCATTGCCCTGGGCTCCGAGCACCCCGACTATGCAATCGATCTCAACAACCTAGCGGGGTTGCTGGAGGCAACGGGTCGCTACGATGAGGCCGAGCCACTTTATCGTGAGGCGCTGGAAATTGACCGCAACGCGCTTGGAGACGAGCATCCCAGCTATGCAACCGATCTCAACAACCTCGCAGGGTTGTTGGTAGCAACGAGGCGTTACGGTGAAGCCGAGCCGCTTTGTCGCGAGGCGCTGGGCATTCTTGAGAAGGCTCTAGGGTTCGAGCATCCAAACACGGTAACGGTCCGGAAAAACTTGGATGTCTTGCGCGCAAATAAGTCCAGCTAACCGCGCTTGCATTCCACCTCGCGGCCTGTACAGGGTAGTCTGCGCGGCAAACTGCAAGGATGGAGTGCACGAATGATCCCGGTCAAAGGGTTTTCAGGACAGAAAGTTGCGGTTCTGGGGCTGGGTCGGTCCGGCCTGACCACGGCGCGCGCCTTGCGGGCCGGTAAGGCTGAACCCGTCTGCTGGGATGACAATCCGGCTGCGCGCGCTGCGGCCGAAGCTGAAGGGTTCAGCTGTCAGGATCTGGGACGCCACGGGGCGTTTGATGAGGTTGCCTGTCTGATTGTCTCGCCCGGGATACCGCATCTCTACCCATCGCCGAACCCTGTGGTGGCTGCCGCGCTTGAGGCCGGGGTGCCCGTGGATAACGATATCGGTTTGTTTTTCCGCTCGTTTGCCGGGCCGGAATGGGACAATCTGGATACTCCGCCCCGCGTGGTTGCGGTGACCGGGTCGAACGGGAAATCAACCACCGCCGCCCTTATCCATCATATCCTTATCGAAGCCGGCCGTGAGGCACAGCTGGCGGGGAATATCGGCCGAGGCGTTTTGGACATTGATCCAGGGGGCAATGGCTCGGTCGTGGTGTTGGAGTTGTCGAGCTATCAGACAGAGCTTGCGCGGTCGCTGACACCTGATGTGGCCGTTTTCACCAATCTGTCACCGGATCATCTGGATCGTCACGGCGGCACGGGGGGCTATTTCGCCGCCAAGCGCCGTCTGTTTGCCGAAGGTGGCCCTGACCGTGCCGTGATCGGCGTGGATGAGGACGAAGGCGCCTTTCTGGCTGGTCAGCTGGCCGAAGCGCCAACGGATGACCGGGTGATCCGTATTTCGGTTGCCCGCAAGTTGACCGGACCCGGATGGCAGGTATTTGCGCGCAAAGGGTTCCTGTCGGAATATCGCAAGGGGCGACAGGCGGGGTCGATTGACCTGCGCGAGATCAAAGGTCTGCCCGGTGCACATAATCACCAGAATGCCTGTGCCGCCTACGCCACGTGCCGCGCGTTGGGGTTGGCCCCACGGATCATTCAGGATGCGTTGCACAGCTATCCGGGCCTGCCGCATCGCAGTCAGATCATTGCCGAAGCGGATGGGGTCACCTATGTGAACGATTCAAAGGCGACCAATGTCGACAGCGCTGTAAAGGCGTTGAACGCGTTCAAGAAGGTCCGCTGGATCTGTGGCGGGCTTGAGAAAGAGGGCGGGTTGTCTGCACTCAACTCAGCCAGTGAACATGTGCTCAAGGCTTATGTGATCGGGCGCGAAGCTGCCGGATTTGCAATGCAGTTACAGGCAGATACCGTGGTTTGCACCACAATGGCAGAAGCCGTTGAACAGGCAATGAACGACGCGCAGTCGGGCGAGACGATTCTGCTGGCCCCTGCCGCAGCCAGCTTTGATCAATATGACAATTTCGAACAACGCGGTGAGGATTTTGCCGAACAGGTTCGCAAACGGCTTTAGGACACGCCATTTGCAATAGATCGCCGGTTGGGCCAAGCTGAGATGCTATCAGCTTGACGCGCCATATTTTTTGGTTTTGCTACCCGTCAAATTCAACACGAGGTTATGACTATGCCATATCGTAAGTTTTCCCTGATCCTGCCTGCCATTCTGATTGCGGGTGCCTGCACCAACACTGGCGCAAACTACCAACCGATCATCGATGGTCCGGTTGGCCCGAATTACAACGTTGATCTGCAGCAGTGCCAACAGCTTGCGGCATCGCAGGCATCTGTTGATGGCACCACGGCCGGGAATGCAGCCATCGGCGCCGTTGGCGCAGCCGCAGTGACCGGGATCGTACAGGACAGCAGCGATAATCTGGGCCGTGCTGCAGTTGCAGGTGCGTTGGTTGGCGCCGGTGCGGATGTGATCAACAAGAACCAGAACAAAGAAGTGTTGGTGCGTAACTGCATGCGTGGCCGTGGGTACAACGTCGTCGGCTAGTGCCGCGCAAATACCGTGTCGGCTAACCACGACTGGCGATTGCAGTTCCAGCGGCATGGCCTGAGGACCATGCCCATTGGAAATTGTACCCACCCAGCCAACCGGTGACATCCACCGCTTCACCTATCGCATAGAGGCCGGGGACATCCCTGGCCTCCATCGTTTTTGACGACAGATCATCGGTGTCGATGCCGCCCAGCGTGACCTCGGCGGTGCGATAGCCTTCGGTCCCGGAAGGGGTCAGATGCCAGTTCGACAGGGCCTCGACCAGGTCCGAAAGGGCAGTGTCCGATTGGTCGGCCAGATTGCCCTGCATGGGAATGTGTTGGCTCAGGAAATCGACCAATCGCGCGGGTAACTGCCGGGAAAGTTCAGTAGTCAGGGCTTTGCGTCCGCTGTTTTGGCGCTGATCTCGCAGCAGGTCGAACAGTGGCATATCCTGGATGAGGTTGACCCGGATCGCCTCACCCTCGCGCCAGTATGAGGATAGTTGCAGCGCAGCTGGTCCGCTGAGGCCGCGATGGGTGAAAAGCAAAGCCTCGTCAAAGCTGGTCCGGTCGTTCGACAGCCGCGTCGGCAGCGAGACACCGGACAGGTCCTTGAACCTGCCATCGGAAAAGGTGAACGGCACCAGAGCCGCGCGTGTCTCGGTCATCCGCAATCCAAACTGGTGCGCGATGTCATAAGCCAGACCCGTCGCCCCCATTTTAGGGATCGACTTGCCGCCTGTGGCCAGTACCAGATTGGTGCAGGTCAGGGCATGACGCTGCCCCTCGCGCTCAACCGTCAGCGCGAAACCAGTGTCGGTTTTGCGCAGGTCCTTCATCTCGGTCCTTACCCACAGCTCAGCCCCGGCGCGCTCTATTTCATCCAGCAACATTTGGATGATCTGTTTCGAGGAACCGTCGCAGAACAGCTGTCCCAGTGTTTTCTCGTGCCAAGCGATGTCATGACGCCCGACCATTTCAATGAAATCCCACTGCGTGTAGCGCGCCAATGCGGACTTACAGAAATGCGGGTTCTGAGACAGGAAGTTGCCTGACCCTGCATACATATTGGTGAAATTGCACCGCCCGCCGCCCGATATGCGGATTTTCTCACCCGGCGCCTTCGCGTGATCGATCACCAGAACGCGCCCAACGCAATGGGCGGCACACATCAAGCCAGCAGCACCGGCGCCCAGGATGATCGTATCATAAGTCATGCGCGGGGGATGGCGTGGAATGGCTGGGATGGCAAGGGGGAGACGTGAAAACGCGCTGCAAACGTCCGTCCGTGACTGTGGCTCCGTCCTCTGATTGGTTTGGGAAAATGGAATGAAATTGGCAGTTGGAACATTTGTGATATTGGCCGGAATACCATGTGCCAGAATACGCCCGACAAAGAAGCTCAATATGACGCTCTGCACAGGAGGGCGGTTCAGTGATCACGCGCATTTCCCAAGTCACAGTTCAACTGGGAAAAAGGCTGAATTGGTCGAATCCAGGGGGATAAAGCACAACGATCTTGTTCCCTAGGCGATCCGAACGCCCGGGACGGGAAGCCCTGAAGCGGATCACTGGCTTGAAGGCGCCAATTTCCCCCTGTTGCGGCGTCATTCCACTAGCCCAAACGCTAAAACCCCTGTAGACTCGCACGTAGACCCCGAAAACGGGGCGTTGTCGAGGCAGATAGTGGCGGTATCTCATGACTGAGATGGTGTATGGCGCGGTCCAAGACCAGCGCGGAGAACCGATTCTACCGAAGTGGTGGCGGACGATTGATCGTTGGACGATGTCCTGCGTACTGATCCTGTTTGTCATCGGGCTGTTGCTGGGGTTGGCCTCATCGCCGCCGCTGGCTGGTCGCAACGGGTTCGATCCGTTCCATTATGTCGAACGCCAGGCGTTGTTCGGCGGATTGGCGCTTGTTGCGATGCTGCTGACTTCGATGATGTCGCCCACACTGGTTCGACGTCTGGCGGTGTTGGGGTTTCTTGCTGCTTTTGTCGCGCTGGTCTTCCTTCCCGTCTTTGGCACAGATTTTGGCAAAGGTGCGGTGCGTTGGTATTCGCTTGGCTTTGCCTCGCTGCAGCCGTCTGAATTTCTGAAACCCGGGTTTATCGTTGTGGCGGCCTGGTTGCTGGCCGCGTCACAACAGATCAACGGCCCGCCCGGTCGGCTATGGTCTTTTGCGCTGTGCATGGCGATTGTCGCCATGTTGGTTATGCAGCCCGATTTTGGTCAGGCCTGCCTGATCCTGTTTGGCTGGGGCGTGATGTATTTCGTTGCCGGTGCGCCGATGTTGTTGCTGGTTGGTATGGCGGGGTTTGTCGTGCTAGGCGGTATGTTCGCCTATTCCAACTCGGAACATTTCGCCCGACGTATTGACGGATTTCTGAACCAAGAGGTCGATCCGACCACCCAGCTGGGCTATGCCACCAATGCGATCCGCGAGGGCGGGCTTTTCGGTGTCGGCGTGGGTGAAGGGCAGGTGAAATGGTCGCTGCCCGATGCCCATACGGATTTCATCATCGCTGTCGCGGCCGAGGAATATGGCCTGATCCTGGTGCTGATCATCATCGCGCTGTATTCCCTGATCGTCGTGCGGTCATTGCTGCGGCTGATGCGCGAGCGCGACATGTTCATCCGCCTGGCGGGCACCGGTCTGGCCTGCATGTTCGGGGTTCAGGCGATGATCAATATGGGCGTCGCCGTGCGCCTTTTGCCTGCCAAAGGCATGACTTTGCCGTTCGTTAGCTATGGTGGGTCCTCGCTGATTGCAGGTGGTATTGCAATCGGCATGCTTCTGGCGTTTACCCGCACCCGCCCACAGGGCGAACTTGGTGATATTCTACGCGGACGAGGCTGATGGGCAAACCCTACCTTCTGATTGCGGCTGGCGGGACCGGGGGCCACATGTTCCCGGCTCAGGCGCTAGCCGAGGCGATGCTGCACAGGGGCTGGCGTGTGCGCTTGTCCACCGATACGCGCGGCGCACGATATACGGGTGGCTTTCCGCATTCGACTGAAATTGTCGAGGCGTCCTCGGCAACCTTCGCTCGTGGCGGACTGGCCGCCAAACTGATGGTCGGTCCCAAGATCGCAGGTGGTGTCGCCGGTATGGCGTTTCAGATGCTGCGCGACCGACCGGACGTAGTGGTCGGCTTTGGCGGTTACCCCTCGATCCCAGCGCTGGGTGCTGCGACGATGTTGAAGATCCCGCGCATGATCCATGAACAGAACGGCGTTTTGGGCCGCGTGAATCAGCTGTTTGCGACCCGCGTGGCGCAGGTGGCTTGTGGTGTCTGGCCGACTGATCTGCCGGACGGTGCAAAGGGCATACATACCGGCAACCCGGTTCGGGCCGCCGTGCTGGACCGGGCTGCGGCGGGCTATATCCCACCGGGCGATTACCCGATGTCGATCCTGGTGATGGGTGGCTCGCAAGGTGCGCGCATCCTTAGTCAGATTGTGCCCGAAGCGATTGCCGCGCTGCCTGATGAGATGCGCCGCCATATTCGTGTCGCACATCAGGCCCGTGACGAAGACGGCGCCCGTGTTTCCGCGTTTTATGACGACCACGGTATCCGTGCCGAAGTGAAACCGTTCTTTCAGGATGTGCCCCGTCGTATGTCCGATGCGCAGCTGGTGATATCACGCTCAGGTGCGTCAAGTGTTGCGGATATTTCCGTCATCGGACGGCCCTCGATCCTGATCCCGTATGCCGCCGCAGCGGGCGATCATCAGACCGCCAATGCACGCGGGCTGGTTCAGGCCGGAGGGGCAATCATGATCCCAGAGAACCTGCTTGACGTTCCTTCGCTGACACAGCAAATCACCGCAGTTCTGACAAACCCCGAAGCCGCGCAAAAGATGGCCCATGCCGCCTTATCGACCGGCGCACCGGACGCGACCGAACGTTTGGTCGCCCAGGTCGAACAGTTGGCGCAGAAGGAGACCGCATGACCCCAGCAACCAAACTGCCGCAGGATGTCGGGCCGATCCATTTCGTGGGTATCGGCGGGATCGGGATGTCGGGCATTGCCGAGGTGCTTTTAAATCTGGGCTATCGGGTTCAAGGCTCGGACCTGAAGGCGTCGAAGATCACCGACCGTTTGGCGGGTCTGGGGGCCGAGATCTTTGTCGGTCAAAGTGCTGAAAACCTTGAGAACGCCGCCGTGGTTGTGGTGTCGACCGCGATCAAACCGGGCAACCCGGAGCTGGACGGTGCCCGTGCGCGCGGCCTGCCAGTGGTGCGTCGGGCCGATATGCTGGCCGAGTTGATGCGCTTGAAATCCAACATTGCCATTGCTGGAACCCACGGCAAGACCACCACCACCACGATGATGGCGGAACTGATGGTGGCAGGGGAATTTGACCCGACCGTGATCAATGGCGGTATCATTCACGCTTATGGCTCGAATGCGCGGATGGGGCAGGGCGAATGGATGGTGGTCGAGGCGGACGAATCCGACGGCTCGTTCAACCGTCTGCCTGCGACCATCGCCATTGTCACCAATATCGACCCCGAGCATATGGAGCATTGGGGCGATTTCGACCAGCTGCGCGACGGGTTCTACGAATTTGTCTCGAACCTGCCGTTTTACGGGCTTGCCGTCTGCTGCACCGACCACGCCGAAGTGCAAACACTGGTGGGTCGCATCACAGACCGGCGCGTGCGGACCTATGGTTTCAACGCACAGGCGGATGTGCGGGCCGAGAACCTGACCTATAAGGGCGGCGTCGCACATTTCGACATTCACCTGCAATACGAAGACAAGAGGATCGAGGGCTGCACCCTGCCGATGCCAGGCGACCACAACGTCTCGAACGCATTGTCGGCCGTCGCTGTTGCCCGCCACCTGGGCATGAAAGCCGCCGAAATCCGCGAAGCGTTGGCTAATTTCGGTGGCGTCAATCGTCGCTTTACCAAAGTGGGTGAGGTCGATGGCGTCACGATCATCGACGATTACGGTCACCACCCGGTTGAAATCGCAGCGGTTCTGAAAGCCGCACGCCAGGCCACCGAAGGCCGAGTGATAGCGGTCCATCAACCCCACAGGTATTCGCGTTTGTCTAATCTGTTCGATGATTTCTGTACCTGTTTCAATGACGCCGACGTTGTTGCCATCGCCGATATTTTCGCTGCCGGAGAGGACCCGATCGAAGGGGCGTCCCGCGATGACCTGGTTCAGGGGCTGATCCGGCATGGGCATCGACATGCCCGCGCTTTGATGGACGAATCCGATCTTGAACGCCTGGTTCGTGAACAGGCCCGCCCCGGAGACATGGTTGTCTGCCTTGGTGCCGGTACGATCAGCGCCTGGGCCAATGGCCTGCCTTCGCGCTTGCAGAAATAACAGGCGATGTGACGTAATGGACTCTTTTGTGGTGCAACCCTAAAGAGTGATCGTGCAACCGCAGAAAAAGCGGTCTCGGAGGCAAGATTTGGCGTATTCGGTATTATTTGCAGGGTTGTGGGTCATAGCATCGACTATCGTGGCCATGCTACCGATGCGCCTGCAATTTCCACCGGGGATTGTGTTGGTTATCGTTGCGCCGGCGCTGATTGTCTGGCTGGGTTACGATTTCGGCTGGTTCTTTTCGGTCCTGGGCTTTGCGGCTTTTGCATCCATGTTCCGAAACCCAATTCGCCACTATTGGCAACGTTGGACAGGCCGAGGGGACGACGAATGAATTGGTCCATTGCCCTTGCCGCCCTGTGGGGAGTTGTTGCGAATGTCCTGGCGATGATCCCCAGCAAGGATAATCACTGGACCCGCGCCTATTTCTTGATTGCTGCGGGTATTCCTATCGTTGGCTATGTCACGCTGCAGAACGGTCCGTGGATCGGGTTGATTGTTCTGGTTGCTGGGATCTCGGTACTGCGTTGGCCCGTGATTTATCTGGGCCGGTGGTTGCGTCGGATCCTGGGTGCCGCGCAATAGCGGATACAGCTTGCTTTGGCGGTTCGAATCCGCGAATTAGCGGCCATGACTTCTGTTCCCTCGCCACGCGGCAAGCTCACCCAGAACCGCCCGCTGAATGATCTGACCTGGTTGCGGGTCGGAGGACCGGCGGATTACCTCTTTCAACCCGCCGACCAGGAAGACCTGCAGCAGTTTCTGCGCGACTTGCCTGACGATATCACGGTTTTCCCGATGGGCGTCGGCTCAAACCTGATCGTCCGGGACGGTGGGCTGCGCGCCGTAGTGATCCGGTTGGGCCGGGGATTTAATGGCATCTCGATTGAGGGCAACATTGTCACCGCAGGCGCGGCAGCGCTGGATGCGCATGTGGCGCGCAAGGCAGCTGATGCGGGCGTGGACCTGACGTTTTTGCGAACCATTCCGGGGTCGATTGGCGGCGCTGTGCGGATGAATGCGGGATGTTATGGCAGCTATACGGCGGATGTTCTGTGCAAGGCGACGATCATTACGCGGCAAGGGCAGGTCGTCGATCTGACGCCCGAAGAACTGAATTTTCGCTATCGTCAGTCGGATCTGCCTGAGGGTGCGGTGCTGATCTCGGCCACGTTCGAAGGCCCCCTAGATGATCCTGATGAACTGCATGCCCGCATGGACTCGCAGTTGAAAAAGCGGGATGAGACCCAGCCGACCAAAGATCGCAGCGCGGGCTCGACCTTTCGCAATCCGGCGGGATTTTCCTCAACCGGTCGCGCGGATGATGTGCATGACCTCAAGGCCTGGAAGGTGATCGACGACGCGGGAATGCGGGGCGTGATGCGGGGCGGGGCGCAGATGAGCCCCAAGCATTCCAATTTTCTGATCAACACCGGCTCTGCCACCGCTGCCGACCTCGAAGGGTTGGGCGAAGATGTGCGAAAAAAGGTTTACGAAACAAGCGGCATCACGCTAGAGTGGGAAATCATGCGGGTCGGTGATCCGCTGACAGATTAAAGCTCCGACCGTCAGACCCAAAACAGGCAAAATAGGGCGACGGATCAAAGGCATAAAGCAGGACGGACCACCACATAAGGTCCGCAGAATTTGAGGCGCACGACGTGGGTAGTTCGAGCAGGACAAACCCCAAAGTGGCGGTATTGATGGGTGGACCCTCGGCGGAACGTGAGGTGTCTCTCAGCTCTGGGCGCGAATGCGCGGCCGCCCTAAGGGGAGAAGGCTTTGAAGTGGTCGAACTGGACGCGGGTCCGGACCTCTATGTGCGCCTTTTGGATATCAAGCCGGATGTGGTCTTCAACGCTCTGCATGGTCGCTGGGGCGAGGATGGCTGCGTGCAGGGTCTGCTGGAGTGGTTGCGTATTCCCTATACTCATTCCGGTGTGCTGGCATCGGCGTTGGCCATGGACAAGCAGCGCAGCAAAGCGGCGTTCCGTATCGCGGGTCTGCCAGTCGCCGAAAGTGTGATCGAGGCCAAATCCGAAGTTGCCGCGCGTCACACGATGGAACCGCCCTATGTGGTCAAGCCCAACAACGAGGGTTCCAGCGTCGGCATTTATCTGGTGCATGAGGGCGCCAACACTCCACCGAAACTGGCAGACGACATGCCCGAACTGGTAATGGTCGAACAATATGTGGCTGGCCGCGAGTTGACCGTCACAGTCATGGGCGACCGCGCTTTGACCGTGACAGAAATCATGACGGATGGCTGGTACGATTACGATGCCAAGTACAAGCCGGGCGGGTCGTGGCATGTGCTGCCTGCTGAAATCCCGCAGGACATTTTTGACCTGTGTATGGGCTTTGCCAAACAGGCGCATGATCTGTTGGGGTGCAAAGGCGTCAGCCGCACAGATTTTCGGTGGGATGACAGCAAGGGCGCAGAGGGCTTGTTCCTTCTGGAAACCAACACCCAGCCAGGAATGACGCCGACGTCACTGGCTCCGGAACAGGGCGCGCATTGCGGGATAACCTTTGGCCAGTTTTGCGCATGGATGGTGGAGGACGCATCATGCGACCGCTGACAGCCACCCGTGCGCCGGTTATCCACCGGTCAAAGCCACTTGCTGGTCCGGATGCCGATTTCGCTTCGGGGGACCGCAACAATGTAGAACCCAAGTTCCGCCTGCGGCGGCTTTGGGGGCGTAAGTCATCGGCGTTTGATCCGGCGCCGTCTCGCCTAAGCTATCGGTTACAGCGCTGGATGTTGACGCCTGGTGTTCGCCGTGGCCTGAAATACGGGCTGCCGGTCTTCGCTGTGTGTGCTGCGCTTGGCGGGTATTTCAGCTCTCAGGACCGGCGCGAAGCGATTGTGGCTCATGTCCATGATGTGAAAATCTCGATCCAGCAGCGACCAGAATTCATGGTCAACCTGATGGCGATTGATGGGGCGGGAACCAACCTTTCGGAAGACATTCGTGAAGTGGTGCCGCTGGACTTCCCAATCAGTTCCTGGGACCTTGATGTCGAACAGATGCGCGAAACGATCACAGGATTGGATCCGGTTAAATCAGCCTCTGTGCGCATCCGTCCAGGGGGTATCCTGCAGGTGGATGTTGTCGAACGGCAGCCCGCCATTGTCTGGCGTACCCGCCGAGGGGTCGAATTGCTGGATGAAACCGGCGCGCATGTTGAAATCATCGCATCGCGGCAGGATCACTCCAATCTGCCACTGATCGCGGGTGAGGGCGCGGATTCCTATGTACCCGAAGCGCTGCAACTGACGGCCACAGCCAGCAGTCTGGGCAATCGGGTGCGCGGTCTGGTGCGAATTGGCGAACGTCGCTGGGATCTAGTTCTGGATCGCGGTCAGCGCATCATGTTGCCGACGGAACGGCCAGTGCGCGCATTGGAACGCGTGTTGGCCGTGAACGAGGTTCAGGATCTTCTGGAACGCGATGTGGCCGTGGTGGATATGCGCCTGGGTCAGCGACCGACAATCCGAATGACCAAAGCCGCCAGCGAAGACTGGTGGAATACAAAAGTAGATGTGAGTAGCGGGCAGTAACGACAATGATGACCGATCTTTATCAGTCCCAACGGGCCATGCGGCAAATGCGCAGGCAGGCGATGCAACGCGGCGTTGTCGCTATTCTAGATGTCGGGAGCTCTAAGATTTCCTGCCTTGTGCTGCGGTTCGACGGCGCCGGGCGTTTGCACGAGGACAGTGGCATCGGGTCTCTGGCCGGACAATCCGGGTTTCGGGTGATCGGTGCCGCGACCACGCGGTCCCGTGGTGTGCAATTTGGCGAAGTCACTGCGATGCAGGAGACCGAGCGCGCCATTCGAACCGCGCTTCAGGCCGCGCAGAAAATGGCAGATATCCGTGTCGACCATGTGATCGCCTGTTTCTCGGGGGCAAACCCGCGGTCCTATGGTTTGGATGCCCAGGTGGATCTGGAAGGTCAGCTGGTAACCGAGGCCGAAGTCGGCCGGGTTCTCAATGCCTGTGACGTGCCCGACTATGGTGCGGGCCGCGAAGTCCTACATGCTCAGCCGGTGAATTTTGCGCTGGATAACCGATCGGGCTTGATCGACCCAAGGGGTCAGATGGGGCAATCGCTGGCCGTCGATATGCACATGCTGACCGTGGACGCGGTTGCAATCCAGAATATCGTGCGCTGTATCAAGCGTTGCGATCTCGAATTGGCCGGTATCGCGAATTCGGCCTATGTCTCGGGTATTTCGGCGCTGGTTGAGGATGAACAGGAACTGGGTGCCGCCTGTATCGACATGGGCGGTGGCACCACGAGCGTGTCAATATTCATGAAGAAACACATGATCTATGCCGATTGCGTGCGCATGGGTGGGGATCATGTGACCAGTGACATCTCGATGGGGCTGGGCGTTCCGGCGTCTGTTGCCGAACGGATCAAGACATTCAATGGCGGCGTTCACGCGACCGGCGCGGATGATCGTGACCTGATCGACATCGGAGGGGATACCGGTGATTGGGAACATGACCGTCGTACGGTCAGCCGGGCCGAGCTGATCGGCATCATGCGCCCGCGTGTCGAAGAAATTCTGGAAGAAGTGCGTGTCCGGCTGGATGCTGCCGGGTTTGAGCATATGCCCAGCCAGCAGATCGTGCTGACCGGTGGCGGCAGTCAGATTATGGGGCTCGACGGGTTGGCCTCTCGTATTCTGGGGCAACGTGTTCGCCTTGGTCGCCCGCTTCGGGTCCATGGGTTGCCGCAATCGGCCACGGGGCCGGGGTTCTCTTCGGTTGTGGGGCTAAGCCTGTTTGCAGCCAACCCACAGGATGAATGGTGGGATTTTGAAATCCCCGTAGACACCTATTCCGCACGCCCGTTCAAGCGCGCTGTGCGGTGGTTCCGTGACAACTGGTAAGGCCGCGATCGCGGCGCTGGTCATGGCTGTGCCGTCAGCGATAGAGGCTCAGACCCGTATCACACCCGAAGCCTTCCTGGGGGCCGTTCAAGGAAAGACCGTAAAGTTTCACGTCTATGACAGCGGTATGCTGGTCGGCACCGAAGAGTTCCTGAGCCCGACTCTCTCGGTCTGGCGTATGGAGGGCAAGGGTTGTGTGTACGGGAAAATTACAACTCCTAATGGGCAGATTTGCTTTCTGTACGACGATGACGAGGATGGTCTGCCAGTTTGCTGGTGGCCGTTTTTGTATGAAGACCAGTTGATGGTGCGAATGGTCGGTTTCTCTAGGGCAGAAATTCAAGAGGTCAGGGACATTTCTGAGAAGGATCTTAACTGCCCAAGTGCCCCAATTAGCTAAAGAAATATCTTGCAGGGGCTGTCAAAATCCCACAAGATATCCTCAGGGCCCGTCAGAGGCCTTGCGAGAGGGCTTGAGCAGTTTTCCGCAGACAGAATGTGAATGAATTGCAAGTGACGCGCCCGTCAACAGTGGCGCGAGCGTCGCATGTTTTGTGGTGCTTTGAGATAATTCCGCAACATCTGGCAATCTTTGCCAAATACTGTTTCCAGGTGCCTTATTTCCTCCATATTTTGTGGATTTTCGCGATTTTTGGCGTGACGTTTGCCGTTTGGATCGGTAGGATTGTTAGTGGATAGGTAAGAAAAACACCGCGTTGGCGGGTTATATAAACAGGCGGACAGAAGCATGACATTGAATCTTTCGATGCCCGGGCACGACGAGCTGAAGCCTCGGATTACAGTTTTTGGCGTTGGCGGAGCGGGCGGTAACGCCGTCAACAACATGATTGAAAAACAGTTGGACGGTGTCGATTTTGTCGTTGCCAACACCGATGCCCAGGCGCTGCAGCAAAGCCAGTCTTCGTCACGAGTTCAACTGGGCGTGAAAGTCACCGAAGGTCTGGGTGCGGGCGCGCGTCCGACAGTGGGTGCGGCAGCGGCCGAAGAAAGCATCGAGCAGATTGTAGACCATCTGGCAGGCGCGCATATGTGCTTCATCACGGCCGGTATGGGCGGTGGCACCGGCACGGGTGCCGCACCGATCATCGCGCAGGCAGCGCGTGAATTGGGTGTTTTGACCGTCGGTGTTGTGACCAAGCCTTTCCAGTTCGAAGGCGCCAAGCGGATGCGTCAGGCCGAAGACGGTGTTGAAGCCTTGCAGCGCGTAGTCGACACGCTGATCATCATTCCAAACCAGAACCTGTTCCGTCTGGCCAACGAAAAGACCACGTTTACCGAGGCGTTTTCGATGGCGGATGACGTTCTGTATCAGGGTGTCAAAGGCGTGACCGACCTGATGGTGCGTCCGGGCCTGATCAACCTCGACTTCGCGGATGTTCGCGCCGTTATGGACGAGATGGGCAAGGCGATGATGGGCACGGGCGAAGCCACCGGCGAAGATCGCGCCGTACAGGCCGCCGAGAAGGCCATCGCGAACCCGCTGTTGGATGAAATCAGCCTCAAGGGCGCCAAGGGCGTTCTGATCAACATCACCGGCAGCCACGACCTGACCCTGTTCGAACTGGACGAAGCCGCAAACCGTATCCGTGAGGAAGTGGATCCTGAGGCGAATATCATCGTCGGCTCCACGCTGGACACCGCAATGGAAGGCGGCATGCGCGTTTCGGTTGTGGCAACAGGTATCGACGCCAGCGAAAAGCAGGATGATGTGCCTGTCGCGCGTCGTTCGATGTCGGCACCGCTGACCCGTTCGGTTTCTGCAGAGGAAGCGGCCCTGGAAGAAATGTCAGTGGCGGCAAGCGCCGAACCTGAACCTCAGCCCGAACCAACGCGTGAACCTTCGCTGTTTGAGGCAACTGAAGAGCCGATGGAACCGCAGTTCCAACCGCGCGCAGAACAGGATGATGACGGCCTGCCACCCCCGGCTTATCAGCCGCGCGTGGCCGAATTCGAGCCGACTCCCGAGCCGGTCGAATACGCCCCAGAAAGCTTTGTCGCACCTCAGCCGCAAGCACCCGCAGGATCGCCATCACCCGAAGCTCTGAGGCGCTTGCAGGCAGCCGTCCAGAATGTACCTCCGGCTGAAAGAGGTCATCCTGCGCCTCGGCCACAGGAGGTCTCCGATACTCATGGGGATGCCGACCGCCCGCGATTTGGTTTTAACCGCCTGATTGATCGCATGACCGGCCACGCAGCCGATACTCCGGCGCAGCAACCGGCCCGCCAGCAGCCGGTATTGCGCCAATCTGACGCTACGGCACCTGCACATGTCGAGGACGACCCGGAGCAGGATCGGATCGAAATACCGGCCTTCCTTCGCCGTCAAGCCAACTGATCGCGGTAACAATATACTAAAGAGGGGCTGCCATTTGGCGGCCCTTTCTTATTTTAAAACAGTGCATTATCCCTATGTGAGCAGGGTTTTGCCGACCTGTCACATTCATGTTTCATTCGGTTGCAAAGAGTGAGTTGAGCCTTTTGACCTGCTTCCTTAGTTGAATGCCAACACGGCCATCACAGGTCGGACGCCACTCACCGAGGTCACACTTGCAACATACGCTCAAATCTCCGATCACGTTTACAGGCCTCGGGCTGCACAGCGGTAAGCCTGCGACGATGATCCTGAAGCCGGCTGCTGCTGGCCACGGCATCTGGTTCAAACGGACGGATATCGAGCTGGGCAATGCGTTGATCCCTGCAATCTACGATGTGGTCGATCGTACTCCGCTTTGTACCCGACTGGTCAATGAAGCGCGCGTTACGGTTTCCACCGTCGAGCATATCATGGCAGCCTTGGCTGGATGCGGTGTCCACAATGCGCTGATCGAGATTGATGGCCCCGAGGTGCCGATCATGGACGGGTCTTCGATTGAATTCGTTCGTGGCATCATGTTGAAAGGCGTGCGTCGTCAGGCAAGCCCGGTCCTGGCCTATGAGGTTCTTAAACCTGTGACCGCAACCCGTGAGGGTGCCAGTGCTTCGATTGCGCCTGCGGACGGGTTGATTATCGATTTTCATATCGATTTTGAAGACAGCGCCATTGGTCGTCAGACTAAGACGCTGGATATGTGCAATGGCTCTTTTGCACGCGAGCTTAGTGATTGCCGGACATTCTGCCGTCGTACCGACGTCGAAGCGATGCGCGAGAACGGCTTGGCTCTTGGCGGCACGCTTGAAAATGCTGTGGTCGTTCAGGGCGACGAAGTTCTGACCCCGGGTGGCCTTCGCCACGCAGACGAGGCGGTGCGTCACAAGATGCTAGATGCTCTGGGTGACTTGTATTTGGCGGGTGGACCGATTCTGGGTCATTTCACCGGCGACAAGTCTGGTCATGCGATGACAAACACGCTGCTGCGCAAGCTGTTTGAAACGCCCGGTGCTGTGCGTCCGATCCTGTGTACCCCCGAACAGGCCGCGCGTCTGCCCGGACAGGGTCTGGTCTGGGACGAAATCCCCGAAGTCGCCTGATTGGTTCCACTCTGCTGACAAATCCGCCAAAGGGCCTACTAAGGCGTTTTGCACTGGAATTTTATGTGCTAGACCAAGGCCCAAACCGGGGTATTCCCATTAAGCAAGACGACAAGGATTGGCGGAATGATAGGCACCAAAGCGGCGGTCAGATTCGCAGGGGCGGTACTTCTGACAGCAGTTTTGACAGCGTGCAACAGCGGGGGCGCTGACCGCAATCAGAACCTAGAAGGGTTCACCCCCGAACAGATTTTCACGCGTGGGGAATTTGAGCTGTCGGAGAATCGTTCCGACGATGCAGCGTGGTACTTCTCCGAGGTTGAACGTCTTTACCCTTACTCTGACTGGGCAAAGCGCGCGCTGATCATGCAGGCGTTTTCATACCATGCAGATGAGAATTACGAAGAAAGCCGTGCAGCAGCACAGCGCTATATAGATTTCTATCCAACTGACGAAGATGCGGCCTATGCCCAATATCTGTTGGCACTCAGCTATTATGACCAGATTGACGAGGTGGGCCGCGATCAGGGCCTGACGTTCCAGGCGCTTCAGTCATTGCGCACGGTGATCGAAGTCTATCCGGACAGCGAATATGCCACCTCCGCCGTGTTGAAATTCGATCTGGCCTTTGACCATCTGGCTGGCAAAGAAATGGAGATCGGACGTTATTATCTGCGTCAGGATCACTATACTGCCGCGATCAACCGGTTCCGCGTTGTGGTAGAGGATTTTCAGACAACTTCGCATACCGCTGAAGCGCTCTATCGCCTGATCGAGGCCTATCTCTCGTTGGGTCTGGTGGATGAGGCGCAATCGGCCGGTGCAATTCTGGGTTACAACTACCAATCCTCAGAATGGTATGACGCTGGCTATAAGCTGCTGACCTCTCGCGGGCTGAAACTCAAAAGCCGCGGCAACAACTGGCTCAGCACGATTTATCGCCAGACCGTCAAAGGTCAGTGGTTGTAATCGCCATGGCTAAAGGCGTGGGACGCTGAGACCCGATGCTGCGCGCCCTTGATATCCGCGATATGCTGATCATCGACCGGTTGGAACTGACGTTCCAGCCGGGATTGAACGCGTTGACCGGCGAGACCGGCGCGGGCAAGTCGATCCTACTGGATTCGCTTGGGTTCGTTCTGGGCTGGCGCGGGCGGGCCGAGCTGGTGCGTCAGGGGGCCGCTCAGGGTGAAGTTGTGGCCGAGTTCGAGCTGCACGAAAACCACCCCGCACATGCGATTTTGGCCGAAGCCGGATTGCCCGGAGGTGAAGAGCTGATCTTGCGCCGCGTGAACACAGCCGAGGGCCGGAAAACCGCGTGGGTCAATGACCGGCGTTGCTCGGGCGAGGTGCTGCGGGCCTTGTCGGAAACCCTGGTGGAACTGCATGGCCAGCACGATGATCGCGGCCTGCTGAACCCACGTGGCCACCGCGCGATGCTGGATGATTTTGCCGGGGCAGGGGGGCAACTGGCCACTGTGCGCTCTGCATGGTCCGAGATGTCGCGTGCGCGCAAGCTTTTGTCTGAGGTCGAATCTGCCTTGGCTGCCATGCGGGCAGAGGAAGAATTTCTGCGCCATGCGGTCACTGAGCTTGATAAGCTTGATCCGCAGCCCGGCGAGGATGCCGAACTGGATGCAAGGCGCCGCATGATGCAGGGGGCAGAGCGGATTCGCGATGACGTCGCCCGTGCCTATGACTTGCTTGGCAGTGATGGGGCCGAGGGCGCGATGTCTGATGCTCTGCGCTGGTTGGAAGGCGTGTCCGATAATGCGGGCGGGCAGTTGGAAGAGCCTGTTGCCGCACTGGGGCGTGCACTGGTCGAATTGGGCGAGGCGCAAGATGGCGTTAATGCCAGTCTTCAGGTGCTGGACTTCAATCCGGCTGAACTGGAGGCAGTCGAGGAACGGCTTTTCGCCATTCGTGCGTTGGCCCGAAAGCATGACGTTGCCCCGGACGACTTGGGCGGGTTCGCGGAGACTTTGCGTGAGCGGCTGAACCGTTTGGATGCTGGTGACGCTGATCTGGCCGACAGGCGCGTTGCGGTTGAGACTGCGCAGGCAGTTTATCACAAGGCTGCGGAGGCACTCAGCAGCCTGCGCCAACGGGCAGCGGGTGAACTTGACACCGCTGTGATGGCCGAGCTTGCACCGCTGAAAATGGAACGCGCTGTGTTCCAGACCGAGATCACCCCGTCCGATCCCGGCCCCGAAGGTGCGGATGCTGTGGCGTTCACCGTTGCCACCAACCCCGGTGCACCGTCTGGACCGTTAAACAAAATCGCCTCGGGCGGTGAACTGAGCCGCTTCTTGCTGGCGCTCAAGGTCTGTCTGACCGGCGATGACAGCGCGCGCACGATGATCTTTGATGAGATCGACAGGGGTGTTGGCGGCGCGACCGCGGATGCTGTTGGCAGGCGTCTGGCTGCGCTCGCGCAGGGGGGGCAGGTGTTGGTTGTGACGCATTCGCCGCAGGTCGCCGCCCGTGCCGCCTATCACTGGCGTGTTCAGAAACATGTGACCGACGGGCAAACCCTGTCGACCGTGGTTCCATTGGCCCAAGCCGACCGGGTGGACGAAATTGCCAGGATGGTCGCCGGTGACACGATCACGGACGAAGCGCGTGCCGCTGCCCGTGCTCTTCTGGACGCATAGGCCCTCACAGACGCGCGATCCGGCTTTTATCCGTGCCCTCCGTGGCTTAGTAAGGGGTGTATCCTGATCCCCCGAGGGCAAATGACCCAGTCAACCCGCACCGTTCTGCGCAACCAGCTCAATCAGGCTCTGGCCGCGATGAAGGACGCGTGGCGGGTGATGCGCAGGCGCGGGCCCAGCCAAATTCAGTTCTGGTTCATCGCGCTGGCGATTGGGATTGCCGCAGGCTTTATGGCATTGGGATTTCGTAAGGCAATTCAGGCATTGCAGGCCTATGTCTACGACACCGGGGATATCTCGTTACTGCACAGCCATGTGGAAAAGCTGCCGTGGTTCCTGATCCTGATCACACCGATCATCGGCGGTCTTATCGTTGGCATCATCCTGCACCGGTATACCGATGACGGGCGCGTGCGTTCAGTTGCCGATGTAATCGAAGGCGCTGCCCTCACCGATGGTCGGGTCGAAGGCAAGGCGGGTATCGCGTCTTTTTTCTCCTCGCTGATTACGCTGAGCACAGGTGGATCTACGGGTCGAGAAGGGCCGGTTGTGCATATGGCAGGCGTGATCTCGACCTGGGTCAGTAATCGTATCCATGCCGACGGAATTACCGGGCGTGATTTGCTGGGATGTGCGGTGGCGGCGGCAGTTTCGGCCAGTTTCAACTCACCCATTGCCGGTGCTTTGTTCGCGCTTGAGGTGGTGCTGCGCCATTTCGCGGTGCATGCTTTTGCGCCCATCGTTATCGCTTCGGTCGCCGGGACGGTGATTAACCGGCTGGAATACGGCGACGTGACCGAATTCACGCTGGATACGCCCGGATCCCTGCAATTCTATGTCGAGCTGCCCGCGTTTCTGATCCTTGGGTTGATCTGCGGGTTGGTGGCCTTGCTTCTGATGCGGTCGATCTTCTTTGCAGAAGATATTGGCAATCACATTCAAAGCCGGCTTTCCTTGCCCGGATGGCTGCGCCCCGCTGTGTCGGGCGCCATGCTGGGCCTTATCGCGATCTGGTTCCCTCACATCATTGGCGTTGGATACGAAACCACGATCCGGGCTCTGGCCGGAGATCTGGTTCTGACAACTGCCATTCTGTTCGCAATCATCAAAACTGTGGCTGTTGCGATCACGATGGGGGGACGTATGGGTGGCGGTGTGTTTTCACCCTCTCTGATGATAGGTGCGTTAACCGGGTTGGCATTCGGGTTGATTGCAACGGGTTTGCTGCCCGATGTATCGGGTACCCATACCCTCTACGCATTTGCCGGGATGGGCGCGGTGGCCGCTGCCGTGCTTGGTGCCCCGATTTCGACCACGATGATTGTCTTTGAACTGACCGGAGATTGGCAGATCGGTCTGGCGGTGATGGTGTCGGTTTCAATGTCCACGGCGCTGGCTTCGCGCCTCGTGGATCGATCCTTCTTCCTGACCCAACTGGAACGGCGCAATGTGCATCTGGCCGCGGGGCCACAGGCCTATCTTCTGGCGATGTTGCGCGCAGGCGCAGTGATGCGACCGCTTGGCGATGCACGTTCAATCACCCGGGAAGAAGCACAGGTTTTGATTGATCAGGGTCTTTTTGTTCAAGCAAGCGCTACGCTTGAGGCGGCGATGCCGTTCTTCGACCGAGACGAAATCCTCTGCATACCGGTGGTGGTGAGCGGTGATGACGGAGCTGAGACGCCAGTCGGTACGCTCTACCATATTGATGCGCTAAAGGCCTATAACCGCGCGTTGGCAGCCACGGCTGCGGAAGAACATTCATAACAGAGGCCCCTGTAACATTGGTCTTTGTCCATCTTGTTCCTTGATACAGGCGAGGCATTGAAGCGATACGATCTTTGGATCTGCACTTGCCGGGCGTGGCCAGTCGAAATCCAGAGGCTCATGTGTTCGATCTGACAAGCTGTGCAGAACTGAGCTTTCTAGCTGAAAAACATTAGGCCTTGGAGCGCTGGTGAAGGACTAACTTTACCTCACTGACGCTCTGGAATTTGTGGAACGACGCGCAACTTTGAGCCGCCGACAGCTTCCCAGAATCTTTTCGAGCCAGCGGGTCATGCAATATTGGCGGTAACATCGAGAAATTCTGATCTATTGCGGACTTTTGTCGGTATTTGGTCAAAGAACGGCAGAGCGGCGCAGCCCAATTCAGCGCCGGCTGCGTCAATGTCTGATTTTGGAAGTTAGATTCAATTTCCGCAGAATCCGGTTTGCACACTCTTTGTCTGTCATCGCGCTCTGAGGGCAACAATCCGAGCTAGTGATGAACTTTGCGCCAACACCGCACCTTACGATCTGTTGGCATTCGCAGCTGGAAGGAGGCCATCCGGGCGCAACAGCAGCAGCAAGATGACTGAGGCCAGAACCATTGCATCCCGGTATGGGGCCAGACTGTCTGGCAGGAAAGCCTGTAGCAGAACCTCCAGCCCGCCGACGATGAACCCACCAAGGACAGCGCCGCCCAAGCTGCCCAAACCCCCAAGTACGGTCGCAATGAAGGCCTTGAGAACGGGGAAAAATCCCATCAGTGGATCCACTGACCCGCGTTGTGCCGTCCAGATGACAGCGGCAATACCCGCAAGTAGCCCTGACAGGGCAAAAGCCACAGCAACGACCCGGTTGGCCTTGATACCCAGCAGTTTGAGCATCTCGATATCTTCGGCAGCGGCGCGCATGGCCATGCCAATCGTTGTGCGCCGCAACACGAATGTCAGGCCTGCAAGGGCTGAAAATGTTACGATGATTGATACGGTCGGGATAATGCCAAATGTCGTCTGGCCGATATGATACGTGCCAGACCATGACGCTGGAAAAGAGATCGGGACGGGTCTGGCGGAAATTCCGTTCTGGAACAGAACTTTGAGGATCTCGGATACCGCGAAAGATGTGATCAAAAGTGCAACGACATCCGCGCCGCGCATGGCGCGAAACGCTGTACGCTCCATTGCCATGGCCATGAACACAGAAGCGCCAAGCCCGACAACAAGAGCGGCGATCGGCGGCAGGCCAAAGCTCATGGCCAGAAAGATGCCATAGCCCCCGAAAGTCATGATTTCGCCATGCGCGAAATTGATCAATCGCACAATAGAGAACACAATCGCCAGCCCCAGGGCCAGCATCGCATAAATTCCCCCAAGGCTAAGCGCGTTGATCATTTGTTGAAGAAGAACATCCATCGCTCAAGCCGCCAGATATGCGGATTGCAAGACCGCGTCATTTGCTAGTTCCGATGGTGCACCGGCAGCGGCAACAGCGCCATTCGCCAGCACCACGGCATGATCGGCAATGTCCAGGGCAAGAGCCGCGTTTTGCTCGACCAGAAGCACTGAAATACCGTCGGCTTTCAATTCTTCTACGATGTCGAAAATCTGATCCACGACCTGCGGCGCAAGACCAAGCGACGGTTCGTCCAGCAACAGCAAGCGCGGTCCGCTCATCAAGGCACGTCCCACCGCCAGCATCTGTTGTTCGCCCCCCGACAAAAGCCCCGCCATCTGACGGCGGCGTTCGCCCAGGATCGGGAAACGCTCTTTCATCTCGGCCAAACGTTTGGCGCTGAGCTTCTCGTCGCCCAGAATTGATCCGGCCAGCAAAAGATTTTCTTCGACCGTCAGCTGCGCAAACACGCGGCGTCCTTCCGGTGAGATGGCCACACCCGCCCGCACAATGGCGTCGGGTTTGGCCCCTGTCATATCCTTGCCAAAAAGGGAAACAGCGCCCGATACCACGGGCAAAGCACCTGCGATGGCCATGACCGTCGTTGTCTTGCCTGCGCCATTGGCCCCTAAAAGCGCCGTTATGCCGCCTTTGGGGACGATCAGGTCAATGCCCTGAACCGCGCGGATTGGGCCATAGCGGACGTGCAAGCCTTGGATATCGAGTGCTGTTTCCATTGGGTTCAGACCTTACGGCTGTGGCAGGATTGCGGGATCAGCTGAGGTGCGCAGGACAAACTCTTTTTCGCCTGCATCGGTAATCCGCGCGACCACAACATCACGCAGAGGCATCCGGTCGGTCCCCGCGAAAGTGAAGTTGGACATGATACCCTCACCATTCTCAATGCCGGCCATTGCGGCAGTCACGGCAGCAGGGTCTGTCGTGCCAGCCGCTGCGACAGCATCCTCGATCATATGCGCAATATCGCAGCCATTGACGTAGTAATTGTTGTCAGGCGTGATTCCCTTTGCAGCAGAGAACCGCGCGATGAAATCGGCATAGGCAGAGCCTTCGTCTGGGAAGCCACCAGATGTATGCGCTACGCCTGTGACGACATCACCAAGGCCGCGTACGGTTGGTGAATCGAGTACGTCACCTCCCATCACCTGGGTATCAACCCCGGCACCGCGCAGCGCACGGATGAAGGCCGGGAAATCAGGCTCCCACGCCCATGTGACGATCACGTCCGGGGTGGTATCCGCATTCTTGATGGTCGTCACGATGGCAGAAAAGTCCGGCTGGTTCAGCGAATAGTTGCTTTCTCCGACAACGGCGCCACCAAGCGATGTGAAGGCCTCGCCAAAGTACTCGGGCCCACCCAATGTGTAGGCACTGTCCGGGGATTTCACGAGCCAGACACGTTCGAACCCTTGCTCGCGTGCGTGGCCTGCCAGTACGGCGGCCTGTTGGTTGTCCGCAGGGTAACTGCCAAAGACATGTTCACCGACTTGCGTCAGAACCGGGGCTGTTCCGGCAAAGGTCATTGTTGGGATGCTGTCAGCCGCTGTGATCTGGGCCGCGGCGATTGTCGGATCGGCATCGGCTGACGCCACGATGAACTGCGCGCCGTCATCGATCATTTCCTGTACGACTTTAACGCCTTCGGCGATGTCAGACCGGGTGTCGCGCACGATCAGCTCAACCGGTGTTGTGCCGTTTAGGCCCCCCTTGGCGTTCATTTCGTCAATGCAGAACTGGAACCCGGCATAGGCGGGTCCATCATAGGGGGCCAGATAGCCCGATTGCGCGGACATTACGCCGATTTTATAACTCTCAGCCATCGCTGTTCCAGCCAGGCCGGTGATAACTGCTGTTGAAAGAAGAAGGGCATTACGTATCATTTTATTGCTACCTCTGTTGGTTGACTTCGGTTGGTTTCGCTAATTTCTGCTTTTTGGGCTGTGCGCCCTTTGCCGATGTAAGCCTCGATGACTTTGGGATTTGCGCGCACGTCTTCAGGCGTGCCTTGCGCGATGACGCCACCTTGGTGCATCACCACGATCCAGTCCGACAGGCGGTTCACGAACCTCAGGTCATGATCGATCAGAAGGACACCGATGCCGCGTGTTTTGCCGACCTTAATCAGCCGATCAGCCAGGTCATCTGTTTCGCCGGGATTCATGCCAGCGGCCGGTTCATCCAGTAAAAGAATCTTCGGGTCTTGTGCCAAAGCGCGGGCGATTTCCAGGCGCTTGCGGGCACCATATGGCAGGCTGTCGGCGCGATACCCGGCGACTTCCCCAAGATCAAAGGCATCTAGTTCACGCAGGGTGATAGCCGCGGCAGTCTTGCGGTCGTGACCTGCGGCCAAAGCGGCAACAAGAACATTTTCGTAGGCTGTCAGACCGCTGAACAGGCGCAAGTTTTGGAAGCTACGCGAGACACCAAAGCCTGGCACTTTGTGATGCGAGACACGGGTCAGATCAACCTCGCCCATATGCGCAGAACCGGTGTCCGCCTGATAGGCGCGTGTCAGCAAGTTAACAAGCGTGGACTTGCCAGCACCGTTGGGGCCAATCAGGCCAGTGATGCGCCCAGTCGGAGCTTCGAAACTGACGTCTCTTACGGCTTTGACGCCTGCGAAACTTTTTGACAGGTTTGATGCTTTCAGCGTGGCTGGGACGACGGGCTCGGGCGTGCGCGCAGGAGTTACTCGGGACTTCAGGCGCCCGAGCAGGTTTGCATCGGCGCCAGGGCCAAGTTCAAAGCCTCCGACCAGACCCTGAGGTCGCGCCCAGATCACCAGCAGGATGGCAAGCCCCAGGACAATCGTCGTCAGGCCAAAGACCTCGGGCAAGGTGACGCCAAGCACAGTTGAGCCGCCTTCGAACTGGCGCACAGTGTCCTGCAGCAGCGTCACCGCGATCACCCCGACCACTGCGCCGCCAACCGATGACATTCCACCGACAATCATCATGACCACCTGCGCAAAGACGAGCCCAAGGTAGAAGGATGCGGGTGAAAATGCCCCCAGCATATGCCCGTAAAGTGCACCCGCGACTGTCGCCATGGTACCAGAGGCACACCAAGCGATGAATCTTGTGCGTCGGGCATTGATGCCAAGTGCTGTTGCGGCATCCTCATCGTCACGGGCCGCGCGGGAAAACAGGCCCAAACGGCTTTCGCGATACCAACGGGCCAGCAGGATTGCGACCGTGGCCGCGCCGAGGGCCAGAACCAGATCTGTCACCCTTGGCACACCGTAAAACGTCTGGCTGCCGCGTGTGATCTCGCGTGCGGCGATGGCCACGCCATGGGCGATGATCAGCAGGCCAAGCGTGGCAATCGTGGCAGACGCACCCACAAGCCGAGCGATGGCGCTTCCGGTTAGGGCTGCAAAGGCAAGTCCCGCAAGGGCGACCACCGGCAGCGACACCCAGATCGTTACTTCATGGCCTGCCAGAAATGACGGAAGATCCGGCAGGGCAGAACGTTGAAGAGCAGCAGGCATGGTGAGAATGCCTGACAGATAAGCGCCTAGCGCCAAAAACGCGCCATGCCCGAAAGACACAATGCCCGTGTTGCCGCAATAAATCGCAAGGGCCACTACAGCGACCACATTGACACACATCTGTACAGCAATCCGCTCGCCAGTGCGTCCAAAAATCAACGTCAGCCCAAGCACCACAGCCAGCAGCACAGCAACCGCCGCCGCCGTCCGGAGCAAGTTGGACGCCCGCAAGCGTCCGGGATGTGTATGAAGGGGGGCGATGCTCATGAGGGAATGTCCCCTACCGCTGTAACGATTGCGTCTGCCAGCAGATCCGCCCACAGCCCGACTTGCGATTGTTCGCGGATTTGATCGTTTCGAATTTCAATCAGGCAATGCACAAGCTCACGGGGTTCTGCATGCGCTGGAATAAACCAATCGCCCTCAGTTTCGATCTGATAGGGCTTGTTCAACGCAAAGGTCATGTCAGGGCGGCGCTGCGCGATATGTGCCATCAATGCTTTGGCAGCACCGCCTGTTCCGCGGCTTAAAAAGCCTGCCTGCCAAGGCCGGTCCTTGCCATCGAGATGCGGTGTAAAGGAATGGATCGAAAACGCGGCACGACGCGGACGGTTGGCAAAGAGCCGATTCAACTCTGCATCCATAGGTCGAAAGATTTCATCGACACGCATGGCCCGGCTCAATTCGGTGATCGCGCTGTTCCCCGGCACCTCAACCTGGTCGCTGATCGCAGGGACCGCCAAGGGGCTGTCAGGGGGACGGTTACAGTCAAATACCAGCCGTGAGTAATTTTGGATGACGAGAGGCGCGTTCAACTGTTCAGCCAACTGGCGCGCTACATTCTGGGCACCAATGTCCCAGCCGCGGTGGCTTTCAATGACGTCGCGGGGGACGCCCAAATCTCCAAGCATCTCGGGGACCGCATTGCCTGCATGCTCACACAGCAGCACGATCTCCGACGTGCTATCTGCATTAACGACGTCAATCGGCGCAGGATCGTTCGGCCCCAATAAGGTATGAGTACACAAATTCATGCAGCTTGGACCGCACGGTGTGTGCATCGTCTTATTATACCGAGCAGATCCTTGGGGTCGTGCGGGTCGGCAACCAGATCCAGCATTTCGCTTGGGGCGCCGTCAGTCGCTTTTTGGTGCAGCCAGCGTGTGGCCGAGAAATCCTCGACCACAAAGCCAACACCATCAAAAACCGTGATCTGATCGTCGTAGGTTCGTCCCTTTTTAGAACCGGTTAGAACCTGCCACAGTTCGTTGACCGCGTGATCCGGGTCGAGTTGCTGGATATCGCCCTCAATGCGCGTCTGTTTTGGGTACTCTACAGAAATGTCATTGCGCATCAGAATATCCCGTTGCCGATACTCGCAGCGGTTTTAGCTGATTTGGGGGCCAGTATACGCGTCACCATCGCCGATATTGCCACCGTGCGAAGCGCCGTTAGAAGGGTCATTTCAGAAATGAGTCGTCGATAGCCGGTATCAACAGAGGCCAGCACACCAACGACGGTAAGGGTTTGCAGGCCGACCTTGGTGTTCGATCGGTGTCCGTTCATGGACTTGAAGGTGTGATCCACACCATCATAGGTTGGCATCAGTTCAATCACACCGACCTTAGAATGGGACGCCACGCGCGGTGTCTTGTCAAATACCGGCCAGCGTTTGAAATCGGCTTTGATCATATTGGCCAATCCTGCAAGGCAGTCCCGTAGGCCATGCTTATGGACCAGGGACCGCATGTTTTCGACGCTGACAAATGGAACCAATGCTCTGTCAGAGGGCGCGCTCATCAGTATGTTCCTTCGTACACGGCGCATTTCTGTGCTGTGTCCATGTCTTTTACCGCGTCGATTTCTGCAGCCTTATGGGCGGCGTAGACGCTCGCGAAATCTGGTCCGAACCAACTGGTGACGGTCGTATCCGCCTGAAACGCCTCAAGGGCGGCCTCAAGCGTTTCGGGCAGGCGCACAAAACCACGCGCCGTGAGATCATCCGCTGACAGAAGCGACAGGTCTTCCTCGGTCGGCGCAGGCGCTTTCAGCCCATCTTCGATCCCCTGAACACCAGCATGTACAACAGCGGCCAAAGCCAGGTAAGGCGACGCCGCTGCATCCGCCGCGCGGTATTCAATGTTGAATTGTCTGGCGATTGAAGCGGGGTCCTTTGCCGTCACAGGGCAGACCCTTAACGAGGCCTCGCGGTCTCGGAACCCGAGATTGTTATACGCAGCCGACCACCGGTGCGGAGTAAGGCGTTCGTATGACACGACAGACGGTGCCGTCAGCGCTAAAATGTTAGGCAGGTATTTTAGCACGCCAGCAGCGAACCCATCAGTAAGTCTGGACATCCCGCAGGGGCCGCTTGCATCAAATGTGACCGGCTCGCCGGCATCGTCGACAAAGCTCATGTGGATATGAACGCCATTGCCGACGCTCGCCACATCGCGGATTGGCGTAAAGGTTGCAGCCTCACCCAGGTGACGCGCTGCCGAGCGAGTAAGCTCGCGCAGGATTACTGCCGCATCTGCCGAGCGCACACCTTTGGCAGGGCCGATAACGACCTCGTATTGATTGGGGCCGAATTCCTTCATGATACTGTCTGGCTCGAGCCCGTTTTCGGCGAGTGTCGCCATCAGCACTTCGCAAAGCTTCCGCTGAATCTCGAACCCTTCGCGTCCGTATCCCTGGTTTTCCACCGCCGGTGGGCTTTTCAGTTGAAACTCGTGCTCGAACGCCGAGATCAGATGAACGCCCGCCACATCATGCAGGCGCTTCAGCGCGGATTTGAGGATAGCGCGCGTACAAAAGGCCCAAGGATCCCCGTCAAGCGTGACGACATCGCCCATCAGGAAATGCTCGGTCACATCTCCAAATGTCGCCCGGGCCTCTGCGTTTGCATCGGGAATCAAAAGCAAATCACCTAGTGCGCCGAACGGGCTGTCAGCGATTATGTCGAAACAGGTGATCTGCACATTGGTAGGGGTCCAGCCGACCCCCCGCACCAGCCGTTTTTCCAACTGATCAGCGGGAAAGGCTTTGCCGCGCACCTTTCCGGCAACATCGGATATGGCAGCAAAAATTAGCGGCAGGGTCATTTTTCATTTTCCTCTTGAGTAAAGCGCAAAGCATCCCAGGCCTTGATGCGGTCTCGGGTCTGTTCCCAGTTGTCCTCGGCAATCCGCGTCACGATGGCCTCGGTCACCGAGAGTGCCGCCGAGTAAGTATCCCACAAGGTGCCGCTATCAATTGGCACCGGCATGACCTCATGGGCGTGTTTGGCAATCGGTGAAATCCATTTGTCCGTCATCAGGATCACACGGGCATTCCGATCGCGTGAGGCAACAAGCGACAGCTGCTCCAGCGCCGGTTGGTAACGGCGAAAATCAACAGCATAAAGGATATCCCCGGGCCGCATCCGCAACAGATATTCTGGCCAGCCTTCAGGCGTATCAGGCAGATGAAACACATCCTTGCGGATCTGACGCAGGTGGAACGAAAGATGCTTGGCGATCGTATCGCTGATCCGGCCACCCAGCACGTAAACGCTGCGTTTCGGGTCGGTCAGAAGGGTGCAGATCTGGTTAAACTGATCTTCGGTGATAGCATCAGCCGCCATGGCCATCTGGCTGGCCGATTTGGAAATAAAGTCCTTCAGATATCCCCCATGAACGGGCCGTTCCGCCTGGTGGAGTTGAACCGGCGAGCGGTGCCCTTCTTTCAATTCCGCGATAAGATCACGTTGGAAATCCTGATATCCATCAAGTCCAATCTTGGTAACAAACCGTGAGATTGAAGGCGGTGACACCTCGGCGTGTTTTGCCAGCTCCTGGATCGAGGAAAGGCCAGCAAATGGGTAATCCGACAGGATAGCTGCAGCAAGTTTGCGCTCTCCGCTGGTTAGCATATCGGCTGCGTTTTCGATGCGGTCTCTGATCAACATGCGCTATATGGTGGTGGAAAAATATTTTCTGTCAATCTAAATTTAGTTGACTTTGGAATTTTATTTTCTTTTAGTGTGGACGTCATGATCGCCCTCATTCATAAAATTAGACCTCTTGGGCAAACATTTGAAAGCAGAGACAGACATGGAATTGACCCGCGATCTTCCACTAGAACATGACCAATCGGGATTGCTATTTATTGACGTGCAGAACTTTGCAGCCCACAGGGATGGTGCCGAATTCGAAGGGCTGACAAATGCCGATTTTGACGCAAAGTTTGGCTGGTTTTTTGAGCAGCTGAAATCCCGTATCGTACCTAATATGCAAGCCTTGCAAAAGGGATTTCGCGCGGCGGGAATCGAGGTTCTTTATACAACGATTGAAAGTCTGACCAAAGACGGGCGCGACAGATCTCTGGATTACAAAATCACGGGCTTCAACGTGCCCAAAGGATCCTGGGACGGCAAGGTGATCGACGAACTGGCACCAGCCGATGATGAGATCGTGTTTCCAAAATCTTCGTCCTCAGTCTTTGTCTCGACCCACATAGATTACGTGTTGCGCAATCTCGGCATAAAGCAATTGGTGCTGGCGGGGATCGTGACCGATCAATGCGTCGAAAGCGCAATTCGCGATGCCTGTGATCTGGGCTATCTGGTCACCCAAGTGACGGATGCTTGCATGACCTACACGCAAGAGCGTCACGACAATTCCCTGCAAACGATCAAAGGCTACTGCCGTCAGGTGACGACAGCCGAATTGCTTGACGAAATCGGTCGTGGCTAGGTCGGTGAGGCGCCCAGCCGATCCGTTTGACGGCGCGTATCAGGCGTTACCCACACCCGTTTTCTCGCCAAATTCCGATTTTTCCCTGCGCGTCAGTCCAACCTGTCATCATCCAAAAAAGTCGCTCAGAAATATTTGGCGAGGCACACTCAAAACAGCATGTGAGATCAGAGACAAACCAACACTTTTCGGTAAAACGTCCAAGCATTATCTGCCCTCACCACATGTTTTCCTTGATGCAGCGAATGCCAGTTTCAGAGTGACATAGTAAAAAGGCTACATAAGTGGTCACGGATTTGCCGATACACAAAGTAAATGCCAGGTTGAAACCATTTTTTTGATCGGTATCGGGGCCTTGGGAACAGCGTTAGGGCCACGAGCGTTGTAATTGCGGCTCCAAGTGGTTACATAGGGAACACTAAAGTTCTGGTTTTCTGCAGCCCAGGCGTATCGCCTGCTAGAGTGAACTAAGTTCTTCCATCATGAAAATTCAGCTGTCACGTCCTCTACTTGGATTTGATGTTTGGGAAAGTTGCCGATGTTATCGCGCACGACCACATCGCTTGTGATGTTAGTTGATCCGTTTGTGGTGATCAGACGCACCGATGGCTTGCCAATAAACCACAACGCAACCGTTGATCAAATGAGCTTCCGATAGGCAAGAACTGCGCCTATCGACCATCGCGTCCTGAGAATGGCCTGGGCGCAAGATTAAGATTGCGCAGAAAGACATAAAACAGCGAGGCGGCGCTTTCTCCGCCAGAGGAACTAAAATGACATTTCCAGAATGGACGAAACCAGGCATCTACGGTGCTTTGTGTGGTGCGGTTGCGGTCTCAATCCTTGGCTTTACCTGGGGCGGATGGACAACCAGCGGCAGCGCTCAAGAATTGGCGAAAGACCATGCAAGCGAAGAAGTAACGCTTGCGATGGTGCCGGTCTGCCTGAACAGGTCAACCGCTGACCCCAAGCGCGAAGAAATAATCGAAACACTGCAAGAGGCCTCTGGCTTTAACCGCCGCAAGGCCATGATGGATACAGGTTGGGCAACACTGCCGGGGTCAGATTCGCCAAGCCGCGACCTCGCAGATGCCTGTATCGCGGGGCTTGAGCTGGATGGATCATAAGGCAAAGGCAATGCCGCAACTCTTTCGGACGGCTTGGCGCGCAAATCTGTCACTAGGCATTCAGATGAGTGCGGTGCTGATTGGGTTTACACTCTGTGCTTTGCTTTTATTTTCGATGCCTGCATTCGCTCAATCTACATCGCAATCGGTGCCAGAAAATGCCACTGCAACAAGTTACGGTGACGGTTGGAAATGCAACGCCGGGTATAGGTTGAGTGGCGACATCTGCGCAGCTGTCGTAGTGCCAGAAAATGCCTATCCGACCAACCGTACCTATGGTTTAGGTTGGGAATGTCTTCATGGTTTTCGCGAGAACGATGAAGCGACCTGTGTTGCGGTGATTGTACCCGATGGCGGATTCCTTGATTCATCAGGTGAACGCTGGCATTGCTCTCGCGGTTTTCTCAAAATCGACGATACGTGCCAAGAAATTGTCGTACCCGCAAACGCTTATCTGGCTGATACGACCTATGGACCCGCGTGGGAATGCAAACGTGGGTTCGAAGCATTGGACGACCGTTGCGTCGCCATTGTGGTCCCGGCTAACGCGTATTTGAATTCATCAGGATACGGCCAACCCTGGACATGTGAACGTGGATATTTTGTAAAGGATGGCACGTGCGCGGCCGTCGTGATCCCTGAACATGCCTACTTGGACGATGCAACGTACGGCACGGGATGGAAGTGCGAGCGGGGATACGCGACCTCAGGTGTGAATTGCGAAACAATAGAGCTTCCTGCGAATGCCCATCTTGACAGGTCCGGAAACCGTTGGAACTGCAACAAGAATTTCAAGTCATCTAAAGGTCTGTGCGTTCTCGATAACTGAGCGCGCGGCGCGACTATTTCGACTTTGGTATCCGATGGTGACGACCGTGTTGCCTTGGGTGTCGACCACACAAAGGAAACATCATGAAAACCGACTTTAACGTGGCAAACACGATCCGTCGTCCTGTTAGCGGGGCGCAGGCGCCGCCATTTACCAGCGACGAACCCATAAGATCAACTTCTGCCACTCAGATCATCTTGCCGCCAACTGCGATTGTCTATTGCCAAGGTAACTTTGCCAAGGCGGATGGCAAAACTGCAAATGGCCTCGTTCGCCATTCAGAGGCCTATAGGATCCTGTCTGTCATAGATAGCGATCACGACGGCAAAGACAGCGGGTTGGTTCTTGACGATACTGTAAACCACATTCCGGTCTTCAGAAGTCTGGACGCTGCTGTTGTCCATGAAGCTGTAATCCCGGATACCCTCATTTACGGGATGGCACCATCTACGGGCAGGCTCTCATCGACAGATCGTGACGTTGTTCTCGACGCGATATCACTTGGTATGAACATCGTCAGTGGATTGCATGAGTATCTGGGCGATGATCCAGAAATCGCCTCTTTTGCGGCCGAACGCAAAGTCACCATCCGAGATATTCGCAAACCTAAACCCAGCAAGGATATGCGCCTGTTCGATGGGAGTATTTCTGGTGTGAAAGCACTGCGCATAGCGGTTCTTGGGACCGACTGCGCCATCGGAAAGCGGACAACAGCGACTGTTTTAGCCCGTGCCTTGAACACAAGAGGCATCAAGACTGTCCTTGTTGGTACGGGCCAGACAGGTTTGATGCAGGGTGCAAAATATGGGGTGGCAATGGATGCCGTACCACCGCAGTTCTGTTGCGGCGAACTTGAAGGCGCGATCGTCGACGCTTCCGAGTCTGAACGACCCGATGTCATATTGATCGAAGGTCAAGGGGCGTTGAGCCATCCGGCATTCTGCACATCCGCCTTTATCCTGCGGGGCAGCCAGCCGGACGCCGTAATCCTCCAGCACGCTCCAAAGCGCGCGCATCGCTGTGACTTTCCCAATATGCCGATGCCCAAGCCTGCAAGTGAGATTGCCCTAATCGAAGCATTTGCTGACACAAAGGTCATTGGTGTCACGCTCAATCATGAGGGGATGTCCGAGGCCGAGGTAACCGACACGATCGCCGCACAGTCACAAATACTCGGGCTGCCTGTAACGGATGTACTCAGCCGGCCGGCTTCGCATTTGCTTGCAATGGTTGTTGCCGCTTACCCTGGGTTACGTCACTCCACACCCGTGGCTGCGATATGAGTACCCCTCGCATTGAGGTGCATCTGAGCAAGATACGTCACAATGCGAAGACTGTTGTCGAGCGCCTCAAGACACGCGGCATCGGTGTCACCGGTGTGACCAAGGCAGTGTGCGGGCATCCGGCCATCGCTCAGGCAATGCTCGACGGCGGCGCTGTGGGGCTTGCGGAAGCGCGGCTTAGTAACGTGCGAAGGTTACGCAACGCGGGCATGACATGCCCGATCACATTGATCCGTACACCAACGCTGAGCCAGGTCGATCAGGTCATCCAATACTGTGAGGCGAGCTACAATACAGAAATCCTCGTGATTACCGCTCTGGCCGCCGCCGCGATCCGGAAAGACTGCATTCACGGCATTATCCTGATGGTTGAGATGGGCGATCTGCGCGAAGGGATCATGCCAAAGGACCTCGGCTCGGTTGCACAGCAAGTGGTGGACATGCCCGGCGTTACACTGAAAGGCATCGGAGCGAACTTTGCATGTCTGGGGGGAATTGCCCCGAATGCTGCAGATATGGAGGCCCTATCTGACCTGGCTAATGAAACAGAGGGGCAGTGTGGTCCCTTCCTTCACACGGTATCTGGCGGAAACTCGGCCAACCTTCCTTGGGCCCTCGGCGGACACCCAGCTTGTCGCATCAACGATCTAAGGCTGGGGGAAGCAATACTTCTGGGCGTTGATCCGGTTTCCGGAGATCAAATAGGCGGGATGTATACGGATGCCTTCATACTTATCGCTGAGGTAATTGAAACAGGGTCCAAACCTGCATCTCACCCTCAGAGCATCTGCGATCCGGTATTCAAAAGACTTCACCTCGTCCCGAAAAGCGGACAGAGCACACAAATAATTCTGGCCGTTGGTCAGCAAGATACGGACATTTTGGGGCTTTCGATGCCCCCTGGATACAGGTTTATCGGTGCAACAAGCGATCATCTTGTCGTTGGCACTTACCATTCGACGCAAAGCGTAGGATCGGAAATGAAGTTCCAAATGAACTATAGTGCATTGATGAATGCTATGTCCGCTCCTGACGTTAAGACAAAGCTGCTCCGTGGCAGTCATTCACGACATGCGCATGTCTCTCAAGGATCAGGCAATCACCTGGCATCGATTTGAACACTCAACTGATAAATGCACCGTTGAAAACGGTTAGGAGAATAACCATTGGCAAAGCTGACAAAAAAAACTGTCTTCAATGCACACGTTCCCAAGGCGGAAACACCGATGGACAAAACAACGCGGATCGTTAGAGAAATGGTCAACGAAGAAGCAGAGCAAAGACAGATCAAGAATGCCCGGCTCCGCAAAACTCGGCTCGAAAGGGATGCGAATACATTATCTGAAGCCTGTCCGCCGAAGCCCGTCAAAAAGCGGTGACAGGATTGTCGCCCCTTCTTTTTGCGCGACTGGAATTATCGAAACACGAACAAAGCGGCTAGCGAGCATTGTTTTTCCCATGCATCAATCGCACCCATACTCATTTTACGGATACTGCCATGACAATCTCAGATGAGAGCTCAGAAAAAATTCACTATATCTGCCAGACATATGTGGAAAATAAGCCCGGTCGCGGAGGGCAAGGAAACTTGAAAATTGGTAAGCAATTTGAATATTCCACGGCGGCAGAGGCACAAAACAGAGCAGAAAGGGAAGCGCTATCCGACGATTGCGCTGGCGCTGATGCCTACATGGTCAGTGAGGACCCGAACAGTGGCGAGGTCGGGGCGCCGAGTTTCATCATTAGGCTTGGAAATGTTCCGGAATTTGATGAGTTTTAGATCTTGAGCAGGCTTCAGTTTAACTCTCTAAATTCACATTGATTGCGGCATTAGATCGACCAAAAACAAATCTATTTGGTGCCAGAAAAACAGACCATTTTGGGCGTGGGTTTTGCCAAGAAACTGCGCCATGAATACCGGAAAAAAGCAGTTTTTAGTGTAGGTGCAGCGAGAAATCCCAAGGTGCAGGTCGGGCTCGTTTGATACTTTCGTGGTATCCAGCGTAAAGGATCGTTCACTTACTTCGATCCAGATTTTGACGTGAAGGCCAAAGCGATCTGGCCTTTCATATTGTGCAACAACTCGATTGAGTAGAGGTATTGCGCATCTGGGACATGCGTCAGATTTGTTCGACCTTCACGGAATCAAGCGGGTAGAAGGCGACATGGCCTTTGATGTCTAAGGCAGAATGGATCGGGTCTTCATAGCTCCAAGCAGCGTTTTCAGTGACCGAGGATTTGTTGACGATCGAAAAATGCGTGGCTTGGCCCTTGTGTTTGCACTGCGTGACCTTGTCGGTAACATCCAGAAATGCCATCGCGATATCGGTACGAGGGAAATAGATGACCGGATCAAGATTGCCCTCGAGCAATTCCAGAGCATTTGTGGTTTCACCCAGAATGGCGCCTCCTGAACGGACGCTCCATTTGCCTGGTGTCTTGCGAATGGTGATCTCGGTCATCTTTGCTCTTCCTCTGGTCCGGTTTCCCGCTTGTCCACTGCCCGGTATATGTAACGATGCGATGTCAGATCGGTGCGGTTGCGGCATCCAACCACAGTTGGGCGTCATCTCCCAGCCTTGGTCGAACTTTTTCGGCAACTTCGCGGTGATATGCGTTCAGCCAGTCGCGTTCGACTGCCGTCAGCATATCGGTCAGAACCAAGCGTCGGTCGATAGGGACATAGGTCAATGTGCGCCATTCCAACATGGGACGTTCCGCGTCACCACTGGGCAGGGTAGGGGCAGATTGCACCACCAAAAGGTTTTCAATCCTGATTCCAAACGCACCTTCGCGGTAGTAACCCGGCTCATTCGACAAGATCATGCCCGGCAGCAAGGGCTCATGGCTGGCTTTGGACAGACGCTGAGGGCCCTCATGCACACTCAGATAGGCACCGACGCCGTGCCCGACACCGTGATTAAAGTCCTGACCCGCTGCCCATAGGGGCATACGCGCCACGGATTCGATATCACGTCCAGCCAACCCGGCAGGCCAGCGCAGCATAGACATGGCGATCATGCCTTTCAGCACGCGAGTAAAGCAGGCTTTTTCTTCTTCACCCACATTGCCGATAGCAATGGTCCGGGTAATATCAGTCGTGCCATCCAAATATTGTCCGCCGCTGTCCAGCACCAGGATATGACCGTCTTGCAGCAGGCTGTCGGTTTCCTCGGTCACCCGGTAATGCATGATCGCGCCATTGGGTCCTGTCCCTGCAATCGTATCGAACGAGATATCCTGCAGGGCATTATCCTTGCGCCGGTTCTCCTCAAGCCGAGTGACCACCTGCGTTTCCGTAACATCGCCAGCGGCTTGCGCATCCAGCCAGCACAGCGTTTCGATCACAGCGACAGCATCGCGCAGATGTGCCTCGGCACTGCCTGCGATTTCGGCAGGGTTCTTGCAGGCTTTGGGCAGCGCACAAGGGTCGCCGCCATCGACCATCTGCCCTTCTAGTACATCGGCCACTGCCTGTGGCAGCGTACCAAGATCAACCTGAACCTTACCGTCAAGCGCTGCGACAGCCGTCAAAAACGTGTCCGGCGCATGAACTGTGACTGAATCGGCCATCGCCACGTTCAGCTTTTGGTGCGCCATGAACAGATCCACGCGGCCATCCGCATGCAGTATAGCAAACCCATGCGCCACCGGGTTGTACCCGATATCGGAGCCCCGAATGTTCAACAACCACATGATCGAGTCGGGCAGGGTAATCACCGCTGCGCCACAGCCCGTGTCCTGCAGGGACTGCGCCAGACGCGCGATTTTGCTGTCTGCGCTTTCGCCCGCGAATTCGATCGGGTGCAGCTTTACCGGGTTCATTGGTGGATCGGGTTGATCCCACCAAACCCGGTCCACCAGATTGTCGCTGCGCACCAGTGTAATATCTCGGCCTTCAAGGTCGGTCTGCGTTTTCGCGATCTGACCCGCCGAATGTAGCCACGGATCAAAGCCAACCCGACCACCCTGCGGGAGTTGTTCCGTTAGCCACGCGGCAAGGCTGACCTCGGGCCATGGAACAGGTGTGTAATCGGCGGCGACCTGCGCTTTGACCTGCGTGCGATAACGTCCGTCAATGAAGACGCCGGCCTTATCTGCCAAAACCACGCAGAACCCGGCCGAACCTGTGAACCCGGTCAGCCAGGCAAGCCGTTCGTCGCGCGGGGCCACATACTCGCCTTGATGCACATCTGCGCGCGGGACCAAGAAACCGTCCAACCCATCGCGTGTCAATTCGGTCCGCAGATCGGCCAGCCGAGGCGGGCCCTGTTCCGGCCGTGCGGTCACGGCGAAGGACTGAAACATGTCATACCTCTATCAGTTTGGAGCGCGCGACGCCATGTTATGGAAAAGGCGATTCAGCCTACTCTCTTCATTCCCATCACCCGCGCTCGTGCGCGCGGATCACTGTCAAACAGAGCGGCCAGTTGCTCGGTCATGGCTCCGGCCAGTTGCTCGACATCCGTGATGGTCACGGCGCGGTCGTAATACCGGGTCACGTCATGGCCGATGCCGATGGCAAGCAATTCCACCATCTTGCGCTTTTCGACCATCCCGATCACATCGCGCAGGTGCTTTTCCAGATAGTTTGCAGGGTTCACGCTGAGCGTTGAATCATCGACCGGCGCCCCGTCCGAGATTACCATCAAAATCTTGCGCTGCTCGCGCCGTGCCGTCATCCGGCGATGCGCCCATTCCAGCGCCTCGCCGTCGATATTTTCCTTCAGTAGCCCTTCTTTCATCATCAGCCCCAGATTGGGCCGGGCGCGTCGCCACGGGGCATCCGCGCCTTTGTAGATGATATGGCGTAGATCGTTCAGACGACCGGGCTGCTGTGGGCGGCCATCGTTCAGCCAGGCTTCGCGCGCCAGCCCGCCTTTCCACGCTCGCGTGGTAAAGCCCAGAATCTCGACCTTGACGTTGCAGCGTTCCAGCGTGCGTGCCAGAACATCCGCGCAGATCGCCGCGATCGAAATAGGTCGCCCGCGCATCGAGCCCGAATTATCCAACAGCAGCGTCACCACCGTATCGCGGAATTCAGTATCCTTCTCGACCTTAAAGCTCAGCGGTGTGGTTGGGCTTGCAACAACACGCGCCAGACGGCCGGCGTCCAGAATGCCTTCTTCGCGGTCGAACTCCCAGCTGCGGTTCTGTTGCGCCTGCAACCGGCGCTGCAATTTGTTGGCCAAACGGCTGACGGCACCTTTCAGCGGTTCTAGCTGTTGATCCAGATAGGCCCGAAGGCGTTCCAGCTCAGCGGGCTCCGCCAGATCCTCGGCGGCGATCTCTTCGTCATGGGTGCTCAGGTAGACCTTATAGTCGGGATCAGCATCGGATGCAGGCGGAGGGGCAGGCGGCTCCAGCGGGGCCTCGCCCTCGGGCATCTCGGCCTCTTCTCCCATTTCATCCTCGGCCATCTCATCCATGGAGACTTGGGCCTGAGACTGATCCTGCTGTTCTTCCTGTGACTGCTCAGGGGTCGCATCCGCGTCCTGTTCGTCCTGATCATCCTGACCAGTGCTGTCGGGGTCGGGCTGTTCTTCGGCGTCGTCTTCGGCCTGATCTTCCTGATCTTCGTCCAGCTCATCCGGGTCATCGCCCAGCTGATCGCCATAGCCCAGATCCTTGATCATCTGGCGTGCAAACTTGGCGAATTCGGCCTGGTCCGAAAGCACCTCGTCAAGGTTCTCCAGTACGCCCCCTGCCTGATCTTCGATAAACCCGCGCCACAGGTTCATGACATTGTCAGCCGCAGGCGGCAGGTCGCGACCAGTGGCCAGATGCCGGATCAGATAGCCGGCGGCCACCGAAAGAGGCGCGTCAGCTGGCTGTTTGCATTGATCATACCCACGCCGGATCGCTTCGTGCCCGATCTTGACGTCGATGTTGGACGCAGTGCCTGGCATGTCCCGCGCACCCATCGCTTCGCACCGGGCAACCTCCATCGCCTCGTACAGATCGCGGGCCATGTCACCTGGAGGCGCATAGCGATTATGAGTAGCATCATCGTGATAGCGTCGCTGCAAAGCCAAAGCATCCGCGGTCCCGCGCGCCAACAGAACCTCTTCCCGCGTCATGCGCCGCGAGACCTGAGGCAACCGCATCGACTCACCCGACAGGCCCGACGGGTCGACCGTATAGCTCACCGTAAGTTCCGGATCGTCGGCCATCACTTTGGTGGCTTCGGCCAGAGCTTTCTTGAACGGATCAGCGGGGTTGTCTTTGGGTTTGCTCATCGGTGGCAGGTCCGGTCTTGTTCTACTCGGGCAACCTAGAGCCAATCATAGGTCTTGACCATAGGGTCGGCCTTGTTTTCCGGGTAATCAGCGGCACGCCCGAATTGCAAAAACGCCAGACCTGTAGAAAAGAGGCAACGCCCGGCTTCTGCGTGGCCTGTGATTCTAACTGGGGGTGACTTTTCCGTCAGTACAATGCAAAACGAACGGTACACGAACGCGTGATATAGTTATTTGTTTGGGACGGTTTAATGGGACTCAGAAGACAATTTCGAAAATTGTTCGGGATCAAAAGACAGACTATAGAATTACAGCCCTCGGGCTGGCTAGCCGAGAATGTTTTCTGTCAGTCACCCTCAACGCCGCTGAGTGAGATAGTTCACGTTTTCGATCCCAAATACAAAGATCCTGACCCAATCAACCTGGTGCATATCGTCAATTTCTTTTCTGTCGACGGAGCGATGAATGATGTCCAGCGCGCTACGTTGGATAGCATGGTGACTGCCAAATCAGATCCGTTGGCTGGTGAAGGTGAAACAACTTTGGTGCAGGTTCCGGTGCATGGGGACGAAGATCTGATTCAAGCCCATTACGGCCTGCAAGTTGCGACAAAACTGGAACGCACGGTTCTGGATGTCGGAACGTTTCGAATTCCTCGGCCTTTGCCACTTTTGTTTGATGTTCTGGAAAAGGGTGCATCCGTTGCTAAACCCGGAGATTTTGTAATCTACACTAATGCAGATATTTGTCTTCAGCCCTATTTTTATGGCGCGGTACGTCAGCTTATTGCGGGTGGTTTCGATGCCATCACGATCAATCGTCGGACATTTGGCGATGCGCATGGGTTTTCCCATGACCCCCTGTCTATGGGCGAGGTTGGTATGCAGCATCCGGGTTTCGACTGCTTTGTTTTTTCCAAAGAAGTTTTCGATCAATTTGTTCGCACAGATTCCTGCCTCGGGATGTCTGGGGTCATACAGCCAATGCTATTCAATCTCGCTGCGCACTCGAAACGAATGCTGATGCTCAAGAATGTCAGTCTGACGTTTCATTTCGGCGATGATCGGCCGTGGAAAACCCAGGACTTTGATGATTATGCCATGCATAACTTCACAGAGGCGGCGGATAGTTTAACCAAATTGGCGGAAGACGTCAGTAAACGCGGTCATCTTCGCGAGTTCTGTGACAATCACATTGGAATCTGGAAACTTGACGACGATGGATTGTTGGCTCCAGATGCGGCTCAAGAAGTTGCACAGGCACATTTGGCCAATAATGCATAAAAGCTAACTTTCGTAGCTTTTGATGATGTGGCCCTGCAAGAGCTTCCGAAAGCCTGTGCCACGCACAAGCCCCCGGAAATTCCGTATATTTTGTTATCCCAAGCTGGTGCTTGCAGCGCTTTCCGGGAGTTCCTCGTCAAAACACCGCTGATAGAACTCGGCCACTGTCTGGCGCTCCAGCTCGTCGCATTTGTTCAGAAAGGATAGGCGGAAAGCATAGCCGACATTGCGGAAAATCTCGGCGTTTTGGGCCCAGTTGATTACCGTTCGGGGGCTCATCACGGTCGAAAGATCACCGTTCATGAACGCGGTCCGAGTCAGATCGGCAACGGTGACCATCTGAGCGACGATCTTGCGGCCCTCGGCAGTGTTGTAATGCGGTGCTTTGGACAGAACGATCATCGTTTCTGCGTCATGGCTAAGGTAGTTCAGCGTCGCGACCAGAGACCAACGGTCCATCTGGGCTTGGTTGATCTGTTGTGTGCCGTGATACAGGCCGGTCGTGTCACCCAGCCCAACAGTATTGGCGGTGGCAAACAGGCGGAAATACTTGTGCGGGGTCAGAATCTCGTTCTGGTCCAGCAGGGTCAGGCTGCCATTGGTTTCCAGAACGCGCTGGATCACAAACATCACGTCTGCGCGCCCGGCATCGTATTCGTCAAAGACGATAGCAACAGGGTTACGCAGAGCCCAGGGCAGAATTCCTTCGTGGAAATCCGTGACCTGCTTGCCGTCGCGCAGTTTGATCGCGTCCTTGCCGATCAGGTCGATCCGGCTGATATGGCTGTCGAGGTTCACACGCACAGCCGGCCAATTCAGGCGTGCGGCAACCTGTTCGATATGGGTCGATTTACCGGTGCCGTGATAACCCTGAATCATCACGCGGCGGTTATGGGTAAACCCTGCGAGGATTGCCAGCGTCGTATCTGGGTCGAACTTATATGTCGGGTCGATCTCGGGAACCCGTTCTGTCTGTTCGTAAAAGCGTTTGACCTGCATGTCAGAATCGATGCCGAACACATCTCGGACCGAAATCTCTTCTGTTGGTTTTGCGTTTGCGTCAATCGGCCAATCCATGCCTGTCGTCCTTATCCTGATACCGCGGCCCCCGCGCGGGCTTCTGAACCCGTGTGTGGTGCAACATATTGCGGGTAAGGGCAAGGGGAAGCGGCGAGGCTAAAAGACTGAGGCGCAGTTTCATTCGTATTGACGCGCTCGGCATACCGCCTCCGTTCGTTTCAGATAAAGGCACAGTGCCCAATCGGATTACACATAAGGAGATGGTCTTGGTGAAATTGCACTTTTACATCAGGCGATATTGTTGGCCAGCAGGCAACACTATGCATTCAAATATGAAAATATCACTTAGTTTGGGGGTAACTGTGTTTTAGACTGAACATATTGGTGAGTTTTGATGGGTTCCGAGTGAGGTAGTTTATGAGAAGCTTGGTTAAGGCTGCTTTTAGTTCTGTACTTTCCATGGTCATTTGTTGGCGCATTCGGTCGTCAGCATCCTGGGCCTGACCAATGGCTTTTGATGCCCTTCTCCATACTGTCAACAGCACTGGCCGCGGAGACCTGATCGTTCAGGACACGACCGTTCCTGCCATTATCTCTGGCTCTACGATCTCGTTCGATGGTGGGGCAACGTTCCAGACCTACACATATCTTGGCCAAGGCAATTACCGTGGCACAGGGGAATCTGGCGAGTTCATTCGGGTGGGCGGCCAGGTTTATGCCTGGGACACGGCGAACCCGACGGGCCCGATGACATTGGGGAACTGGAAGATCACGACCTCGGATCTTGATCCAACAGACCCGCCTTGTTTTGTTTCCGGGACTTTGATTGATACCGACAACGGACCGGTCCCGGTCGAGAAATTGGTTGTTGGCGACAGGGTGCTCGTCTCGAATGGCGGGGCACTGCCTATTGTCTGGATCGGCAAAAGGGCTCTTAGCACTATGGCTTTGCACAGCAGGCCAAAGTTCAGACCTGTCTGCATCCGGAGAAATGCCCTGGGCAAAGGGGTGCCGGATCAGGATTTGTACGTGTCGCCTCAGCATCGGATCGTGCTGGAAGGCTGGCGGGCCGAGTTATTGTTTGGCGAAGCAAAGGTTTTTTCGGCTGCCATCCATTTGGTCAATGGCGATACGGTCTATCAAGTGTCGCCCGATAAGCCGGTAGAATATTTTCACATTGCCTGCGAACGGCACGAGATTTTGACATCCAATGGCGTGCGCAGCGAAAGCCTGTTTCTGGGCGACAGGGCGCTGCAATCCTTTCACCGCGAAGACGTCGACGAATTGCGCGCGCTATTCCCTGAACTGTGTGCTGAGGCGTCGGTTCCTCGAACGCGGTTACGTTGCTTGAAACGCCCCGAAGTGCTGGCGCTGCAGGGTATGGCCAGCAATTAAAACGCCTATTTAAAGTTCCGGCTGTCTTTGATCTGGTCCCAGGCCCAGACAACTTCTTGCAGCTGCTCTTCCTGCGAGCGGTCGCCGCCGTTCATATCGGGGTGCAACACCTTGATCAGCTTTTTATAGGTCTTTCGGATTTCGGCCTTGGACCAGCTGTCATTGGCTTCCAGAATCTCGATAGCGCGACGTTCGGTCGGGGGCAGGCGGCGGCCGCCTCCGCCTGTAGTGCGCCCTTTGTTCTGGGTACTGTTCGCGCCCAGCACCTGGTGCGGGTCTTCGATTCCCAAACGGGCCCAGGCACGTGCCTCGGGATCGCCCATGGGTTTGGTTTCACGCTCCCAGACTTTGTCCTTAGACTGTTGAGCATTCATTTCGGCCTCGGTCGTGCCGTCGAAGAAATTCCATTTCTGGTTATACTCGCGCACATGCTGCTGGCAGAACCAGAAGAAATCATCCAAAACATCCGGTGCTTTCGGGGCCCGAAATTTACCAGGCTCTTCACAGCCCTCATGGTCACAGATTCGCACCGAAGTTTCAGACGCGCCAGACATACCACGCCGTCCACGCGGGTTTTTTTTCTTCGCGCTGGAGACGGACATATCGAATCCAAATGGGTCTGATTTCGTCATGCTATGATCCTTAAGAACGCATCTTCTCGACTCGGAGGCAGCAGTTTAGTCTAAGCAGCCGAAAGTAGAAGAGGGGGGCGGTAATATTTTTGCCGCTGAGCGTAAAAATGACCGTGACCGAAGAAATGCGAAGCCGCCTGCAATCGGCGTTTGATCCACATGAGCTTGAAATCGTTGACGACAGCGAAAGCCACCGCGGGCATGCCGGATTCCAAGAAGGTGGTGAAAGCCATTTCAACATCCGAATCCGCGCAGCTGCATTCGAGGGGCAATCTCGCGTTGCCCGCCACCGCGCAGTGCACAAGGCGCTTGGAGATATCGTGCCGCGGATCCATGCTCTGGCATTGGATATCGGTGTTTAGGCAGGCTTTTGTAACGCGGCCCGGAACGGTCGCACCCCTGCAGCGAAGACAATTTGCGTGTTTTGCCGTGATCGTTCAGAGATTGGTACAGGGTCGCGGGTTGGATAGGTGAAAGCCGGCCGGTAATTTTTCGGTGTTTTGGTGATTTCGACCGGTTTCTTGCACTGATTGCAACAAATCAGGAAATTCAGCCTGAATGTGAAAACATTCCATGCATAACAGTTGCTCGAACGCGGGCCCTAATCTACCCTCCTTTGACGGGATGTTTTTCAGGTATTTGGTTTTGAGAGTTCTTTTTGTGCAGGCTGGATTTGGGCCTGGGGGGGCAGAGAAAGTAATCGCGATGCTTTCAGGGCATTTTGCCCGGCGCGGTTGTGCTGTCCACGTCACCGGTTTTCAGATGCCGACCGATGGTCCCTATTTCCCGATGCATCTCGATGTTGAACTCAGCGTTGCAGAAAAGGCGACGGGACAGGCGTCACGTATTACGCATATCCGCTCTGTCATAAAGAAATTCCGACCGGACGTTGTAATCTCATTCCTGACCAAGGTGAATGTTCAGACTCTTCTGGCAAGCGTTGGAACCGGGATTCCCGTTATCATTTCTGAACGCAACAATCCGCTGCGACAGGACGCACATCCCCTTTGGGCACCGCTTCAGGGGATTGCGGGGATAAAGGCAGCAAAGGTTGTCGGGCTGACACATCGCGGATTGGCGGATCTTCCCTTCACTTTGCGCAAGAAGGGGATGGTTATTCCGAACCCGATCCTCCCCTTTGAGCGAGTTGAATCCTCTGGCACGAGGCGGGGTGTGCAACTGGTTGCGGTTGGCCGCCTCGTTCGGCAAAAGGGGTTCGACATGTTGCTGCAGTCGATGCAGCGTATTCATTCCCAAGCTCCAGATACCAGGCTGATTATCTATGGTGAGGGCAGCGAGCGGGAAAATCTGCAGAAACTGCGCGATGATCTGGGGCTACAGTCGGTTGCTCGGCTGCCGGGCAATACGATCGAGGTCGGGGAATGGGCGCAGCGCGCGGACATTCTGGTAGCGACCTCGCGGTTCGAAGGGTTTCACAATGTCGTCGCTGAGGCGGCGGTCAGCGGGATACCAGTCGTGTCTTTCGATTGCGATTACGGTCCGTCAGAGTTCATTCAAAACGGACGGAACGGATATCTGGTTCCCGTCAACGATGTCAGTGGTTTGGAACAGGCAGTGCTGAAGCTGATCCATGAACCCGACCTCAGGGCGCAGATGTCCAAGGTGTCACCTATGCTAAAGGCCGATCTGTCCCCAGATCAGGTCTTTGCCCAATGGGACACGCTAATTCGCGACGTCACGAGCTGAGATTCAAAACGCTACTCCTGACAGCCGTTTTTTTTACAGACCCGGTTAGGGCAATCAGGTTTTTTGACCTTCAGTCTCTGCAGTTTCGACTTCCGATTTTTCTGTTTCAGCACCTTTCAGCGACAAAGGCGGCTCTTTGGCCTGTTCCGCAATGGGGGCCGGGGCCTGAACGGTATCGGGACCAGGAACAGGTTGAGCAAGAGCAACGCCATCCTTCGTTTCGGTCGGGCCAGGTGTCGGGGCAACAGGCACATCAATTTCACGGCGAAATATCAGCACATTGCGCCAGTTCACGGTGCTGCCAGTCAGGCCGGAGCGTTCCTCGCTGGGCAACAACTCGGCGCGTTGATATTCCCAGCCATCCTGCCCCATCTGGTTTAGCACTTGTTCAATAGAAGCAGCGAAACGTCCCTCGGCTGACTTTTCACCCTTGGTCTTGGCAGACTTTTGGGGGGAAGGGACAACTTTGTATTCGTAGCGGGGCATCGGAATTCCTACCTGTAAGTTCTGGGTAATCTAGCAGGTTGATCACAATGGGAAAGTCATCATAGCGCGGCGGGCGAATTCCGGCACATCTGCTGGTGCGGGCCTGGTGCCACAAATGACAAGCGGCGGGACTTTGCGCAAAGGCTAAAGTCCCGCCGCCGAAATCAGTAAAACCGAAAGATCTACGATCCCAGTTTCTTGGCAATCAGCTCGTTGACGGCCTTGGGATTTGCCTTGCCACCAGTCGCCTTCATCACCTGACCAACGAACCAGCCGGCCAGTTTCGGGTTTACCTTGGCCTTCTCGACCTGTGCCGGATTGGCGGCTATGATCTCGTCCAAAGCGGCCTCGATCGCGCCGGTGTCCGTCACCTGCTTCATGCCGCGGTCTTCGACGATCTGCGCCGGATCTCCGCCTTCGGTATAGACGATTTCGAACAGGTCCTTGGCGATCTTGCCCGAGATTGCGTCCGAGGAAATCAGGTCGATGATGCCGCCAAGCTGTGCAGGTGAAACCGGCGAGTCGGTGATCTCGTGATCTTCCTTTTTCAGGCGGCCAAACAGTTCGTTAATGACCCAGTTTGCGGCCAGTTTGCCATTGCGTCCTTTGGCGACCTCTTCGAAATAGGCAGCTGATTCCACATCGGCGGTCAGTACCGACGCATCATAGTCGGTCAAGCCGAACTCGCTGATAAACCTTGTTTTTTTGTCGTCCGGCAGCTCGGGCAGCTTGGCGGCAATGTCGTCCACCCAAGCCTGTTCGATCTCCAGCGGTAGCAAGTCAGGGTCGGGAAAATAGCGGTAATCATGCGCTTCTTCCTTCGACCGCATCGAGCGGGTTTCGCCCTTGTCCGGGTCATACAGGCGGGTTTCCTGGTCGACCTTACCACCCCCTTCGACGATGGCGATCTGACGGCGGGCCTCGACCTCAATGGCTTGCTGGATGAAGCGCATCGAGTTCATGTTCTTGATCTCACAACGGGTGCCCAGATGCGAGAAATCCTGTGTTTCCTGATACTTTTCATAGGCCCCCGGCAAACAGATCGAGACGTTCACGTCTGCCCGCAAATTGCCGTTCTGCATGTTGCCATCACAGGTGCCCAGATAGCGCAGGATCTGACGCAACTTGGCGATATAGGCGGCGGCCTCTTCCGGGCCGCGAATGTCGGGGCGGCTGACGATCTCCATCAGGCAAACACCGGTTCGGTTCAGGTCGACGAAGGACATATGCGGGTCCATGTCGTGGATCGACTTTCCCGCGTCCTGTTCCATGTGGATGCGTTCGATCCGCACCATGCGCGCTGTGCCGTCGCCCATCTCGACCAAAACTTCACCTTCGCCGACAATAGGCTGATAAAGTTGGGAAATTTGGTAACCTTGCGGCAAATCAGGGTAGAAATAGTTCTTGCGGTCAAAGGCCGATTTCAGGTTGATTTCTGCCTTCAGGCCCAACCCGGTGCGTACCGCCTGCTCAACGCAATACTCGTTGATCACCGGCAGCATCCCCGGCATTGCCGCGTCCACGAAGGCCACGTTCGAGTTCGGCTCGGCCCCGAATTGGGTCGATGCGCCCGAGAACAGCTTGGCATTGGATGAGACCTGCGCATGCACCTCCATCCCGATTACCAGTTCCCAATCGTGCTTGGCCCCGGCAATGGTTTTGGGCTTAGGCATTTCATATGTCAGGTCGAGCATGGCGCGCCTCATTTCCGCAGAAGTCTAAGCCTGCGTATTAGGCCCGGCGCGCCAAAGGGGCAAGGGGGAATCAGTGTCCGGACAGGTGCAACCCTGTCGGAGTAAAGGTCACATCCATGCCGCTGCGCAGTTCCTCGCGAAACAGGTCGCCGATTGCCCGCAACGCATCGCGGTGCCCGCGGGCTGCAAACCGTTCGGGCGAGTTGATGCGGACCGAGTTATTGAACCCTTGTGCCGCATGGGCCCAGATCAGCGGATGCAGTTCGGTCAGGTGATCACGGATCAGCCAGTTGGCCGCGTCGTGGATCTGAGCGCGCACCGCGTCGGCCTTTTCATTCCCTCCAAGGCCGTTCTGGATGGTTATCGCACAATAGGCAGCCAGCATATTGACCATCTGCTGGTCGGGGCGGTTGCGCAGTATATCGTGCAAACCCTGCAGGAAGTATTCGATATCCAACCGTGCGCAGGCTTCGTCGTCTAGGGCGATGGCATCAAACTGGACCCAAGTGTAGCCACCGGCGCCCCAAAGGTCATGGGTACGGGCTGCATTGCGCAGGGCCTGAACCTCAAGCTCTTCATAGCTGCCGAACCAGCGTGGCAGCAGATGAGTGCCCATTGCACGCATATGGCGTTGGTTATGCGGGTCCAACGTAATCAACTGTTCATACTGATCAGCCACGCGCAGATTGGACTTGCGCTGACCTGCCAGCAGAGCACAGCCAACAGCCGCAACCAGCACATTGTTGGGCGCGGCTTCGCGGCATTTTGGCAGGATATCGGCCGCGCGGTCGAAATGGGCGGTGCAGCGAGACCGGTGTAAGGGGGGAAGAACTGCGTTTGTCGCAGTGCCACGCCACGCCCAGGCCAGGTCAATATGCGCCATAGCCACAACAAGGGCGATCATCGGATCATCCTCATGCGCCCGCATTTCATCCTCTAGCTCAGAAATTCCGCCAAGAAGATCATAGTCTGACAATGCCCGATAATCGGACAGAGCGTGTTCGGCCGCCAGCACCACATCGGACCGAGCGCCGAATGCCAGCAAATCCGCGATTGGCATCCCATCGGGCGCAGTTTCGCGTGCGTCATCGGCGGCACGCATCTTTGCAGAAAGGTCTGCCCACCGATCCTGACGGGCCAGATCGCGGCCAAGTTCGATGACGTCCTGACCGATCAGTTCATCGGCCGAGACATTTGCGACGGGGATATTTACCGAACCCTGATCTGGCAGAGCAGCGGCCAGCACTGCATCGGCCGCGTCGAAATCTGACGCAATTTTCAAGGATGGATGTGGAACGCGGGCCTTTTGGGCCATCAGAAACCGGAACATGCTTACACTCGAAACAAAAAAAATCGTAACCTAGCTTTAAAGACTGGCCTCTATTTGGCTCAAATTCAAGCTACAACCGTCTTATTGTCGCTTTGTTCCGGTCAATGTGCCCTGAGGTTCGGGATCGTTTCAAAATGGGCCGAAATGATGCCGTTCAACCTTTAGACCAGCCTCTTTCAGGCGGGACTCGAGTTCCTTATGCGGAGGGGTCGACTCATCGGGCAGGCGAATCTGCTTTTCCGAGGTCAGCACCAGCGACATGCGCACCGAGAAATCCCAGCGTGTATCCAGACGCACATGGTCGATTTCGCTCAATCTTACGCCAGCCTCGCGCCGCCCCGAGAACCACCGCAGCCCATCCTGATCCAGCCGGAGCCCCGAACGGGTGTTTTGTGCAAAGTCCCATAATGCGGGCAGGGTGAACAGGGCCAGCAGGCCAATCAGCCACCAGACGGCATCAAAGGCGATGACCAACACAGCCAGCGCGGCATAGACCGACAGTAGAATTGCGATGACCTGCGGTGACCTGTTATGCCGTGTATAGGAATAGGGGGTCATGCGTTCAGGATGCGCGTCACCATTTCGGTCGTGTCCCGTGAAAGGTCTGGCGTTTCGGCGATGCGGGTCAGCTGGTTGCGGATAAGGGCCTGGCGATCTGCGTCATAGCGCTTCCACGTCTGGAATGCCGAACACATCCGCGCCGTGGTCTGCGGATTGACCGGATCCAGTTTGATCAGCCAGTCCGCCAGCAGAGAATAACCAGCTCCATCAGCACGGTGGAAACCGGCGTGATTCGTCGCCAATGCCCCTAGAACAGCCCGGAAACGGTTCGGGTTCTTCCAGTTGAAATCCAGATGCCCGGTCAGGTGGCTTACGATATCTGCAGTCTCTGCCGGGGCTGACATCGCCACCTGCAGGCCGAACCATTTGTCCATCACCAGCCGGTCATCTTGCCACCGGTCATAAAATGCGTTCAGTTCCTGTTCCCCTTTGCCCGCACGCAACAGGCAGGACAAAGCCGAAAGCTGAAGGGTCATGTTATCGGCGCGCTGATAATCCTCGGCCGCTTTTGCACCCCCGTCCAGCCGTGAGGTCAACGCCAGTGCGGCCCCACCCAGAGCCCGCTGGCCAGCTTGTTCTGCGTCCGGGCTAAAGGGGGCTTCGATGCTGGTTTCGCTGTGCAGGCGGGGCAGCAGATCCTGAACGTGCTGGGCCGTTACCTGCCTCAGCGTTTCAACAGCGGTCCAAATGGCCATCGGGTCGGGCGTGACACCCTGTTCATGCATCATCGCAGCAAGTTCAGATTGGGACGGCAACCCCAGCATCAAGGCGCGATAAGACGGGTCAAGATCGCTGTCGCGCAATACGGCGAGGATGCCATCGAGATAATCCGTTTCCGGTGCCGCATCCGTCAAGATCATCTTGATCAGCGTGTCTTCGGCTAAAGATCGCCCCGCCTGCCAGCGGTTGAACGGGTCGCTGTCATGAGCCAGCAAAAAGGCCCGCTCAGCGCTGCTCTGGTCATGTTCCAGAATCACAGGGGCCGAGAAATCGCGCAGGATTGAGGCCGTGGGTTTGGGCGGATTGGCACCGGACACGCGTTCCGGTCCTTCGCAACCCTGCAAGCGCCAGCCTTCTACTGTGTATTCGAAAGCAAAGCTTTGGATTTCCTGCGTGAACTCCAGAATGGTTGTGGGCATGGTTTCATCCCCGTTCGCGCCGATCAGCCCGACCGCAACGGGGATAACCTGCGGCAGTTTTTCTGTCTGTCCGGGGGTCGGGTCGGTGCGCTGTCTCAGCGTCAAGGTGTAGATGCCATCAGTCCATTCTTCGGTCACCGATACGCGCGGGGTGCCAGACTGGCTGTACCAGCGTTTGAACTGGGTCAGGTCGCGACCTGTGGTGTCTTCAAACACCTTGATCCAGTCCTCGATGGTGCAGGCCTGACCGTCATGCCGATCAAAATACAGCTCCAGCGCCTGCGCATAGGCCTCGTCACCTACCAGACGTTTCAGCATGCCGATCACCTCGGCGCCTTTTTCGTAGACCGTCGCGGTGTAGAAGTTGTTGATCTCCTGAAAGCTCTCTGGCCTCACCGGATGTGAAAGCGGGCCGTTATCCTCGGCGAACTGGCGCGCCCGCAGGTCTATGGCATCGTGGATGCGCTTCACCGGGGCTGAACGCATGTCCGAGGTGAACTGCGCATCGCGGTACACCGTCAGACCCTCTTTCAAGCACAGTTGAAACCAGTCGCGGCAGGTGATGCGGTTGCCAGTCCAGTTGTGGAAATACTCATGCGCGATGATCGCCTCGATCCGTTCGAAATTCATATCGGTGGATGTCTCAGGGCTGGCCAGCACGGCGGACGAGTTGAAAATGTTCAGACCCTTGTTTTCCATCGCCCCCATGTTGAAATCATCGACGGCGACGATGTTAAAGACATCCAGGTCGTATTCGCGGCCATAGACGTCCTCGTCCCATTTCATCGACTTCTTCAGCGCCTCCATACCGAAGGCGCATTTTCCCTCATCGCCCGGGCGCACCCACAGGTTCAGTTCAACCTCGCGGCCCGATTTGGTTGTGAACTGACCGGGATGTGTAATCAGGTCGCCTGCGACAAGGGCGAACAGATAGGCGGGTTTGGGCCAGGGGTCATTCCATTCGGCCCAGCCATCCCCCTTGCCGGTCGGGTTGCCGTTCGAGAGCAGAACCGGCAACGCGCCATTAATGCGTACGGTGAAGATCGACATCACGTCGGGCCGGTCGGGATAGAAGGTGATCTTGCGAAACCCCTCGGCCTCGCATTGGGTGCAATACATGCCGTTCGACATGTAGAGCCCCTCAAGCGCAGTGTTGTTGCCTGGGTCGATTTCGACCTCGGCTTCCCAGACAAATGCCGCGTCGGGAACAACCGCTGTCAGGCCGGTCTCTGTGACGTCTGGAGTGATCTCAACCCCGTCAACAGTAGCACGGATCAGTTTCAGTTGCTCACCATGCAGGAAAAACTGACGGTCTAAGGCATCAGGATTGGGCCGGAAGGCGATGCGCGAAGTCACTCGGGTCGCATTTGGGGCCAGATCAAAGGTCAGATGTACGCTGTCCACCAGATAACCAAACGGTGTGTAGTCTTTCAGAAAGATCGTCGTGGGGGCTGCGTCGCGCATCGGTGGCCTCGAATGGGTTGGTATCAGGCGCGACGTTATGGGTTGCTGCGATGGGCTGCAAGCGGTGCAAGTAAGCTTGCTCAATAGGCGATAAGCATCTGTCGATGTCGAAGTGGCCTGACGACCAAAGACCCAAACTGACCAAGACATGTTGCCTATCGGAAATATCCGCCCTAATTGGGGCCTGTATACAACGGCGTACATACGAGGGAATGTGGCATGAGCAGCAGACGGATGCGGAGCGGACTCAAGGTCGACGGGATTCTGACCGAATTCATAGAAGGGCATGCTCTGTCTGGAACAGGCGTTGCGGCTGACACCTTCTGGAACGGGCTTGCGCAGATGGTTCACGAGTTGGGCCCAAAGAACCGTACACTTTTGGCAAAGCGGGCCGATATCCAGGGGCGCGTCGATGCCTGGCATCTGGAAAACAATGGCCAGCCGCATAATGCTGCCGCCTATCAGGATTTCCTGCGCGAGATCGGTTATTTGGTGGCTGAAGGCGGGGATTTTCAGATCGAAACTGACAATGTCGATCCCGAGGTCGCGTTGATTCCCGGTCCTCAGCTGGTGGTTCCTATTACCAATGCGCGTTTTGCACTGAACGCTGCGAATGCGCGCTGGGGCAGCTTGTATGACGCGCTTTATGGCACCGACGCGATGGGCGATCTTCCCGTCGGTGGTGGTTATGATGATGCGCGCGGAGCACGCGTGATTGCTTGGGCCAAAGCGTTTCTGGACGATGCCGCCCCGCTGGCCAGCGGATCGTGGGCTGAAATGTCAGAACTGCGCGTTGAAAATGGGGTTCTGGTGCCCGCGCTGGCAGATCCAGCGCAGTTTGTGGGTTTTGGCGGTGCCGCTGAAAACCCGGACTTTGTTCTGCTGAAGAACAACGGTCTGCATGTCAAAGTCGTGATTGACGCTTCCAGCACCATTGGCGCCACCGACCCGGCCGGTATTGCTGACGTGCATCTTGAATCGGCGCTGTCGACGATCATGGACTGCGAAGATTCAGTCGCCTGTGTGGATGCCGAGGACAAGGTGGTTGCCTATGGCAACTGGCTGGGCCTGATGAAGGGTGATCTGACCGAAGAGGTCAGCAAAGGCGGCACGACTTTTACACGCAAACTGGCCGATGACCTGACCTTTACCGCGGCGGACGGTGGCGCTGGTGTTCTTAAGGGCCGGTCGTTGATGCTGGTCCGCAATGTGGGGCACCTGATGACCAACCCTGCCGTTCTGGATGCCGAAGGGCGCGAGATCGGCGAAGGTCTGATGGACGCGCTGTGCACCACTCTGATTGCGATGCACGACCTGCAGCGCGATGGCGGCAACTCGGTCACTGGTTCAGTCTACGTGGTAAAGCCCAAGATGCACGGCCCCGAAGAGGTCGCCTTTGCCGTCGAAATTTTCGATATGGTTGAAGACATCCTCGGCCTGCCGCGCAACACCGTAAAGCTCGGTATTATGGATGAAGAGCGCCGCACCTCGGCGAACCTCAAGGAATGTATCCGCGCCGCCAATTCGCGCGTGGCCTTCATCAACACCGGCTTTCTGGACCGGACCGGGGATGAGATCCACACCTCGATGGAGGCAGGACCAATGCTGCCCAAGGGAGACATAAAGAACACGCCGTGGATTGCGTCTTATGAAGATCGCAATGTTGATATCGGTCTGGCATGTGGCTTGAAGGGCAAGGCACAGATTGGCAAAGGCATGTGGGCGATGCCCGACCGTATGGGTGACATGCTGGACGCCAAGATCGGTCACCCGAAATCGGGTGCAACTTGCGCCTGGGTGCCGTCGCCGACTGCCGCGACACTGCACGCAACACATTATCATAAGGTCAACGTCCTAGAGCGCCAGGACGAATTGGCTGCCGGTGGCGCACGTGGTACGCTGGATGATCTGCTGACCGTGCCTTTGCTGGGCGGCCGCAACCTCAGCGATGATGAGATTGCGCGTGAGATCGAAAACAACGCGCAAGGCATCCTGGGCTATGTGGTTCGCTGGGTCGATCAAGGCGTTGGCTGTTCGAAAGTGCCGGACATCAATGATGTTGGCCTGATGGAAGACCGTGCCACGTGCCGGATTTCGTCTCAGGCCTTGGCCAACTGGCTGCATCATGGCACTGTCGATGAGGCGCAAGTCATGGCCGCGATGCGGAAAATGGCCGTGGTGGTCGATCGGCAGAATGATAGCGATCCGGCGTATCGCCCAATGGCTCCCGGTTTCGACGGGATCGCCTTCCAGGCGGCCTGTGATTTGGTTTTCAAAGGCCGTGTTCAGCCTTCGGGTTATACCGAACCTGTCCTGCACGCCCGCCGACTGGAGATGAAAGCCAGCCTTTAACCCAACAGAAATGACTGGATCGAATATGGTAATTTCTTTGCGCAAAGCCCGTACCCTTATCCGCAAAGCCCTTGAAAAAGGGCGCGAGTTGGGGCTGAAACCCCTCTCGGTCATCGTTCTTGATGCTGGTGGCCACGTCATCGCGTTTGAGCGTGAAGACGGTGCTGCCCCTGGTCGTTTTGCGATTGCGCAGGGCAAGGCCTATGGCTCGGTCATGCTGGGGATGGCGGGCACAGCCCAGATGCAACGCGCCGAGGCGCAGGCCTATTTCATGGCCGCCGTAAACGGTGTTTATGGCGGTCAGGTCGTGCCGGTTCCGGGTGGCGTTCTGCTACGTGACCGAAAAGGTGCCGTAATCGGCGCAGTCGGTGTGACCGGCGACACGTCGGATAACGACGCCATCGCTGCCATGGCCGGGATCGAAGCGGCCGGGCTGACTGGCGAAGTTTGACCTTTGGTGAACTCGGAGAGCCGGCAAAGGCTCTCCGATCTTTACGAGGCACAAGCGGCGCGCAAAGCGAATAGGGCCTATTCGGCGGTGGTCCGATCAGGCCCCTTGTTGTGCAGGGGTGAACAGAGACTTGCGCTGACACACAGGCTATGTGCTATTGCGCGCCTGTGACCCTGTCGATACCTTTCCCGGAACGTACGGAAAGAACTAGGAAAGAATAATGGCTCGACCTGTCGTCGGTATCATCGGCAATTCATATTTGATGAACGATCAATATCCGACTCATGCCGGCGGCACGATGAACTCGGACGCCGTGGCCAATGTCTCGGGTTGCTTGCCGATGCTGATCCCTGCCGACCCGCGGTATGTCTGTGTCGAGGAACTGCTTGAGGTCTGTGATGGTTTCCTGCTGACAGGGGGGCGTCCCAATGTTCACCCCGAGGAATATGGCGAACCTGCGACCGACGCGCATGGCGATTTCGACCGGGCGCGCGATGCGATCACGTTACCCTTGGTGCGGGCCTGTGTCGAAAGAGGGCAGCCCTTTTTCGGCATCTGCCGCGGCTTTCAGGAGGTCAACGTGGCCATGGGCGGAACGCTTTATCCAGAAATCCGCGATCTGCCGGGGCGCATGAACCATCGGATGCCCCCCGACGGCACCTTGGAAGAGAAATTTGCCCTACGCCATGTGGTCAACCTGACCGAGGGGGGCGTGTTTCATCGGTTGATGGGCGCTGCCGAGGTGATGACCAACACGCTGCACGGGCAGGGGATCAAAACTGTTGGACATCGCATTGTGATTGACGGCGCTGCACCAGACGGCACGCCCGAGGCGATTTATGTGCAGGACGCGCCCGGTTTCACCCTGTCGGTGCAATGGCACCCGGAATGGGACGCGGTCAATGACCCTGTCTCGCGGCCGCTTTTTGAGGCGTTTGGCGATGCGGCACGCGACTGGTCCGCAGGAGTGCGATCGGGATTGGTTAAACAAACCGCCTGAGTCCCTCCGCCGGCCCTGATTGAAGGGACCGGCGCTTTGCTGTCAAACCAGCAGATTGAATTGATTGATCAACGGCAAGCTGCGGGCGCGCTTGCCGGTAAGGTCGAACAGGGCGTTGCCAAGTGCTGGCATCGACGGAGGCGTGCCCGGTTCACCCACACCACCCAGATGGCGATTGGTTTCCAGAATACGAACCTCGGTCACCGGGGCGTTATGCATCCGCAGCGCGTCATAGTCGGGGAAGTTATATTGCTCGACCTCACCGTCGGCGAAGGTGATCTCGCCCATCACGGCTGCTGACAGGCCATAGATCATGCCACCGAACATCTGCGCCTCGACCGTTCCGGGATCCAGCGCCAGACCCACATCGCAGGCGATCCACGCCTTTGCGATGCGAATGGTGCCGTCCTCATCGACCACTTCGACCACCTGCGCCACAGGCGTGCCAAAGCTGTAGGTCATTGCCACGCCACGACCAACACCGGCGGGCGTTTCACCCGTCCAGCCTGACATTTCCTTGACGGCTTGCAGGACAGCTGCCGACGGTGCGTGCTCGGCTTGGGCCAGCTCAAGACGGAACTCCAGCGGGTCACGACCGGCGGCCAGGGCCAGCTCGTCCATGAATGTCTCGTGGAAGAACCCGTTATGGCTATTGCCGACCGAACGCCAGAACCCGACAGGTACATGCAGATCGGCGATGTGGCCGCTGACGCGGTAGTTCGGCACGGCATAGGGCTGGTTAAAAAGACCTTCGACCAGGACCTTGTCGGGGCCAGCGCCGGGCAGGCCCGATATGCGTTCCACGGCCTGCTGTGTGCAGGATTGCGATGCAACCTTGGCGTCGATCAGAACTGCCTTGCCGTCTTTGACCGCGCCGCGCATCCGCGCCAGCGCGCCGGGGCGGTAGAAATCGTGGCGCATGTCCTCTTCACGGCTCCAGGTGGTCTGGACCGGAGTATTGGGCATGGCCATGGCGACCTTGGTTGCGATTTCGATGAAATCCAGCTCTCCGCGACGACCAAATCCGCCACCAAGATAGGTGGTGTGAATCTCGACCACTTCTTTATCCAGATTCGCCGTGTTTGCAGCGCGGGTCAGAAGGAAGGTCGGCGCCTGGTTGCCACACCACAGCTCGAGCCTGGAACCGGTGAACAGCGCGGTGGCGTTCATCGGTTCCATCGTGGAATGTGCCAGATAGGGCACCTGATATTCAGCGGTAATTTCGGTGGCCCCTTCGGGCAAGGTTTCAACATCGCCATCGTCGCGCATTGTCGAATTTGGCGAGTCGTCAAACGCCTCGGCAATTTTTGCGAATAAACCGTCAGTATCCGGCGGGTATGGGGCGTCGGCCCAATCGACCTCTATGGCCTCAACCGCTTGAATGGCCAGCCAGGTGTTATTGGCAATAACGGCCACGCCGTTGCCCAGATCGACCACCTTTTCCACGCCGGGCATGGATTCCGCGGTGCTGGCGTCAAAGCCGTTCATCGCACCGCCCAGTTTCGGGTTCATCCGAACAGAGGCGAATTTCAGTCCCTCGGGGCGCACGTCAATGCCGAACTCAGCCGTGCCCGTGGATTTTCCAACCATGTCGACTCGTGGCAGATTCTGTCCCAGCAAACGCCAGTCTGAGGGATCGCGCAGCTCGACCTGCATGGGCTCGATCTGTCCGGCGGCCTCAGCCAGTTCGGTATAGGGAATGCGCGTCCCGTCCGGCGCGATCACGGCGCCGTTTTCGGTCTTCAACTGGTCACGCTCCAGGCCCAGACGATCAGCCGCTGCTTGTTTCAGCGTTTCCCGGGCTGTGGCCCCGGCTTCGCGCATGCGTTCGAACCCATCGCGCATCGAGGTCGAGCCGCCGGTGACCTGCAGGCTGACAACCTTGCCCAGAACGCCTAGCGATTGTGCGAGATTGTGCTGGAAGTTCGAGATGTCATATCCCTTGTTCGGCAGGCTCTCACCCAAAATGGCCGAGTTGTAATAGGCGGCTGCCGCAGGCCCGTGAAGGACCCGGATATCGTCCAATTCGACGTCCAGCTCTTCGGCAATCAGGGCTACCCAAGTGGTCATTACGCCCTGTCCCATCTCGGCACGTGGCGCGAACAGGGTTACGCCCTGCTGATCAATCAGGATGAACGGGCTAAGCGCGGTTTCCCCATCGCCAGGCTTCAGCGGGTTGGCTGCCGGGCGGCTGACATAATAGGCGCCAAACGCGACGCCGCCAACAATGGCGGCTGAGCCGATAAGAAACGTGCGGCGAAGAATTTTTCCTACGGAGGCCATCGCTTATGCCTCCTTCAGTCTGGAGGCTGCGTCATGGATCGCGGCACGGATACGGGGATAGGTGCCGCAGCGGCACAGATTGCCCTGCATCGCATCGTCTATGTCCTGATCCGTGGGGCTGGGGTTCTCGGCCAATAGCGCGGCGGCTTGCATGACCTGACCCGATTGGCAATAACCGCATTGCGCAACCTGATGGTCAATCCAGGCCTGCTGTATCTTGGCCATCGCGTCCGGGCTGCCCAGACCTTCGATTGTGGTGACGTCACCCCAGACATCGGACAAGGCAACCTGGCAAGAGCGCACGGCTTCTCCGTCTATATGAACGGTACAGGCGCCGCATGCCGCAACCCCGCAGCCAAACTTGGTGCCGGTCAGTCCGATCTCGTCGCGCAGAACCCATAAAAGGGGGACATCCTCGGGTAGATCGACCTCATATGACGTCCCATTTATCTTTAAGCTGGCCGTCATAGCTGCGTCTCCCTCTTGGCATTTAGTGACGTTCTGACATAAATGGGTGTGAGTGTCAGAGTGTCAACTGACAAATTGAGTGAAAAGTGTCAAAAGGTTCAGATGAGAGACTTCGTGCTAGACGCAAAGTGCCTTGCCATACTGGATTCGGCGCGTAAGGCATTCGCGGCTTACGGATTTAAAAAGACGTCGATGGATGAAATCGCAAAGGGCGTGGGGATCTCGCGCCCGGCATTGTATCTGTATTTCGACAACAAAGAGGCGATCCTGCGCAGACTCACCGAGTTGCACTATGAGGAGAAGATCGAAGCCGTTACGAAAGCCTTGCAGGCAGATGGCTCGGTTTCGCAGATCATCGGCCAGGCAATCCACGTGCAGACCGATGGTATGGCTCAGATCATGTCCTCTCCACACGGGATGGAACTGTTGGATGCAGGAAAGTCGCTGGCCTCGGATATCATCACGCAGGGCGAGGCCCGGCTGCAATCTTTATATACCGGGTGGCTACAGAAAGAAGCGTCGAATGATCGTGTCCGTTTGTTTAATGGCGCAAGAGAGACTGCGGAGACCATTGCCTCTGCGCTGCGGGGAAACAAAATCAGCGCGACGGATTTTCAAGAATTTGACCGGATGAACTCGAACCTTGCCGCCATGATTGGTGCAGCGTTGGAAATCAGGTAACCCGCTGTCTGACTTTGTATTCCGGTGCGTCCCATAACCGGTTGGTCATGATGTCGGCCAGAATGTCCACCGCGCCGTTTACATCCTGCTCGTCGATATAAAGCGGGGTGAACCCAAAGCGTATGATGTCCGGAGCGCGGAAATCACCGATCACGCCGCGCGCGATCAAGGCCTGCATTGCGGCATAGCCATCGGCGAAACGGAATGAAACCTGACTGCCACGCTGCGCAGGGTCGCGGGGGCTGGCCAGTTTCAGGTCAGGGCAGGTGGCCTCGACGCCCGAAATAAACAGCTCGGTCAGTTCGATTGACTTGGCGCGCACGTCCATGATGTTGGCCATGTCCCAGATGTCCATCGCCGCAGACAGCGCGGTCATCTGGATGATCGGAGGTGTGCCGACACGCATCCGCTCGATACCCTGTCCGGGGCGGTAATCCAGATCGAACGTGAACGGGGCTTCATGGCCCAGCCACCCGGATAATGCAGGGCGCACGCGATCCGCATGGCGGGGCGCCACATAGATGAACGCCGGCGCGCCGGGGCCTCCGTTCAGATACTTATAGCTGCAGCCAACGGCAAAATCCGCTTTGCAACTGGACAGCTCAACCGGGATCGCCCCTGCGGAATGGGCCAAATCCCAAACGGTTATTGTGCCGTTCGCATGAGCCTGTTCCGTCAGCGCCTTCATGTCATGGATCCGGCCAGACCGGTAATCGACCTCGGTCAGCATCAGAACCGCGACGTCTTTGGTGATGTTTTCGGCAACATCCTCGGGTGCGACCACCCGTAATTCGTATTCCGATCCGAGTGAACGCAGCAGACCGTCGACCATATAAAGGTCCGAAGGGAAATTGCCGTTATCAGACAGCACAACCTTGCGGTCGGGGCAAAGCTCCAGCGCCGAGGCAACAGCCTGATAGACCTTGATCGACAGGGTATCGCCGGTCACGATGGTACCCGGTTCCGCACCGATCAACCGTCCGATACGGTCGCCAAGCCCGGTCGGAAGCCCCATCCACCCGGCCTTGTTCCAACCGGTGATCAGCATTTGACCCCATTCGTGTGTCATCATTCCACTCACCCGCTCGGCGGCAGCACGTGGCAATGGGCCAAGCGAGTTGCCGTCCAGATAAATGGTTCCATTCGGCAGATCGAACATGGCTTTGGTTGCAGCGAAATCAGTCATGGAGGTCCTGTGCAGAATTCTGACAAATGTCTGACTAAAGGGCTATCTGATCAGTTCTGCCGTGTCTACGCGTTCGGCCGAAAATGCACAGATGCGACCAACTGTGGTTTTGCTTTCGTGGATGCAAAGCGGTACATACCCCGACAAATGCGACATCCATACCGCAGGATCAGAGGAACAAGCATGAAGCGCAAACTCGACATTCCGCCCGCTTGGTTGGTGGCCTTTGCTGTTCTCGCCTGGCTGCAGGCGACCTATACGTCCTTCGGTCTGTCGCTGGCCAGCGGGTTTACCGACCTGCTCAGCGGCCTTCTGATCGGGGGCGGCGTCGTTCTTGTCGTGCTGGCGATTGCCGAGTTTCGTCGGCATCGAACGACCGTCCTGCCGCATGAAACTCCATCGAGTCTGGTTCAAACAGGTATCTTCAAGCGCAGCCGCAATCCGATCTACGTTGGCGATGTACTTATTCTGGCCGGCTTGATTCTGCGTTTTGACGCGGTGCTGTCCTTGGTGTTGATGCCTGTTTTTGTCTGGATTTTGGAACGCAGGTTTATTGTGCCGGAAGAAAACCGTATGCGCCGTGCCTTTCGCACGGATTTCGCCAGATATGAAAGGCAAACCCGCCGCTGGATCTGAGGTTGACGGGATTTTACACGACGTAACAATGCTGCGCTTGCGAAATAATCTTGCGCAGTTAAAACTGGTTCTTCAGATAGAATGCCAACTATCCTTGCGAACTGACCGAAAATTAGGGGGACGCGCCGTTGAAGATTGGAACGCCAAAGGAAACATTTGACGGTGAGAACCGGGTCGCGATGACTCCGGATTCAGCCCGTCAACTGCAAAAGCTCGGGTATGAGTGCCTGATCGAGAAAGGGGCCGGCGCTGCGGCCGGGTTCTCGGACGCCACATATAAAGAGGCGGGTGTCGAGGTTATCGGAACCGCGGCGGCGCTGTGGAAAGCCGCCGACATCGTCGCCAAGGTACGTCAGCCAAATGAAACCGAGCTGAAGCGTCTTGCAAAGGGCAAGACATTGATCTCGTTCTTCAACCCCGCAGGGAATGAAAAGGGCATGGAGGCCGCCAAGTCCAAGGGCGCCAACGTGATCGCCATGGAAATGGTGCCGCGTATCAGTCGTGCCCAGAAGATGGACGCTCTGTCGTCGATGGCCAATATCGCGGGCTACCGCGCGGTGATCGAAGCGGGAAACAACTTTGGCCGGTTCTTCACCGGTCAAGTGACGGCTGCTGGTAAAGTACCGCCTGCCAAGGTTCTGATCGTAGGTGCCGGTGTGGCCGGTCTGGCCGCGATCGGGACATCGACCTCGCTGGGGGCAATCACCTATGCGTTCGACGTGCGCCCCGAAGTGGCCGAGCAGGTTGAATCCATGGGCGCCGAATTTGTCTATCTGGACTTCGAAGAAGACCAGCAGGACGGCGCGGCAACCGGCGGTTACGCCAGTGTTCAGTCCGATGAATTCCGCGAGGCACAGCTGGCCAAGTTCCGCGAACTTGCTCCGGAAATGGACATCGTGATCACCACCGCGTTGATCCCGAACCGCGAAGCGCCCGAGCTTTGGACCAAGGACATGGTCGAAGCGATGAAACCGGGTTCGGTGATCGTGGACCTTGCGGCGGAAAAAGGCGGCAACTGCAAGCTGACCGTTGCTGACGAGAAGATCGTGACCGATAATGGCGTGACCATCATCGGCTATACCGATTTCCCAAGCCGGATGGCGGCGCAGTCTTCGTCGCTTTACGCAACCAACATCCGTCACATGATGACAGACCTGACGCCTGAAAAGGATGGTCAGATCAACCATGACATGGAAGACGACGTGATCCGCGGCGCAACCGTGACGCATGAAGGTGAAATCACCTTCCCGCCACCGCCGCCGAAAGTTCAGGCGATTGCCGCTCAGAAAAAGCCTGAGGTCAGGGAGCTGACCCCGGAGGAGAAAAAGGCGCAGGAAGTTGCGGCCTTCAAGGCGCAAACCAAACAGCAGTTCACCTTGCTGGGTATCGGCGGTGCGCTAATGCTGTTGATCGGTCTGATTGCTCCGGCCAGCTTCATGCAGCACTTCATCGTCTTTGTGCTGGCGATCTTCGTGGGATTCCAGGTGATCTGGGGCGTCGCGCACAGCCTGCACACACCGCTTATGGCGATTACCAACGCGATCTCGTCGATCATCATCGTTGGCGCAGTGATGCAGATCGGATCCGGGTCGTTCCTGGTTATTCTGCTGGCGGCTCTGTCCGTTTTCATGGCCGGGATCAACATCTTCGGTGGCTTCCTCGTAACTCGGCGCATGCTTGCCATGTTCCAGAAATCTTAAGGAGGCCGGGCACATGGATTATGGCTTCACCACTGCCGCCTACGTTGTTGCGGCTGTTCTGTTCATCCTCTCGCTTGGCGGCCTGTCGAACCAGGAAAGCGCCAAGCGCGCTGTCTGGTATGGCATCGTCGGTATGGCGCTGGCGGTTTTCGCTACGCTGGTCGGCCCCGGTTCGGGCTTGTGGCTGCTGTCATTGCTGCTGATCATAGGTGGTGGTCTGATCGGTCAATATGTGGCGCAGCGCGTCCAGATGACCGAGATGCCACAGCTTGTGGCTGCGATGCATTCGCTGGTTGGTTTGGCGGCTGTGTTCGTGGGTTTCAACGCGCATTTTGAAATCAAGAATGTCGCCGAAGTTTTTGCGGTTGTTGATGCCGCCAAAGACGTCGACCTTTCCGACCTGGGCGCGTTTGCCAAGCTGATCGCCAAGAAGACAGCGGCAGAGCTGGCAATCCTGCACGTGGAACTGTTCCTGGGCATCTTCATCGGCGCGATCACCTTTACCGGTTCGGTCGTGGCTTATGGCAAGCTGGCTGGCAAGGTTACATCGACGGCAACCAAACTGCCCGGTGGTCACGCGCTGAATGCGTCTGCGGCGGGGCTCTCGCTGATCTGTCTGGTTTGGTACACGTCCACGGGCGGATTCCTGCCCCTGTTCCTGATGACGCTGGCCGCCTTGTTTATTGGTTATCACCTGATCATGGGCATCGGCGGTGCCGACATGCCGGTGGTTGTGTCGATGCTGAACAGCTATTCAGGCTGGGCGGCTGCGGCCATCGGCTTTTCGCTGGGCAACGACCTGCTGATCGTGGTCGGTGCGCTGGTGGGCTCGTCCGGTGCGATCCTCTCCTACATCATGTGTAAGGCGATGAACCGGCACTTTGTCAGTGTGATCCTGGGTGGCTTTGGTGGTCCGCAAGGTGAGCAGATGGCTGTCGAAGGCGAGCAGATTGCAATCGAGGCCGACGGTGTTGCCGCAGCCCTGAATGACGCCGACAGCGTGGTGATCATTCCGGGCTATGGCATGGCCGTGGCGCAGGCACAGCAATCGGTGTCCGAACTGGTTCGCAAGCTGCGGGCGCAGGGCAAGAATGTGCGCTTTGCGATCCACCCGGTTGCCGGTCGTTTGCCGGGCCACATGAACGTTCTGCTGGCCGAGGCCAAGGTGCCGTATGACATCGTTCTGGAAATGGATGAGATCAACGACGACTTCCCGGATACGGATGTTGCCATTGTGATCGGCTCCAACGACATCGTGAACCCTGCGGCGCAAGAAGATCCCAACAGCCCCATTGCCGGCATGCCGGTTCTGGAATGCTGGAAGGCCAAGCAGGTGTTTGTATCCAAGCGTGGTCAGGGCACCGGCTATTCGGGCATCGAAAACCCGCTGTTCTTCAAAGAGAACACCCGCATGTTCTATGGCGACGCGAAACAATCGCTGGACAAGCTGCTGCCAATGATCGATTGATCTAAAGCCTTAACCAAAATGCAAAGGGCGCCTTCGGGCGCCCTTTTCTTGTTTGTCATGTTGGGGGCTTTGCCTCCAAGCCCCCAATATTTTTTTGGCCAGATGAGGCGGGCAGAATGTGGTATCCTTGGGCTATTATAGAGAGACAAGGAGGTGCCCCATGGAAAAGGTCAACGGCATAGGTGGCATGTTTTTTCGCGCCAGAGATCCGGAAGCGTTGCGGGATTGGTACGAGACCCATCTTGGCGTTCATCATTACGATCCCGTCCCCTGGAAACAGCGCGAAGGCTATACGGTCTTTGCCCCGTTTGCGCAGGACACCGATTATTTTGGCCGCGCCGAGCAGCAGTGGATGATCAATTTTCGGGTTGATGATCTGTCTGCCATGACGACCCAGTTGCAAGCCGCAGGCATTGCCGTCGAGACCAATCCTGAATGGGATAGCGAGGTTGGAAAATTCGCACGTATTCACGACCCTGAGGGCAACCCAATCGAACTGTGGCAGCCAAATCAATGACATAAGGGGTTTGTATACCGTAGTATCCATGTAAGCTATTGAAATAAAAAGATAATTGATGTATTTTTGAACTGTCGTATAGTGCGCCGGACAACGCCGGAGCATTCAATGACGCCGATCGACGATCATCCATTGCGCTATTCGCTGGCCAACGAGCTGCATGCGCGCCCGTTTCCCGTGGCCTCGACGCCATGCACCGTTGCGTTTTTGGCCATCAAGAAACCCGTGGCGGCGGTTGCGCGGGACCGGAGCGAAGACATTGCCCATCTGGTCAATCTTCTGGACCGTCACGGTGCGCAGCACCCGCAGCCGGACGCGACGCATTACGCTGGTCAGATCGGGCGTCACTGGCTCAAGTGGGAGCAGCACACGGAATTTGTGACCTATACGGCGATCACCCGGAATGTCAGTGACCGGGCCTTCAACCCCGCTGATTTTGAGGCTTTCCCACCTGATTGGCTGATGGCCAGCCCGGGCCAGAGGATAACCTCGGCCATGGTTCGGGTGACCGAAAGACCAGATGATGAGGCGGTAAAAGCCGCGCTGGCCGAATGGTTCGAACCCGAAAGCCTTGCGGTTGCGCGCGTGCTGGATGATGCTGCGATTTGTGCCAGTGACTTTCGGATTGATCCGGCTGGGCATATGCGGTTCGCGCTCTTCGTGACCAAGGGAACAGGACAGCGCCGAACCGGACGCATCATCCAGCGCCTGTGCGAGATCGAAACCTACAAGGCCATGTCCATGTTGGGCTTTGCTCGCATCAAGCAACTGATGCCGAAAATCGGAGAGCTGGATGGAAAGCTGACCCGGCTTATGGGGCAGATGACAGATAACTCGGCGCATCCTGACGAACTACTGCCGGATCTGCTGTCTACATCCATCGAATTGGAAACGCTTTCTGCCCGATGCGCATTTCGCTTTGGGGCTACCGGGGCCTATGAAGCCATCGTGAACCAACGGATCGAAGTATTGCGCGAGGAAAGGTTCGAGGGCCGTCAGTCCTTTGCCGATTTCATGATGCGCAGGTATGAGCCCGCAATTCGTACTGTTAAAGCCACGGAAAGTCGGCTGCAGACCTTGTCCGACCGGGCGATCCGGGGGGGTGAGTTGCTGCGGACCCGGGTAGATGTGGAACGCAGCGCCCAGAATCAGGCATTGCTGGAAAGTATGGACCGCCGTGCTGATCTGGCCCTGAGGTTGCAGCACACAGTCGAGGGGCTTTCCGTGGTGGCGATTAGCTATTATGCGGTCTCACTGGCCAGCTATCTGTTGTACCCGTTGACCGCCACCGGGATCAGCAAGGGGATGCTGACCGCGGCGGCAACCTTGCCGGTTGTCCTGTGTGTCTGGCTGGGTATCAGGCATATACGAAAGCGGTTGGCCTAATCCGCGTTTGCTAAAACTTCCCTAGGCTGTAGAACTGACAGGGGCGGGCGCGGAGCAAAGGAAAATACGTGATCGGAATTATGGCCGCTTGGCGGGCCGTGGCGGCCATGTTCATTTTGAACGGCGCTTTGTTCGGGATCTGGGCCTCGCGTATTCCCGCAGTCAGGGATCACCTGGACCTATCGCACGAAGCGCTTGGCTATGGCTTGCTGTTCATGGCGGCTGGGGCTGTGTGTTCGTTCCCGGTTACCGGACGTCTGACAGATCGGTTCGGGGCTGTGGTGATCACACGGATCATCGCCATTCTTTATACCGCATCCCTTATCTTGCTGGCCTTTGCCGGAAGCTTTTGGGCATTGGCGTTTTTCCTGTTCGTATTCGGGGCCTTCCACGGCTCAATGGATGTGGCGATGAACGCCTGGGCAGCAGAGGTTGAGCGCGCTTATGACAGGCCCGTTATGTCGTCTTTTCACGCGATGTGGAGCCTGGGGGCCGGTCTGGGAGCGCTGAGCGGATTTGGTGCGATACAGATGGGCCTGACGGTGACACAGCACTTTTTGCTGGCCGGTGGCATCGTAGTTGGGCTGACACTGGCTCTGTCCCGTGTGCAGTGGAATTCACGCCGCGTTGCGCCCTCGGGCGGGGCGATATTTGCACTTCCGTCGGGTGCGTTGATACTTGTCGGGTTTATTGCCCTGTGCGGGGCATTGGGTGAAGGGGCCGTCGCGGACTGGAGCGCGATTTTCCTGCGGGATGTGACCGGTGCACCCGAAAGCGTCGCGGCGCTGGGATATGCCGTCTTTTCGGTGACAATGGTCGCGTTCCGTCTGGTGGGTGGTGTCGTGATCGCGCGGTTCGGACCAACCGCGACGGCCCGTTTCGGAGGGGTATGCGCCGCTTTGGGGGTGCTGGCTGTGGTATCGGCCTATGATGCCGGGATTGCTCTGGTTGGGTTTGGACTGATGGGGCTTGGATATGCAGTGATCATGCCGCTTGCGTTCAGCAGGGCGGCAAATGATCCGCATGTCCCGCCTGGTCAAGCCATCGCCAGCGTGGCCACATTAGGGTATGGCGGGTTGTTGATTGGCCCGCCCCTTATTGGGTTTCTGGCAGAGATGCTTACATTGCGTCTTGCATTCATGGCCTTGCTGCCGCTGGCTGTTTTCATTGTCCTGTTGTCAGGCGCGTTGCGTCCCGGTGACAGCGACGAACGATGATTTTGGGAGATACACATGCCGATCAAAAACCGCTTCGCAGAACTGCAGAGTGAAATCACGGAATGGCGGCGTGATATCCACCAAAATCCAGAGATCCTGTTTGAAACCCATCGCACCAGTGCGCTGGTGGCGGAAAAGCTGAAAGAGTTCGGCTGCGATGAGGTGGTCACCGGAATTGGCCGAACGGGCGTGGTGGGTGTGATCAAGGGCAAGGCGGACACGGGCGGCAAGGTTATCGGTTTGCGTGCCGATATGGATGCGCTGCCGATCCATGAGGCGACCGGATTGGACTATGCCTCGAATACCGATGGGGCGATGCACGCCTGCGGCCATGATGGTCATACTGCGATGTTGTTGGGGGCGGCGAAATACCTTTCGGAAACGCGGAATTTTGACGGGACAGTGGTGGTCATTTTCCAACCTGCCGAAGAAGGCGGCGGCGGTGGTCGTGAGATGTGTGAAGACGGGATGATGGATCGCTGGGGCATTCAGGAAGTATACGGAATGCACAACTGGCCCGGACGTCCGGTGGGCAGTTTCGCCATCCGTCCCGGCGCGTTTTTCGCGGCAACCGATCAGTTCGACATTGTGTTCGAGGGCAAGGGCGGTCACGCAGCCAAACCCCACGAAACCGTGGACACAACCGTTATGGCGGCGCAGGCGGTTCTGGCATTGCAGACCATCGCTTCCCGGAATGCCGATCCGGTGGATCAGGTGGTTGTGTCGGTGACTTCGTTTGAGACCTCTTCAACCGCATTCAACGTGATCCCTCAGACTGTAAAGCTGCGCGGTACGGTCCGTACAATGAGCCGGGACATGCGGGATATGGCCGAAAAGCGCGTGACCGAGATCTGCACCGGAGTGGCCGCCACATTTGGAGGAGCGGTTGAGGTGACCTATTACCGGGGCTACCCGGTGATGGTGAACAGTGATGATCAAACCGATTTCGCAGCGCGGGTGGCGCGGTCCGTCTCGGGCGATTGTGACCAGGCCCCGCTAATCATGGGCGGCGAGGATTTCGCCTTTATGCTCGAAGAACGCCCCGGCGCTTATATTCTGGTGGGTAATGGGGACACCGCAGCAGTTCACCATCCCGAATATAACTTCAACGATGAAGCCATCCCCGCGGGATGCAGCTGGTGGGCCGAAATCGTGGAGCAAAGGATGCCAGCGGCTTGACCCCAAGGGGTAGGCACCTGCGCTGCCCCTAATGCCCTTAGCCAGATGAAGGTTTGGTCTCCAGTTTCAACCGGGCGCACAGTGTCTCGACAATGGAATCGAGCGCGGATTTCTGCGTGTTGACGCAGGATTTCGCGGCAGCGCGCGCTGCATTCAGCGCGGCCTGATCGGTGAGCCAAATCGTGACCGCGTTTGTCAGGTCTTGCGCAGAGTTCACCTCAATCGCGCCACCGGTTTCGATGAGCGGCGCGAAGGTTTCGGCAAAGTTGAAGTATCCGGGACCGGTTATTACCGCCGCCCCAGCCTGCGCGGGTTCGAACGGGTTATGGCCGCCGATCTCGTGCAGCGAACCGCCCAGAAATACGATTGGGCACAGCGCATACCACGTGCCCGTCTCGCCCAGTGTGTCGGCAACATAGACCTGTGTTTCAGTTTCGATCCGCCCCTCCGATGTTCGGAAAACTGCGGATTGACCGGCCTGTTTCAACAGCGCGGCCACATCCTGTCTGCGTTCGGGGTGGCGCGGGATCAACAACAGCAGCAGGTCGGGCCAACGTTCCAGCAATTTTGCATGGGCAGCCAGAACGATTTCTTCTTCTCCGGCATGGGTCGAGCTGGCGATCCACACAGGACGCCCTGCAATCTGGGTCTGAATATCTTCCAACACAGAATTATCGACCGGAAGCGGATCGGACATCGCTTTGAGGTTGGTTCCCGGTTGCACGCGGTCCGCCACAGCCCCCATGTCCACCAGATTAGCGGCGGTTTTGCCATTCTGGGTCAGGAACAGGCTGAAATTGTCCAAAATGAATCGTGCGGTTTGTGGACGTTTTTTCCAACTTTCGACGGATTTATCTGAAAGGCGCGCATTCAACAGGGCCAGAGGGATTCCCCGTCCAGCCGCGTCAACGATCAGGCGTGGCCAGATTTCGCTTTCGACAAATACTCCGGCTTCGGGGCGCCAGTGATCCAGAAATCGCCGGACCGGCCCTGCGGTGTCCAGCGGCGGATACTGGTGTCGCGTACGGGGTGGCATCCGTTTTTCGATCAGCGCCGCCGAAGTTGGGGTGCCCGAGGTAACCAGGAACTGGGCATCCGGCAGGCGTTCACCCAGCCGTTTGATCAGGCTGATGACCGACAGGGTTTCTCCCACACTTGCAGCGTGGAACCAGATCAATCGGCCCTTGGGGCGTGGTAGGCTGGCATGGCCGAGCCTTTCATGCTGGCGAATTGTCGGGACATCTGCCGCCAGGAGTTTCTTGCGCACGGTGCGCCAAGCCAAAGGTGCAGCAACGGCGGTCAGGCTGCAATACAAACGGTAAAGCAGCGTCGGCTGGCCAGAGGGGGCGGTCATGTCAGCCGCCCGTATGGCTCATGTGGCGGCTCATCTTGCCATCGACCGCCTGGCGGGAATAGTCGAAGTCGTGGCCTTTGGGCTTAAGATTTATCGCCGCGCGGATGGCCTGTTCCAGCGGCGCCTCGGTATCGAGATGATCTCGCAGGGGGGCACGCAGATCGGCCATATCCTCTTGCCCCAGACACATATACAGCTCACCCGTACAGGTCAGGCGGACGCGATTGCAGCTTTCGCAGAAATTATGCGACAGCGGTGTGATAAAGCCGATCTTCTGGCCCGTTTCTTCAAGCCGCGCATATCGCGCTGGTCCACCAGTGCGTTCTGCCAGATCGGAGACGGTATAGTGGCTTTCATATTCCTTGCGGACATCCTTGAGCGACCAGTACTGATCCAGACGGTTCTCGTTCCCGATATCGCCCATCGGCATCACCTCGATCCAGGTCAGATCCATGTCGCGCTCAGCGCACCATTGGGTGATTGTTGGAAGTTCGGCCTCGTTGAACCCCTTCAGGGCCACAGCGTTGATCTTGACCCGCAGGCCAGCCTTTTGGGCAGTATCAATTCCGTTCAGAACCTGTTTCAACCGGCCCCAACGGGTGATCTGGCTGAATTTCTCATCATCCAACGTGTCCAGCGACACATTCACCCGGCGCACGCCCGCCGCATAGAGATCGTCAGCAAAGCGATGCAGTTGTGAGCCATTGGTTGTCAGCGTCAGCTCTTTCAACGCGCCGCTGTCCAGATGCCGGGTCATGGCATTGAAGAATGACATGATGTTTCGGCGGACCAGCGGCTCGCCCCCGGTGATGCGCAGCTTTTCCATGCCCATCTTCACGAAGGTCGTGCACATACGGTCCAGCTCTTCCAGCGTCAGCAGATCCTTTTTCGGCAGGAACTTCATGTCTTCGGACATGCAGTAAACACAGCGAAAATCACAGCGATCCGTAACGGAGACGCGGAGATAGGTGATGGCACGTGCGAACGGGTCGATAAGCGGAGCTGTCATGAGTCATACGTAAAGCGGCGACTGGCCTGGGACAAGCCTGAACTGTGCTTTGTGCTGGCACAGTCCTGTGAGGGGGGCTAAGTTCAGGCCATGAAATACACTCTGCTGACCATTTGTATCCTTGTTGCGGGCTGTGACACTGTCCGCTCGACAACTGATCGGGTTTTCGGTCGCGACAAACCTGCGGCTGAACCAGAGGTCGCCGCGGAAACTGACGTCACCGAATCCGTTCCGGTCCCCGCAACCGCCGCTGGTTGGGTTGGCGCCAAGACCACCATTGCCAGCTTGGGTGATCCGACAACGCCGGGACGCTGGATGGAAACGCCTTTGGTCGAGACAGAGTTCACAGGACGTGTTGTTGTGCCCAGAACAGGGGCGCAGGCCTATATCACGCTGGTCCCGGCCCGTGGGCCCGAAAGCGGCGGCAGCAGGCTGTCGCTGGATGCAATGCGGGCGCTGCTTTTGCCTTATGACGAACTTGTCGAGCTGGAAGTTTATTCCAACTGACCTTTCAGATATTTGCCTGCTTCACGCCGGGCAAAGGGCTTCATGGCCGCACTATGGTCGCGCAGAAAGTTAACCACTCGGTCCGCGTCATGTTTCGACAGCTCGCGCAGCCACCATGCGATTGCTTTCTGGATGAACCAGTCACGGTCGGGCACATAGCCCGCTGCCCAGCCAAGAATACGGTCGCGCCGGTTCAGGTCTTCTGGCTTGGGGTGGTTCTGCTTGGTCCAGGGCAGGGTGGCCACCAGCGCGGCGCGCCGTGTCCACATGTGGTCTGACGCTGTCCAGCTTTCGACCTGTTCCAACCGCGCCGGGTCCGCAGACAAGCGTTTCTGCATCGCCATACAGGCGTGATCTGCCACCGCCCAGGCGTCGAAATCTGGTAACCAGCTTTGCAGCAGGTCCCAAGCAGCCTCATCGGGGCGGATACGGGCTTGGGTTAGCAACTTGGCTGCGGCCAGACGGCCCTCATGGATATCGGTCTGCCAGAGGGCGTCAGCCAGATCCACCCGCGCAGCAACGTCCAGTTCCTGTCGCCATAGTTTGCTCAGGTCGTTCAGAACCGGATTTGCAACGCCCAGATAGAGGCGTTCGACCTTGTGATAAGCCGCCATCTGCACGGCGCGCTCTGGGTCGGCATGGGCCCGGATCTGGTCAAGATAGGTGACGGGCGTCATAGGTCCGCAGCGCGTGTTGGCTTGCCGTCGATCGTCTGATGGTTCCGCTCAACCCAATAATCGCGGATATCGTCATCGGACTTACCGTCGACCCATTTCTGCATCGTGTCCCGTTCGGACTGGTATTCCATGAACGGTACGGCATATCCGCAAGAGGTCTGAACCATGTCAATCGCAAGGTCATAGATCTGGCGGGCGCTGCGGTGGTCGGGAAACAGCCCGGCCAACGCGTCCCAGCCCTTGTCCCCGGCATGCAATGTACGCGCGGTGCCATAGGTCCGCAGGATCAGCGGGCGTGTGGTGAAAGAACTCCACATGAGGGTCATGCGATTGACCTCCAGCAAATGCCCGGCGGTTTCATTGCCACTGCCGGTCAGGTTCATCCAGACAATCCGATTGGGCCCCAGTACCCGCAGCGAGTCCATCCCTTTGGGAGAGATATTGACCCGTCCTTCATGTCCGGCGGTGCCGACGAAGAACAGATGCTGATCCTCGATAAACTTGCAATGGGCGTCATCCAGCGCCGGAAATTGTTTGGACATGCGTCACTCCACCGTTACGGATTTCGCCAGATTGCGCGGCTGGTCCACATCCGTGCCCTTGGCCACCGCCGTATGATAGGCCAGCAACTGAGCGGGCACCGAATAGAGGATCGGCGCAAGGCTGGGGTGCACATGCGGCATGCGGATCGTGCTCCAGACCCCGTCTTCCGCCTCGGCGATGCCGTCATCATCGGACACCAGGATGACTTTACCCTTGCGTGCCATGACCTCTTGCATATTCGACACGGTTTTGTCGAACACCGTGTCGCGCGGGGCCAGAACCACCACAGGCATGTGTTTGTCAATCAGGGCAATGGGGCCGTGCTTTAGCTCACCCGAAGCATAACCTTCGGCATGGATATAGCTGATTTCCTTGAGTTTCAGCGCCCCTTCCATCGCCAGCGGGTACATCAGGCCGCGTCCCAGAAACAGAACATCGCGCGCCTCGGACAAGCGCTGGGCGGATTTCCTGATGGCCCGGTTCTGATCCAACGCGGTGTTCAGCACCGAAGGCAGCCCGCGCAACGCGGCGGCGTGATCGGCAAGTTCCTCGTCGCTCAACGTGCCACGGTCCGCGGCAGCCTTGAGCGCCAGCATCAGCAACACGCTCAGCTGACAGGTGAAGGCTTTGGTCGAGGCGACGCCTATCTCAACCCCGGCATGGATCGGCAGGGCGATGTCGCTTTCACGTGCGATCGAGCTTTCTGGAACATTGACGACTGAGACGACCTTGTCCGCTTTGCCGTCGCAATACCGCAGGGCGGCCAGCGTGTCGGCGGTTTCACCCGATTGGCTAACAAACAGCGCCATAGTGCGTTCCGGGATCGGAGGTTCACGATAGCGAAATTCGCTGGCGATATCGACTTCGACCGGTATTCTGGCAAGTTGCTCGAACCAGTATTTGGCGGTCAAACAGGCGTAGAAAGCAGTCCCGCAAGCGACCATCGTCAGACGGTCCAGCTTGGTGAAATCCAGATCCCCCGGCAGAACGACCTGATCCCCGGCAGAGGGCAGGTAGGACCGGATCGCCTCGGCAACCACAATCGGCTGTTCCGCGATTTCCTTGGCCATGAAATGCTTGTGCCCGGCCTTGTCGGCGCGGCTGTGATCCACTTTGATCTTGCGGGTTTCGCGATTGGCAAGCTCACCTGCTTCGTTGCGGATTTCCAGCGATGTGCGGGTCACAACCGCACGGTCACCTTCTTCCAGATAGGTGATGCGATCCGTCAGCGGCGCTAGCGCGATGGCGTCCGAGCCGACAAACATCTCTCCGTCCCCGTGCCCGATTGCCAGTGGCGAGCCTTTGCGCGCGGCCACGATCAGGTCATCTTCGCCGTCAAACAGAAAGGCCAGGGCAAATGCGCCGACCAGCCGGTCGATGGTTTTATAGGCGGCTTCAACCGGGGGCAGCCCTGATTTGAGGTAATGTTCAGCCATCAGGGCGACGGTTTCCGTATCGGTTTCGGTTTCGAACCCGATCCCGTGTTCCGCCAGCTCTGTCCGCAGCTCTCGATAGTTTTCAACGATGCCGTTGTGAACAACGGCAACCGGCCCGGCCCGGTGGGGATGCGCATTCGAAACTGTCGGCGCGCCATGGGTGGCCCAGCGGGTATGGCCGATACCGGATTTACCGGGAAGCGGGTCATGCACCAGCAGGTCGCTGAGGTTTACCAGCTTGCCTACAGCCCGACGCCGACCCAGGGATCCGCCATTGACCGTAGCAATGCCTGCACTGTCATACCCCCTGTATTCCAGCCGTTTTAGGGCCTCGACCAGGATGGGGGCAGCTTCGTGCTTGCCCAATACGCCTACAATCCCACACATCTGTCAGGCTCCTTTGTCGCGACGAGCCTTCTTCGCCGTCAACATGTCAAACAATTTACGCGCATAACCGGGCTTGTTGTCCTGCTTGGCGCGCGCAACGGCCAAAGCATCCGCTTCCACATCGCGCGTCACCACGGTTCCGGTGGCCGTCATCGCGCCGTCACCAATGGTGACAGGTGCCACCAACATGGTGTTCGATCCGACAAAGACGTTCTGGCCGATGGTTGTTTGGTGCTTCATTACGCCATCGTAATTGCAAGTGATCGTACCCGCGCCGATATTCGTCGCCGCCCCAACCGTTGCGTCCCCGATATAGCTGAGATGGTTGACCTTCGCGCCTTCGGCGATCTCAGCATTCTTGATCTCGACAAAATTGCCGACGCGGGTGTTTTCTGCCAGCTCAGCGCCGGGGCGCAGGCGGGCATAGGGGCCGACGATGGCGCCGCGGCTGACATGGCAGCCCTCAAGATGAGAAAATGCCCGGATCGTCGCGCCGCTTTCCACCGTGACACCGGGGCCAAAGACCACATTGGGTTCTATCACTGTGTCGCGGCCAATGACGGTGTCGGCGGCCAGATAAACGGTTTCCGGCGCCATCAGCGTGACCCCCAGATCCAGCAGATCGGCGCGGGCACGGGCCTGAAAAACCGCATCCGCAGCGGCCAGGTCAACGCGCGAGTTCACACCCAGCGTTTGTGCCTCGTCACAGGCGACTGCGGTGACATTCAGGCCACGGGATCGGGCGATTGCCACGACATCCGGCAGGTAGTATTCACCGGCGGCATTGTCATTGCCGACGTCGTCGATCAGCGAAAACAGCAATTCAGCGTCACAGGCCAAAAGGCCAGAATTACAAAGTGTTATATCGCGCTCATTATCCGAGGCGTCTTTGTATTCGACGATGCGTTCAAGGGCCTGTCCGTTCATGACCAACCGGCCATAGCGTGCAGGATCTGCGGCCTCAAAACCCAGAATAACCAGATCGTTCTTGGCCCGCGCTTCGATCATACGTTCCAACGTATCGGGTTGCAAAAAGGGCGTGTCCCCGTACAGAACAACCACGTCGCCGTTGAAACCCTGCAGCGCTTCGCGCGCCTGTGCGACAGCATGGGCGGTGCCCAGCTGTTCGGCCTGAATGGCGATTTGTGCGGTCTCGTCCTCGGCCAGGGTTGCTTTGGCAACGGCTTCGGACCCGTGCCCGGTGACAATGACGGTCCGCTCGGGCGACAGAACAGCACCAGCGCGCATGGCATGGACCAGCATAGGCGCCTGAGCAATCGGGTGCAGGACTTTCGGGATATCCGAATTCATCCTGGTGCCTTTACCGGCAGCAAGGATGACAAGGGCGGTACTCATGAAATCGTTTTCTCTTTGTGTTTTGTTGCAGTCCGTTTTATCCGCTGAGGGTAAAGTCGCAAGCGGTTCAGCCATCAAACTAGATTGCCGTTTGCAACAAGACGTGGCGAAAACCCGCCGAGGCAGGAGGCGTAATGCGAACAGTCATCTTTGATCTGGACGGGACACTGGCGGATACTTCCGGGGATTTGCTGGAGGCCGCAAACCATTGTTTTCGCGATATGGGGCACGGCGATGTGCTGGTCCACGGGCAGGATGCTGGCATCGCTTTGCGTGGTGGGCGGATGATGCTGACCCACGGTTTGAAGCGGGTTGGGGCCTATGACGAGCAGGCTGTTCACGCTTATTACCCGATGCTTTTAGAGGCGTACTCGGAGGCGATTGACACCCATACCCGGTTTTATCCAGGCGCTCTGGACGCGGTTGGAAAGTTGAAAGAGGCCGGCTATGGCGTTGGTATCTGCACTAATAAACCCGAGGCTCTGGCACATCAGCTGCTGACCCAAATGGGTGCGCGCGACCGGTTCGGCTCACTCGTCGGTGCGGATACTTTGCCGGTTCGCAAACCCGATCCGGAGCCCCTGCGTGAAGCTGCCCGCCGGGCAGGTGGGCACCCGGATCTGTGCGTTCTGATCGGGGATTCCGACACCGACCGGAATACGGCGCGTGCTGCAGGTGTACCTTCGGTGCTTGTAACATTCGGGCCATCTGGCGACGACATGGCTGCGCTGAAACCCGAAGCGCTGTTACATCATTTTGATGACCTGCCGAAACTTGTTTTTGATTTGGTCGGAGCTGCAGCCTGACCCCTTGACCCCGGCCCATCGCGGCCTCAAGAGCGAAAAGATGACTGATAAGTTTACTGGCAATTTCACCCAGCAGGAACCAATCCCGGATGAGGCGATCGAGGCGGCTCTGGCCGTTTTGCGTCATGGCCGGCTGCACAGATATAACGTGTCGCCCGGCGAACTGGCCGAGACCGCCCTGTTAGAACAGGAATTTGCCGCGCAGACCGGTGCAAAATACTGTCTGGCGGTCTCCTCGGGCGGCTATGCACTGGCGACAGCATTGCGCGCCATAGGGGTGCAGCCCGGAGATACGGTTCTGACCAACGCTTTCACCCTGGCGCCGGTGCCGGGGGCGATTGCCTCGATCGGAGCCAAGCCGGTATTTGTCGGTGTGACCGAAGCGCTGACGATTGATCTGGATGATCTCGAAAGCAAACTGGATCAGTCTGATGTGCTGATGCTCAGCCATATGCGTGGGCATCTGTGCGACATGGATCGGTTGATGCAAATCTGCGATGCCGCCGGTGTGGCCGTGATCGAAGATTGCGCGCACACGATGGGCGCCGCATGGCGCGGGCAAAAATCCGGACGGCAGGGCGTTATCGGGTGTTATTCCTGCCAGACCTACAAGCACATAAATTCCGGTGAAGGCGGGTTGTTGATTACCGATGACGAGGAACTGGCTGCCAAGGCGACGGTCCTTTCAGGATCCTACATGCTGTATGAGCGCCACCTTGCAGCGCCGGGCCCGGAGGTGTTCGAGCGGATCAAGTACACCACGCCCAATGTCTCAGGGCGCATGGACAATTTGAGGGCCGCGATCCTTAGGCCGCAGCTTCGCAATCTGGAACAACAGATTGACCGGTGGAATGAGCGCTATGTCGAGATCGAAAAAGGGCTGCGCGGCACGCCGGGACTTACCATTGTCGAACGGCCCGAGGCGGAAACTTATGTGGGCTCGTCGATTCAGTTCTTGCTGCTGGACTGGTCACCCGAACGGATTGCTCTTGTGATGCAGCGCTGCGCGGCGCGTGGTGTGGATCTGAAATGGTTCGGCGGAGCAGAGCCCACCGGGTTTACTTCGCGCTATGACAGTTGGCGATATGTGGAAAGCGCGCCTCTGCCTGCGAGTGACCGCATTTTGACCGGGATCATGGATATGCGGGTGCCATTGACTTTTTCACTGGATGATTGCCGGTTGATCGCACGGATCATTCGCTCCGAGGTCGGCGCGGTGTTCCAATCCTGATCACATTTCCTGTGATTCGAGCGGGGATTTTTGGTTCTTCCGCAGCCGCTCGACCAGTCGTTTTTGCAGCCGATTTTCAGGGATCGGATAAGACGGCACTGTATTCTGGGCTTCCAGCAGATTTGGAAGGATCATTTGGATTTCTTCGCGGGCCTGCGCCGTAACGGATGCCAGCGACGTGTCGGTCAGCAACAGGCTTTCGCTCGGGGCGCCATTTGCAAAAACGATTTCGTGATTGTCGAACAGCAGGTGGTAATACACAACCTGATCAAGGCTGTTGTCTATCTCGATTCCCGGCAATTCCGACAGCTTGATGGCCGCGACCAGCACATCCGGCGATCCGAACATGCGCTGCGCCACCGCCGAAGAGATTTGCATTCTGTGCTGCCGGGAAACCAGAAGATCCTGTTTCGGCAAACCGTCCCCTAATGCGGATTTCGCGATTCGAACCGGTTTCAGGTTTGGATTGATTGCCAGATCGGTTGCCGAAAGATGCCGCTGTCCGATCCATCTGACAGGTTTCAGCCCCGATCGGGTCAGCACAAGATCACCTTCACGCAAGGTTTCAACGGGATGTTCCCCGAGTTCCGTCTCGATCAGGGTGCCCTGACAAAAACACACCAGTAACTCGATGTTATCGACAATGGCGCCAAGGCTATCATTAAGGCCAAGTTCGGTAAGGCGCAGGGTATAGTCACCGGCGGAAGGGAAATCGACCTGCATGGTGAATGTGGAAAAGCTGTTCGCAGTCGGCAGAACGGTCATCGAGGCGATAACGACGCCGTTGCTGTCCAGAATCTCGACTGTAAATCCTTCGCTGCCTGCATTTGAGTTAGATGCCGTCCTAAGTGCGGAATCCAGGCTAAGCTCGCCGGATTTGGGGTCATCCAGCGTAAAGGTTTGCTCCATCACCGTGACTTGGCTTGCGTTGCCATCCATTTCGGCCACACGATTCGATGAACCATTCCCGAGATAGGCACCCTCAGTGTGGTCAGCTTCGATATCCGTACCAGACCAATTTGCGGAACCGCTATTAAAAGTACCATTTACGATGACATTGGTTGGGGCCATTCGCAGAATCCTTGAAGCAAAAAAACTTAACGGCTTAGGCGATCTAATCGTCGAGTATGGTGAATTTGTGACGCTCCGGATCGGCTCGCGGGTGAACCTTTTTCGGTCAGCGCTTGACCCGGGTTCATGGTCATGGCAGATTATTTGAACAATCGTTCATTTACTGGGAGGGTTCGATGTTCACGGCGGCCATGCAATTCGATCTGGGTGAAGATGTGAACGCACTGCGTGAAATGGTGCATCGCTGGGCGCAAGAGCGGGTGAAGCCGATGGCCGCGAAGGTCGATGCCTCGAACGCGTTTCCCAATGAACTTTGGCGCGAGATGGGTGAGTTGGGCCTGCTAGGAATTACAGTGCCCGAGGAATATGGTGGCGCGGCCATGTCCTATCTGGCCCATACCGTCGCGGTTGAAGAAGTGGCGCGGGCCTCTGCCTCAATCTCATTGTCATACGGGGCGCATTCAAACCTGTGCGTCAATCAGATCAAGCTGAACGGCAGCCCCGAGCAAAAGGCGAAATATCTGCCTCGGTTGATTTCCGGCGAACATGTGGGCGCGCTGGCCATGTCTGAGGCGTCCGCCGGATCAGACGTCGTTTCGATGAAGCTGAAGGCGGAAAAGCGCAATGATCACTACCGGCTGAACGGAAGCAAATACTGGATCACGAACGGGCCGGACGCGGATACTCTGGTCGTTTACGCCAAGACGGATCCTGATGCTGGATCCAAAGGGATCACCGCCTTTCTGGTCGAAAAAGAGATGACGGGCTTTTCGACCTCGCCCCATTTCGACAAGCTGGGCATGCGCGGATCAAACACGGCGGAATTGATTTTTGATGACGTCGAGGTGCCCTTTGAAAATGTTCTGGGCGAAGAGGGTAAAGGTGTCGCGGTTCTGATGTCAGGGCTGGATTACGAACGCGTTGTGCTCGCCGGGATCGGAACTGGAATCATGGCCGCCTGTCTGGACGAAGTCATGCCGTATTTGGCCGAGCGCAAGCAGTTCGGCAAACCGATTGGCAGCTTTCAGCTGATGCAAGGCAAGATTGCTGACATGTACACGGCCATGAATTCAGCCCGGGCTTATGTCTACGAGGTCGCCAAGGCCTGTGACCGCGGGGATGTGACCCGGCAAGATGCGGCAGCGTGCTGTCTGTATGCTTCGGAACAGGCCATGACGCAGGCCCATCAGGCAGTTCAGGCTATGGGCGGCGCGGGGTTCCTGTCGGATTCGCCGGTCAGCCGCATATTCCGCGACGCCAAGCTGATGGAAATCGGCGCCGGTACCAGCGAAATCCGCCGGATGCTGATCGGACGGGAACTGATGAACGAAATGCTCTGAGCAAAAAAACGCCCCGCCGACGAGGTAACGGCAGGGCGTTCTGTGTAAAGGATCAGAAGCGGTGAACGTAGGATACGCCGACCAGCCAAGGATCGATTTCAGCGGTGCCGATATCGGTGCCGTTCAGTTTGACGTCCGAGTCGATATCGAACCAGCGAACGTTCAGACGAACAGCGCCTTTTTCGGTGACCATATAGTCCAGACCGGCCTGCAGTGCGAGGCCGACCGAGTTGTCGAGCTCGAGATCACCCAGGGCCGATTTTTCGTCGAAGAAGATGGTATAATTGATGCCCGCGCCGACATAGGGTTTCCAGACCGAGTTGGTCGGGAAGTGATAGTTCAGCGACAATGTGGGCGGCAGGTGTTTGACGGTCCCTGCGTCGAGGCTGCCACCCAGTGTGACCTCATGGCTGAACGGTGTGGCGGCCAGCAGCTCGATACCCAGATTATCCCGAACGAAATACTCGGCAGTAAAGATCGGGCGTGTGTCGGAATCGACATCTGCATCCAGCCCGGCGAGGGATCCATTGTCGGATTTCGGGTCGAGATAGCCGACACCGACACCAACGGTCCAGTCGCCCTGATTTTGGGCGAAAACGGGCGCAGCAAACGCGACGAGCGCGGTCGAAAGGGTCAAAGCGGCGAGTTTCTTGGTCATTTTACGGCCTTTGGATTTGTTGATGACCGGGTTTTGCATGAAGCAAAGCCCGCCGACTCTGATCTGCATCAAATTCCCGTGACCGTCTTTGGTGGCTCGATTCAGGAAAAACCTATAAAAACAAAGGGTTTCGGTAATGTGTCCCGCTGAAGGCATACCTGGTTTGCATCAGGGTGGGGGCTGGGACCTGCCGGACCGGTTGAACATGGCGCGGCAATGCTTGGAACAACCCCCAGAGCAGACGGCGATCATCGACCTGACCGGGGGTGAGGGCAAGGTCGTCTCGTTTGCACAACTCGGACGCTTGGCCGATGACATCGCACACGCCTTGCTCGATCGGGTGCGGCCTGGGGATCGCGTTGGAGTACTGCTCAGTCAGTCACCCGGCTGCGCGGCGGCGCATCTTGCGATCTGGAAGATCGGCGCGATTTCGGTGCCTTTGTTTAAATTGTTCAAACATGACGCGCTGGCCTCGCGTGTCGCGGATGCAGGGGCGCAACTGGTGTTGACAGACGCAGAGGGTGCTGCACTGCTGGGGGATCTTGCCGTACCGGTTCTGGTCGATCAGATAGCTCCGTCTGATGATCCGGTGCCCTTTGCGGATACCGGCCCCGAGGATCCGGCAGTTCTGATCTATACTTCCGGCACAACCGGCAGCGCCAAAGGCGCGCTGCATGGGCATCGGGTTTTGACCGGCCATTTGCCGGGGGTCTCGATCAGCCACAGCCATCTGCGCGAAGGTGACTGTCTGTGGACGCCCGCCGACTGGGCATGGATTGGCGGGTTGTTCGATGTGTTGATGCCAGGGCTGGCGCTGGGCATTCCGGTGGTCGCGGCCCGGCTCGAGAAATTCACCCCCGAGGCCTGTGCGGATGTGATCGCGCGCGGCGGGGTACGGAACGTGTTCTTTCCGCCTACCGCATTGCGGATGCTCAAGGCCACGGATCAGGCGATCCCCGGTCTGCGCTCGGTCGCTTCCGGAGGGGAGCCGCTAGGTGCCGAGATGTTGGAATGGGGGAAGCAGGCGTTCGGCCTGACGATCAACGAATTCTACGGCCAGACCGAATGCAACATGGTGGTGTCTTCCTGCGCTCAGGATTTTCCCGTGCGCCCGGGTTGCATCGGTAAACCGGTTCCGGGGCATGAAGTTGCAGTGATCGACCAGGATGGCCAGCCCACAGATCAAGAGGGCGACGTGGCCATCCGCCGAGGCTCGGCCTCGATGCTGCTGGAATACTGGAATCGACCTGAGGCCACGGCCGAGAAGTTCCGAGGCGACTGGCTGATCACTGGGGATCGCGGCGTGTGGGAGGGGGATTATCTGCGCTTCGTCGGTCGCGACGATGACGTGATCACCTCGGCCGGTTACCGCATCGGTCCGGCCGAGATCGAAGATTGCCTACTGACCCACCCGGCGGTGGCGACAGTGGGTGTGGTCGGCAAGCCCGATCCGTTGCGGACCGAAATCGTGAAGGCCTATGTCGTGTTGAAACCGGGAGCCACGGTTGCGGAGCGAGAGTTGCAGGATTGGGTCAAGGATCGTCTGGCGCAGTATTCCTACCCGCGCGAAGTGGCGTTTCTGGAGGAACTGCCGATGACTGTGACGGGGAAAGTGATCCGGAAGGAATTGAAGGCGCGGGCGGCGGGGGAAACTGAAACGCAGAAGAGGCCGAAATCATGAGTAAGATGTTTTGGCCGGGGTTGGTTGCACTGCTAATTTCCGCAGCGGCCCTTGAGGCGGACGAAAGCATGGGGCAAGCTTCGGAGCCGGTCATAGGTGTCGAAAATTGGTTGGATGGGTGTACGCAACTTAGCAAAACGACGGTGATGTCTGTTCCAAAAATGACGTTGGATATGGATTGTGTTGCATCTGCCTTGGATTATTGCACAAATAATCAGGAAAACTCCTACCAGGACATTTGCCACGAGATTTTAATTGAGCACATTCGTCTCAGAAGTGCAGAAATTTCGGGGTATTTACCAGCGAACCCAAACCTCAAGGGTTTCAAGCGCTCCTCTTATGCGAATGCGCGGCGACGAACTTCCGAAGATTTTCAAACGAAATGCGAAGCCGACATGTCTGAAAATGAATGCCTATTGTTAGATGCTACTATGAAGTGGCTGAACTTGCGATTGGCCGAACGGCTTTTGGAGGGTAAACACCAATGAAGCTCAATTCCAAAGCCATACCCACCTCTGAGGGTTTCAAAGCAAACCGCGCGGCTCATCTCGACGCGCTGGAGCAAATCTCTGCCGCTGCCGAAGCGGCCCGTCTGGGCGGAGGTGAGAAATCCCGCGCGCGGCATGAATCGCGGGGCAAGATGCTGCCGCGCCGTCGGGTGGCGAACCTGCTGGACCCGGGGTCCCCGTTTCTGGAAATCGGCGCGACGGCGGCGCATGGGATGTATGGTGATGCCGCGCCAAGTGCTGGTGTGATTGCGGGCATTGGCCGGGTGCAGGGGCGCGAGGTCATGGTGGTTTGCAACGACGCCACCGTGAAGGGCGGCACTTATTATCCGATGTCGGTCAAGAAACACCTGCGCGCGCAGGAGATTGCCGAGGAAAGCCAACTCCCCTGTATCTATCTGGTTGACAGCGGCGGGGCGAACCTGCCCAACCAGGACGAGGTCTTTCCCGACCGCGACCACTTTGGCCGCATCTTCTATAATCAGGCCCGAATGAGTGCCAAAGGAATCCCTCAGATCGCGGTGGTCATGGGTTCGTGTACGGCGGGCGGGGCCTATGTGCCCGCGATGTCGGATGTGACGATCATCGTCAAAGATCAGGGCACGATCTTTCTGGCCGGTCCGCCTTTGGTCAAGGCCGCGACCGGAGAGGTCGTCAGCGCCGAGGATTTGGGCGGTGGCGACGTCCATACCCGCCTGTCCGGCGTGGCCGATTACCTGGCTGAGGACGACGCCCACGCGCTGGCTTTGGCGCGGCAGGCGGTGGGATCTCTGAACCTGCGCAAACCGCAGACCGTGGATTGGGCCAGCCCCGAAGACCCGGCTTATGACCCCGAGGAAATTCTGGGCGTTGTTCCCGCCGACCTGCGCACGCCCTATGATATCCGCGAGGTGATCGCGCGGCTTGTCGATGGCTCGCGATTTGACGAATTCAAACCGCGCTTTGGTGAGACGCTTGTGACCGGGTTTGCCCATGTCAAAGGCTGCCCGGTTGGGATCATCGCCAACAACGGCGTGCTGTTTTCCGAGGCCGCCCAAAAGGGCGCGCATTTTGTTGAGCTGTGTTCGCAACGCAAAATCCCGCTGGTCTTCCTGCAAAATATCACCGGCTTTATGGTGGGCCGCAAATACGAAAACGAAGGCATTGCGCGGCACGGGGCAAAGATGGTGACAGCCGTTGCTACGACTTCGGTACCCAAGATCACCATGCTTGTCGGGGGCTCGTTCGGGGCCGGGAACTATGGCATGGCGGGGCGGGCCTATCAGCCCAGGTTCCTGTGGACTTGGCCGAACTCGCGTATTTCCGTAATGGGGGGCGAGCAAGCGGCGGGCGTGCTGGCCACCGTCAAACGAGACGGGATCGAGCGGCAGGGTGGCAGCTGGTCGGCTGAGGAAGAGATCGAATTCAAGCGCCCAACATTGGATATGTTCGAGGAACAATCTCACCCACTCTATGCCTCGGCGCGCCTATGGGATGATGGCATCATCGACCCGCGCAAAAGTCGCGATGTTCTGGCCTTGTCGCTGAGTGCCGCCCTGAATGCCCCGATTGAGGAGACACGTTTCGGCGTGTTCAGGATGTAAGATGAACGTTTCTTTGAATGATGTCATGGCCCGCTATCCGGGTGCTCAGACTTTCAAGTTTGGTGACAACGCAACGTTGAGCGCAGAACTTTTGGCCTTAGTGCGTGCAGGAAGGAAAACAGCGACCTGCGGTACTTTGCGAGACTATCCCGAAGGCAGTGCGGATACTCCGGTCGTTGGGCGGCGCGATATCGCTTTGGACTGGGATGGTCGTCCCGCGCTGGTGATCGAAACGAATGAGGTAACGACCTGCCGATATTGCGATGTGACCGAGGATTTCGCGCTGGCCGAGGGCGAGAATGAGGCGCTTGAAGGATGGCGCGAAGATCACCGCCGGTATTTCGAGCGAAACGGCGGGTTTGATCCCGAAATGGAATTGCTCTGCGAGCGGTTCCGACTTGTCGAAGATCTCGGGGTTGAGGGATAAGCCATGTTCAATAAAATCCTGATTGCTAACCGAGGCGAGATTGCCTGTCGGGTGATGGAAACGGCTCAGAAAATGGGTGTGTCCTGTGTTGCAGTGTACTCGGACGCGGACGCCTCGGCCAAGCATGTGCGAATGGCGGATGAGGCGGTGCATATCGGTGGCGCGGCCCCGGCGGACAGCTATTTAAAGGGTGATGTGATCGTTCAGGCAGCGCTGGATACGGGCGCGCAGGCGATTCATCCGGGCTATGGGTTTCTGTCTGAAAACCCCGGTTTCGTTGACGCGGTTGAGGCTGCGGGTCTGATCTTTATCGGGCCCTCGGCGGATGCGATCCGCAAGATGGGCCTCAAAGACGCGGCAAAAGTGTTGATGGAGCTGGCGGGCGTGCCCGTGGTTCCGGGTTATCACGGCGATAACCAAGACCCTGATCATCTGGCGGGCGCGGCCCAGACCATCGGATATCCAGTGCTGATCAAGGCCGTTGCGGGGGGCGGCGGCAAGGGCATGCGGCTGGTAGAGCACCCCGAAGACTTTACTGAGGCTCTAGACAGTGCGCGGGGAGAGGCGAAAACCGCCTTTGGCAACGATGCCGTTCTGGTCGAAAAATTCGTTTCCAAGCCCCGGCATATCGAGGTGCAGGTGTTCGGCGATGGCACCCAGGCGGTGCATCTGTTCGAACGCGATTGTTCGCTGCAGCGGCGGCACCAGAAGGTGATCGAAGAAGCTCCGGCGCCCGGAATGACGGTTGAAATGCGTGAGGCCATGGGGCAGGCGGGCGTGCGCGCCGCCGAGGCGATTGGCTACAAAGGCGCAGGTACGGTTGAGTTCATCGTTGATGCATCGGACGGGCTGCGCCCGGATCGGTTCTGGTTCATGGAGATGAACACGCGCTTGCAGGTGGAACACCCCGTGACCGAGGCGATTACCGGCGTTGATCTGGTCGAATGGCAGTTGCGAGTCGCCTCGGGTGAGGCGTTGCCAAAAACGCAGGATGACCTGACGATCAACGGGCATGCGTTCGAAGCCCGGCTTTACGCCGAGGACGTGCCCAAAGGGTTTTTGCCCGCAACAGGTACGCTGACACATCTGCGCTTTCCTGCGGAATGCCGCGCCGATAGCGGAGTGCGGTCCGGCGATACAATCAGCCCCTGGTACGATCCGATGATTGCCAAGGTCGTGGTGCATGGCCCGACGCGTGCAGTGGCGCTGGAAAACCTGCACCGGGTTCTTCGGCGGACCGAGGTTGCCGGGACGGTCACGAATCTCTCGTTTCTTGGCGCGCTGACCCGGCACCCCGGATTTGTGGCGGGCGATGTCGATACCGGGCTGATCGGTCGGGATATCGACGGGCTGGTCCGAACTTCTGATGCGCGCGCGGGCTTGATTGTTGCAGCAGCCATGACGGCGCTTGATCTGGTCGAGACCGGGCCCGACACGGGTTTCAGCCTGTGGGCGCCGCTGCACCGGGCCGTCCAGTTGAAGTACGATAGCGAGCTCATTGATCTAGACGTACAGGTCGAAGGACCTGACCGGCAGGTCTGGCAGATCAAGGACACAACGGTTCTGGCGCAACGGCGCAATGGAGGCTGGTACATTGATGATCGCCCGATGCCGCCCGTGGCACTGGCTGGTGCGACAATCACAGTATTCGATGACTATGGGCAAGTGTTTGAGCATGTCGATCCGCTGGATCGCGATGCAAGCGCCTTGGGCGATACCAATGTGGTCGAGGCGCCGATGCCCGGTCTGGTCAAGGCCATGTTCGCCACCGTAGGGCAAGCCGTTTCAGAAGGTGATCGACTGGCCATTCTGGAAGCGATGAAAATGGAACATTCCTTGCTGGCTGCCCGTGATGGCGTGATCGCCGAGGTGCTGGCCGAAACGGGCGCTCAGGTCGAGGCCGGCGCGGCGCTGGTCCGGCTGGAGGAGGAATGATCTGTCCCGCTGCGCCGCAACGTGGCACAGTCGGGACAACACGGCATAACGGGAGGCGAAAGCTATGGGTGAACGGGTCGACATTTTTGAAGTAGGGCCACGTGATGGGCTGCAGAACGAACAGCGGGAAATTCCTGTTGCCGAGAAGGTCGCTCTGATCGATTGCCTGAGCAAGGCGGGCTTCAATCGGATCGAAGTTGCCAGTTTTGTGTCTCCGAAATGGGTGCCCCAGATGGCTGGCAGTGCCGATGTTCTGGCCGGGATCCAGCGGGTTGGTAAGGTGCGCTATGCGGCGCTGACGCCAAATATGCGCGGGTACGAGGACGCCTTGTCTGCCAAAGCGGATGAGATTGCCGTATTCGCGTCTGCCTCGGAAGGGTTCTCGAAGGCCAATCTCAACGCGACCATCGCCGAATCCATTGAGAGGTTCAAACCGATCCTAGAGGCTGCGCGCCATATTGACCTGCCAGTGCGCGGTTACGTGTCCTGCGTGACCGACTGCCCCTATGATGGTCCGACCCCACCCGAGAAGGTGGCCGAGATTGCGGACACACTATTTGCGCTGGGTTGCTATGAGGTATCGCTGGGAGATACGATCGGGCAGGGAACACCGGACACTATCGCCCATATGCTTCTGGCGGTGCGTGAGACGGTGCCTGTTACCCGCTTGGCGGGACATTTCCACGACACCAATGGTCGGGCCATCGACAATATCGACGCTGCATTGACGCTGGGCGTGCGGACATTTGACTCAGCAGTCGGGGGGCTGGGCGGTTGCCCCTATGCACCCGGCGCCGCAGGGAACGTGGCCACCGAAGCCGTGGTCGCGCATTTAGAGCGTCTTGGATATGAAACGGGACTTGATCTGGGGATCGTGGAACAAGCGGCACAAATGGCACTGGCCATGAGGGCGGAGTAGGCGATGTTTGAAACGATCTCGGTCACGGTTGATCCACGTGGCGTTGCAACCCTGACGCTGAACCGCCCGGAAAAGCATAATGCGATGTCCGCGCAGATGATCCGGGAACTGACACAAGCGGCAGTACAGTTGGGCAGCGATGGAACTGTGCGCGTCGTCGTTCTGACCGGAGCAGGCAAAAGCTTTTGTGCCGGTGGGGATCTGGGCTGGATGCAGGACCAGATGGCAGCGGATCCTCAGACACGCTTTGTCGAAGCACGCAAACTGGCCGAGATGTTGCAGGCGTTGAACGTGATGCCCAAACCGCTGATCGGAGCGTTACAGGGCAACGCCTTCGGTGGCGGCGTGGGCCTTGCCGCTGTCTGCGACGTGGCAGTAGGTGTCGAGACCCTCAAAATGGGCCTGACCGAGACGCGACTGGGTCTGATCCCGGCCACCATCGGCCCCTATGTTGTCGCTCGGATGGGGGCGGCACGTGCGCGGCGGGTCTTTATGTCGGCCCGATTGTTTGACGCGGCCGAGGCCGTCGATTTGGGCCTGTTGGCCAAAACGGTCTCAGCAGAAGATCTGGCGGACGCTGTCGAGGCCGAGGTTGAACCCTATTTGTCATGTGCGCCTGGTGCGGTGGCCTCGGCCAAGGCCTTGGTCCATAGTCTGGGGCCGCGTGTTGACGATCCCGTTATCGACCAAACGATCCGGGCGCTGGTTGCGCGCTGGGAAACTGACGAGGCGCATGAGGGAATCAGCGCATTCTTCGACAAGCGAAAACCTGTATGGAATAGTTAGGTTTACGTTCTGTCGGTCTGGGCGTTTCACGGATCGAAGTTCGGCTGGAATGAAACGGAATATTAGGGTGCCATGCGGTTGTGTTTGGTTGACCCTCTGACCCCGCGCGGATAGAGAATGTCCAGTCAACACGCTAATTGACGGCGCTCCCCTACGGGGCACGCGCAGGAAAGGAGCTATTCGTGGAAGACCTGCTGCGGGAGTACCTCCCGATCCTGGTGTTTCTGGTCGTCGCTGCGGGCCTTGGAATCGTCCTGATTCTTGCCGCTGTGGTGCTGGCCGTCCGCAATCCCGACCCGGAAAAGGTCAGCGCATACGAGTGCGGGTTCAACGCCTTCGACGATGCGCGCATGAAATTCGACGTCCGGTTTTACCTGGTTTCGATTCTCTTCATCATCTTCGATCTGGAAATCGCGTTTCTGTTTCCCTGGGCCGTCGGTTTCAAGGACATCAGCGATGTGGGCTTCTGGTCCATGATAGTATTCCTGGGCGTTCTGACCATCGGCTTTGCCTATGAATGGAAGAAAGGGGCCCTGGAATGGGAGTGATGACGGGTGCAAACACCGCTGGCGTCGATAAAGAAGTCGCCACCCAGGCCCTGAATGCCGAGCTGCAGGACAAAGGGTTCCTGCTAACTTCGACCGAGGATATCATCAATTGGGCGCGCACCGGGTCGTTGCACTGGATGACCTTCGGGCTGGCCTGTTGCGCAGTTGAGATGATGCATACCTCGATGCCGCGTTATGATGCAGAACGGTTTGGTATCGCGCCACGCGCGTCCCCACGTCAGTCGGATGTGATGATTGTGGCCGGAACGCTTACCAACAAAATGGCGCCTGCGCTGCGTAAGGTCTATGACCAGATGCCCGAGCCGCGCTATGTGATCTCGATGGGATCCTGCGCCAACGGCGGCGGGTATTACCATTATTCCTATTCTGTTGTGCGCGGCTGTGACCGCATTGTGCCGGTCGATATCTACGTGCCCGGTTGCCCTCCGACGGCTGAGGCGCTGTTGTATGGTCTGATGCAGCTGCAGCGCAAAATCCGCCGCACCGGCACCATTGTACGCTGAGGAGAGGGCAATGAGCGAAGCACTCAAAGAACTCGGCGCGCAGCTGGAACTCAAACGGACCGATTGCGTTCTGTCCTGGGATGTCACCCATGATGAGTTGAACGTGGACGTGGCCCCGTCGAACCTTGTGGAATTTATCGAATTTCTGAAGGGCGATGCCAGTTGCAAGTTCTCGACCCTGGTGGACATCACAGCCGTTGACTATCCCGAGCGGGCCAAGCGGTTCGATGTGGTCTATCACTTCCTGTCGATGTACCAGAACCAGCGTATCCGCCTGCGCGTGTCGATCCGTGAGGATGACATGGTGCCGTCGATTGTCGACGTTCACCCTTCGGCCAACTGGTTCGAGCGCGAGGTGTTCGATATGTTCGGCATCCTTTTCTCGGGCCATCCTGATCTGCGGCGAATCCTGACCGACTATGGCTTTCGTGGCTATCCGCTGCGCAAGGATTTCCCGACCACCGGTTATACCGAGGTCCGTTATGACGAGGCGCAAAAGCGTGTGGTCTATGAGCCGGTCAATCTGGTGCAGGAATACCGTCAGTTTGATTTCATGTCTCCGTGGGAGGGTGCGAATTACATCCTGCCCGGCGATGAGAAACAGGAGAGCGAATAATGGGTGGCATTTGGTGGCTGATCCTATCTGCACTGACCATCATCCCGATGGTGAAGATTTTGCCGTTCTTCGGGATTAACAAATACTGGTGCCTGCTCTGTCTGATCCCCTTTGGCACGATCGCGTTGCTGTGGTGGGTCGGGCTGAAACTGCAAGAGCTGGAGCGCCGCTGAGATGATGATGCTGGGGGAACTGATCGTGCTGGGTGCGCTGGGGGTCCTTCTGGCGGGGGCTGCAGCCAAGGCGGCCGAGGCCGAAAAGGTCCGGGTTCGGGCTGATGCAAAAAAGAATAAGCGGGGGCGTTGATGGACGGCTCAAGATATGATGACGGCAGCACGGACGCGCTGAGCGGAGAACAGAAGATCCGCAATTTCAACATTAACTTTGGCCCGCAACACCCTGCGGCGCACGGGGTTTTGCGGCTTGTGCTTGAGCTGGATGGCGAGATTGTTGAGCGTTGCGACCCGCATATCGGTTTGTTGCACCGTGGCACCGAAAAGCTGATGGAAAGCCGGACGTATCTGCAGAACCTGCCGTATTTCGATCGTCTCGACTACGTTGCGCCGATGAACCAGGAACATGCCTGGTGTCTGGCCATTGAAAAGCTGACCGGAGTTGAGGTGCCGCGCCGAGGTTCTCTGATCCGGGTGCTGTATTCCGAGATCGGGCGCATCCTGAACCACTTGCTGAACGTGACCACGCAGGCGATGGATGTGGGGGCGCTGACCCCGCCGCTCTGGGGGTTTGAAGAGCGCGAAAAGCTGATGGTGTTCTATGAACGCGCCTGTGGTGCCCGCCTGCACGCGGCCTATTTCCGCCCCGGCGGTGTGCATCAGGACCTGCCGCCGGAACTGCTGGACGATATCGAGGCGTGGAGCCACGAATTCCCCACCATTCTCGACGACATTGATGGTCTGCTGACCGAAAACCGCATCTTCAAACAGCGCAACGCCGATATTGGCGTGGTGACCGAGGATGACATCCAGAAATACGGTTTCTCGGGTGTCATGGTACGCGGATCGGGGCTGGCCTGGGATTTGCGCCGCGCGCAGCCCTATGAATGCTATGACGAATTCGAGTTCCAGATTCCGGTCGGCAAGAACGGCGACTGCTATGACCGCTATCTCTGCCGCATGGAAGAGATGCGCCAGTCCTTGCTGATCATCCGTCAGGCCATCGCCAAAATCCGCGAATGCCCCGGAGATGTGCTGGCCCGCGGCAAGATCACCCCGCCCAAACGCTCGGATATGAAAACCTCGATGGAAAGCCTGATCCATCACTTCAAGCTGTATACCGAAGGCTTCCACGTGCCCGCGGGCGAGGTCTATGCCGCCGTCGAGGCCCCGAAGGGCGAATTCGGCGTCTATCTGGTCGCCGATGGCACCAACAAGCCTTACAGGGCCAAACTGCGCGCGCCGGGCTTCCTGCACCTGCAAGCCATGGATCACATCGCCGGAGGCCACCAACTGGCCGACGTCGCAGCCATCATCGGCACCATGGACGTTGTGTTCGGGGAGATTGATCGGTGAAGAAGCTCTTAGCGTTTACCTTAGCTATCCTTCCTATGGGCCATGCGGTATCGGCGGCGCCTTTGAGTGATTTTTGCCTCTTTCTATCCCCAGACATTCTGGAGAAAGTAGCCGACTGTAGGGCAACGAAAGGTTGTTATCCGGTTGACGAGTTTCCGGAGGTGTTCGAGCACTACAGATCGCTTGAAGAGCGCGCTTCGAACTATGTGTTGAGCAAACTTAGCTCATCAGAAAGCTGCATGGTGTATTCTAGATTGTTGGCGGGGTCAGGCGTTGAGAACTGTCCCGCCGGACAAGAGCCATTTTTGTGGGCCATTTTTGATCTAGTGGACGCCAAAGTGATCTCGTCCAATAATTCAAATGATCCAAATTTATGGAAACTTGGATTGGCAGAAAATGGGGAATGTGCTTAATGCTCCGCCGCCTTCATCCAGAACAACCCGAAAGCTTTGCCTTCACCGCTGCCAACCAGCAATGGGCCGAAGCGCAGATCACCAAGTATCCCGAGGGCCGTCAGGCCAGCGCGGTGATCCCTCTGCTATGGCGCGCGCAAGAACAAGAGGGCTGGCTGAGCCGTCCGGCGATTGAATCTGTCGCTGACATGCTGGGCATGGCCTATATCCGCGTGCTCGAAGTTGCCTCGTTCTACTTCATGTTTCAGCTGCAGCCGGTTGGCTCGGTGGCGCATATTCAGGTCTGCGGGACTACCTCTTGCATGATCTGCGGGGCCGAGGATTTGATTGCGGTCTGCAAGGACAAGATCGCCGCCAAGCCGCATGCTTTGTCCGCCGATGGCAAGCTGAGTTGGGAAGAGGTCGAATGCCTGGGCTCTTGCACCAACGCGCCGATGGCGCAGATCGGCAAGGACTATTACGAAGACCTGACCGCTGAGGGTTTTGGCAAGATCATCGACGATCTGGCCGCTGGCAAAGTGCCGACACCGGGCCCTCAGAACGGGCGCTATGCGGCAGAGCCTCTGAAGGGGCTGACCAGCCTGTCCGAATATGACAGCGGCCGAACCCAGTATAATGCCAGCGTTCAGTTGGCGACTGATCTGGGGGATACCGTCAAACGCATCGACGGGACCGAGGTTCCGATCCTTACGCCATGGCTGGGCAAGGATGGCAAGGCAGCGGCGACAAAGGCTGCTCCGAAACCTCCCAAGGCCCCCGCACCTGCCAAACCTGCGGTGAAACAAGCGGCTGAAGCGAAGGCGGTCAAAGAAGACCAGCCCGATACGCTTTCGGGTGCGCGGGACGGCAAGTCGGACGATCTGAAGCTGCTTAAAGGTGTCGGGCCTAAGCTTGAGAAGACGCTGAACGAGCTGGGCTTCTATCATTATGATCAGATCGCCAAATGGACGCCTGAGCAGGTTGCCTGGGTTGATGCGCGGCTGAAGTTCAAAGGCCGGATCGAGAGAGACGGCTGGATTGATCAGGCCACCAAGCTGGCGGCGGGTGAAGAAACCGAGTTCGCCAAGCGGGCCAAGGACGACGGTACATACGAAGACTAGGATGTGTGCCCGCTCTGGGCATTTAGGACAAGATGGACAAGGACAAGGAACAGGCCATGGCCCGCAAGGGTCGACATATCGGGGTGGTCATCGCCGTGACCATGCTGATCTGGCTTGCCATGACGATGTTCATTGGCCCTGCGATGGAACTGCCGGGACGCTATGCGCTGTTGTTTGATTTTGCCGCGCTGGCCGGTTTCATCTATGCGGGCGTCAACATATTTCAACTCTGGCGCATGCGTCAGGACAGCTGAAGGTAATACATGATGCTGAAGGATCAGGACAGGATCTTTACCAACATCTACGGGATGCACGAGCGTACTTTGCGCGGTGCACAGACCCGGGGGCATTGGGACGGCACTGCTGGCCTGATCGGCAACGGGCGCGACTGGATCATCCAGACGATGAAGGATTCAGGGCTGCGCGGCCGGGGCGGCGCGGGTTTTCCAACCGGTCTGAAGTGGTCCTTCATGCCCAAGGAAAGTGACGGTCGCCCGTCCTATCTGGTGGTGAACGCGGATGAATCCGAGCCTGGCACCTGCAAAGACCGTGAAATCATGCGCCACGATCCGCATACGCTGATCGAAGGCTGCCTGATAGCCTCTTTCGCGATGAATGCGCATACTTGCTATATCTACCTGCGCGGGGAATACATCCGCGAGCGTGAGGCGCTGCAGGCCGCGATTGACGAAGCCTATGACGCCGGTTTGTTGGGCAAGAACGCCGCTGGGTCAGGCTGGGATTTCGACTTGTTTCTGCATCACGGGGCGGGCGCCTATATCTGTGGTGAAGAAACTGCCCTGATCGAAAGCCTTGAGGGCAAAAAGGGCATGCCGCGGATGAAGCCACCGTTCCCGGCGGGCGCAGGTCTGTATGGGTGCCCGACCACGGTGAACAATGTGGAATCCATTGCGGTAGTGCCGACGATCTTGCGTCGCGGGGCCGACTGGTTCGCAGGCTTTGGCCGTCAGAACAATGCAGGCACCAAGCTGTTTGCGATCTCGGGCCATGTGAACAACCCCTGTGTGGTCGAAGAGGCAATGTCGATCCCGTTTGAACAGCTGATCGAAACCCATTGCGGCGGCATTCGCGGCGGCTGGGACAATTTGCTGGCGGTTATTCCGGGTGGTTCGTCGGTGCCCTGTGTGCGCGGTGAGAATATGCGCGACGCGATTATGGACTTTGACCACCTGCGCAACGATCTGGGCTCGGGCCTGGGTACGGCTGCGGTGATCGTGATGGATAAATCCACAGATATAATCAAAGCGATCTGGCGATTGTCGAAGTTTTACAAACATGAAAGCTGCGGTCAGTGCACGCCGTGTCGCGAAGGCACCGGATGGATGATGCGCGTCATGGACCGCCTTGTGCGCGGTGAGGCCGAGTTGGAAGAGATCGACATGCTGTTTGACGTGACCAAACAGGTGGAAGGCCACACGATCTGTGCCCTCGGTGATGCGGCAGCCTGGCCAATCCAGGGCCTGATCCGCAATTTCCGGGAAGAAATCGAAGACCGCATCAAGGCCCAGAAATCGGGCCGCACGGGTGCGATGGCAGCGGAGTGATTCAAATGGAAGTATTTTCGGACTATGGCCATGCACTTGCATCGGTGATGATCTTCACCCTCGTCGTCCTGTTCCTAGCCCCATTTTCGGCAATGGCCAAACAGGGTAAGGGGCTGGCGCCAGGCGCCACGCCCGAGCAAGATTATTCAGACAGGGCCTATCGGTTGAACCGTGCCTATCTGAACGGCACTGAAACGCTTCCTGCTTTTGCGGCTGTGACGATAGCGGCAATTTTGTTGGGGGTCAGCCCGTTTTGGGTAAACTTGCTCGCCTCCGTGGCACTGGTTTCGCGTCTGGCAATGCTGTTTGTTCATCTGCGTGGACTGGGTAAGCCGAACTCTGGCTTGCGCTCGGTTCTTTACGTGGTTGCCTGGCTTTGCATGTTCGTGATGGGGATCATGGCATTGGTGGCGGCGTTTTAATGATTGAACGAACTGTTGATCTTGTGACCAGAACCAAGAATGGTTCCCTCATCGGCGCAGTTTTACTGCTGGTGGCGGTTTCGGCCTGCGGGCTGATTAAGCCTTCGGAAGATCGTATTCTATTCGATGGCAAGTCGTTCAGAGCCAAAGCAAAGCACATCAACAAAAAAGCGTCTCCTTCGGATTTCACCGTTGTGATCAAAGGAGTATCTGCCTCATTGGATGGTGCGCGCGAGGCTGGCCGTTATGAGGGCACTAAGTTTTGCATCGCGAATTTCGGATCCTCCAGGATCGACTGGAAGGTCGGGCCGGATACCGAACCACAAAACCTTCAGATCAACGATGACAGACTAACCTTTGCCGGGAGCTGCCGCCGTCCATGAAGCGGGTTTTTGCATATCACGCCGTGACAGGCCCATTGCTATTGCATAGCAATGCTGGCCTCCGTCGTCTTGGTCTTTCCAAGACGAAAGGATTTGTCATGTCTGGTATCAAAATGCTTGCCGTTGCAACGGCGCTGACACTGCCTGCGGTTGCTTTGGCTAAACCTCCCTTGCGCGAAGTCAAAGAGATCGACAACGAACTCTATTACATCGCAATCGCGAACGAAATTTCGGAATACTGCCCCTCCATCAGCGGACGGCGTATGAAGGCGATTGGTGTGATGTGGGGCTTGCGGTCGAAAGCGAACCAGTTGGGCTATTCCGACAGTGAAATCCGTTCTTATGTCGATTCGGATGCAGAAAAAGACCGAATGCGCGCCAAGGGCGAGGCCTATCTGGCCCAAAATGGCGTGTCGTATGACCGGCCGAATTCCTTCTGTACGCTTGGTCGCGCGGAAATTGAAAGAAACAGCGCCATCGGCGTGTATTTGAGGGCGAATTGAGTATGGGTTTCAGAGCTTTGATGACGGGCTTTGCTGGTGTTTTGCTTTTGGTCTTAGCTGGATGCGAGTCAACATCCAGCCAAGCTTTGGACGCTGACACATCTCGCGCTCAGTTTCGTACACAGGTTCCGCAGAGCCTCTATGATGTGGCCTTTGCCAACGCTATGGCAGAGCAGATTGCAGGCGGTTGTCCGAATTTGTCGCTCAATCGTTCGCAGATCAGGCAAAGCATGAAAACGGTAGCTGACGACCTAGAAGCCAAGGGGTATCGGGAAAGTGATTTTGTCTATCTCGAAAGAAATTTGCCGCGGAAGCGGATACAGGACGACGCTATTCGCTATATCCAAGGAAACGGCATCGTGATTGGCGTTCCAGATACGATGTGCTCGGCAGGGCGAAGCGAAATCGCCAAAAAATCTGCTATCGGCACATTCCTGAAAGGGTAGTTTAAATCATGTCTGACCTCCGCAAAGTTAACATCGACGGACAGGAAATCGAAGTCGATGGTGCGATGACCCTGATTCAGGCCTGCGAACAGGCCGGGGTCGAAGTGCCGCGCTTTTGCTATCACGAGCGTCTGTCGATTGCCGGGAACTGCCGGATGTGTCTGGTCGAAGTTGTTGGAGGGCCGCCCAAGCCTGCGGCCTCTTGTGCCATGCAGGTGCGCGATCTTCGTCCGGGGCCGGAAGGACAGGCACCGGTGGTCAAAACCAACTCGCCCATGGTCAAGAAAGCCCGCGAAGGAGTGATGGAGTTCTTGCTGATCAACCACCCGCTGGATTGCCCGATCTGCGATCAGGGTGGCGAGTGCGATCTGCAGGATCAGGCGATGGCTTATGGTATGTCGGGCACGCGGTTTAAGGAAGCCAAGCGCGCGGTCGATGATCTGGATCTGGGTCCGCTGGTTGGTACCGCGATGACCCGCTGCATCAGTTGCACCCGCTGCGTGCGCTTTACAACCGAAGTGGCCGGGATCACTCAGATGGGTCAAACCGGGCGGGGCGAAGACGCCGAGATCACGTCATATCTGAACCAGACGCTGGATTCGAATCTGCAAGGTAATATCATCGACTTGTGCCCCGTCGGGGCGCTGACCTCGAAACCCTATGCTTTTACCGCGCGCCCTTGGGAACTGACCAAGACCGAAAGCATCGACGTGATGGATGCATTGGGTTCGAACATTCGTGTGGATACCAAAGGGCGCGAAGTCATGCGCTTTTTGCCGCGCAATCATGATGGCGTGAACGAAGAATGGATCAGTGATAAGACGCGGTTTGTGTGGGACGGCCTGCGTCGTCAGCGGCTGGACAAGCCATACTTGCGTGAAAACGGTAAGCTGCGCCCGGCGACGTGGCCCGAGGCGTTGACCAAAGCGGCCGAGGCGTTGAAAGGGGCTGAAAAGCCCGCCGGTATCGTGGGCGACTTGGCCCCGGTCGAGGCTACGTTTGCTCTGAAGCAGATGATTGAAGGGCAGGGCGGGGTTGTCGAATGCCGTACCGATGGCGCCAAGTTGCCAACGGGCAACCGCGCGGCCTATGCCGGGACCGCTGCGATCGAAGATATCGACAGCGCCGAGCGCATTCTGCTGATCGGAACCAACCCGCGTGATGAGGCGCCGGTGCTGAACGCGCGCATTCGCAAAGCCTGGGCGCATGGGGCCGAGATTGCTGTGGTCGGCCCAGCAGTCGATCTGACCTATGATTACCACCATGTCGGCGATGATCGTGCGGCATTGCAGCAGGTGGTGGATATGGGCGGAGATGATGAGGTCAAGGGCAAACGCTCGTTGGTCATCATTGGTCAGGGTGCATTGCAGGAAGCGGATGGCGCTTCGGTTTTGGCCGCTGCGCAAACCATTGCGGCGAATACCGAAAGCGGTTTGATTGTCCTGCACACAGCCGCCTCACGTGTTGGTTCTATGGATGTCGATGCCACCAACGAAGGTGGCATGGATACAATCAGCGCGGCGGATGTGATCTATAATCTCGGTGCCGATGAAGTTGAAATCGGCGACGGCGCCTTTGTCATCTATCAGGGCAGCCATGGCGATCGAGGTGCGCACCGCGCCGACGTGATCCTGCCGGGCGCAGCCTATACCGAGGAAAACGGCCTGTTCGTGAACACCGAAGGCCGCCCGCAACTGGCGATGCGTGCCGGGTTTGCACCAGGTGAGGCGAAGGAAAACTGGGCGATCCTGCGCGCTTTGTCTGCCGAACTGGGTGCAACGCTGCCTTATGACTCGCTGGCGCAACTGCGCACCGCGCTGATCGAGGCGGTGCCGCATCTGGCCAGTATCGACGAGGTGATCGAAAACGAGGTTCAGGCGCTGAAGCTCGGCCCTCTGGGCAAGGCGAGCTTCCGTCACACCGTCAAGGACTTCTACCTGAGCAACCCGATTGCACGGGCCTCGCAGTTGATGGCTGAGCTATCGGCGCAGACGCAGGCACGCAAAGGCGAAAAGATCGCGGCGGAATGAACCGAAACTCTGTCATATCGCATTTCGACCCTGTGCTCGTCGGACAGGGGCTCGCCCCTGTTTTGCCTATGAAACGGAATAAAAAGGGTGGCGTAGAGGCTGCAGATGCTGTTTACACCAACGCGCCGACCCAGACGCACTTTGCGCAGGCACATGGCCTTAGCATTTCGTGCGGAAAACGGAATACCCACGGTGTGAGGACCAATGGCTGAATTCTTTAACACCCCAGGCGGAATAGCCCTCATCATTCTGGCACAAGTGCTTGCCGTTGTGGCCTTTGTGATGATCTCGCTGTTGTTCCTTGTCTATGGAGACCGGAAGATCTGGGCGGCGGTTCAGATGCGCCGTGGCCCCAACGTGGTGGGCGTCTATGGCCTGCTGCAATCGGTGGCCGATGCGCTGAAATATGTTGTTAAAGAGGTGGTTATCCCAGCGGGTGCAGACCGCACCGTCTTTATCCTCGCGCCGTTGACCTCATTTGTTCTGGCGATGATCGCCTGGGCCGTGATTCCGTTCAACGACGGCTGGGTGCTGTCGGATATAAATGTCGCCATCCTGTATGTCTTCGCCGTGTCCTCGTTGGAGGTTTATGGCGTGATCATGGGGGGGTGGGCGTCGAACTCAAAGTACCCTTTCCTTGGCTCATTGCGCTCTGCCGCTCAGATGATTTCCTACGAGGTCTCGATTGGTCTGATCATCATCGGTGTGATCCTGTCGACCGGGTCGATGAACTTCGGTGACATCGTGCATGCGCAAGACGGGCGCTTTGGGTTCTTCAGCTGGTACTGGTTGCCGCATTTCCCAATGGTCTTCCTGTTCTTCATCTCGGCGCTGGCCGAAACCAACCGCCCACCGTTTGACCTGCCAGAGGCGGAATCCGAACTGGTCGCGGGCTATCAGGTCGAATACTCGGCCACGCCTTTCCTGTTGTTCATGGCTGGCGAATATATCGCCATTTTCCTGATGTGCGCGCTGACCACGCTGCTGTTTTTCGGCGGCTGGCTGTCCCCGATCCCGGGCCTGCCCGACGGCGTGTTGTGGATGGTCGCTAAGATGGCGTTCTTCTTCTTCCTCTTCGCAATGGTCAAGGCGATCACGCCGCGCTACCGCTATGACCAGCTGATGCGGCTGGGTTGGAAAGTCTTCCTGCCCTTCTCGCTGGCTTGGGTAGTCTTCGTGGCCTTTGCGGCAAAATTCGACTGGTTCTGGGGCGCGTTCGCTCGCTGGAGCGTAGGAGGCTGACATGACCCAAATCGACTACACCCGTGCCGCCAAGTATTTTCTTCTACAGGATTTCTGGGTCGGCATGAAGTTGGGGCTGAAGTATTTCTTCGCAGCGAAGGCCACCCTGAACTACCCGCATGAAAAGGGTCCTCTGTCTCCGCGTTTTCGCGGTGAGCACGCCCTGCGTCGTTACCCCAACGGTGAAGAACGCTGTATTGCCTGCAAACTCTGCGAGGCGATCTGCCCTGCACAGGCCATTACAATCGACGCCGAACCGCGCGAAGATGGCAGCCGCCGTACCACGCGCTATGACATCGACATGACCAAGTGCATCTATTGCGGTTTCTGCCAAGAGGCCTGCCCGGTCGATGCCATCGTCGAAGGTCCGAATTTCGAATTCGCCACGGAAACCCGCGAAGAGTTGTTCTACGACAAGGAAAAACTGCTCGACAACGGTGAGCGCTGGGAAGCCGAGATCGCCCGCAATCTGGAAATGGACGCGCCGTACCGATGACTGACGCCCCGACAAATCCGTTTGAGCTGATGATGAAGCAGGCGCAGGACATGGCCAAGGCGATGAACCCTGCGATGGAGAGCTTCTCGCCCAAAGGGTTCGAAACTCTATGGCCGACCATGCCGAAAGAAGTCATGGAGATGATGTTCGGCAACACCGTCAACAAAGACGGGTTGGATGCCAAAACGCGCCTGTTGCTGACACTGGCCGGGCTGACCTGTCAGGGCGCGCAGGCGGATGCGGCGGTGCGTCAGACCGTGCGCCACGCTGTGGAAGCCGGTGCCAAGAAACAAGAGATCGTGGAAACGATCGGTCAGATGTCGGTCTTTGCCGGCATCCCGGCCATGACGCGCGCGCTGGAATTGGCGCAAGAGGTCATGGGCGATAACGAGGATGAGGATCAATGACCGTCTTTGCCTTCTATCTGTTCGCCATCAGCGCCATCACCGGCGGGCTGTTCACGGTGATCAGCCGCCAGCCGGTGCATTCCGTGCTGTGGTTGATCCTGTCCTTCCTGTCCGCGGCAGGATTGTTTGTGCTGCTGGGGGCTGAGTTCGTGGCGATGCTGCTGATCATCGTCTATGTCGGCGCGGTCGCGGTTTTGTTCCTGTTCGTCGTGATGATGCTGGACGTGGATTTTGCTGAGCTCAAGGCCGAGATGGCGCGCTATATGCCGCTGGCCCTGCTGATCGGTCTGGTTATCCTGATGCAGTTTGTCATGGCCTTTGGGGCTTGGGACAGCGCGCAGGGTGCTTCCGCCAATCTGGCACAGCCGGTTCCGGTGGATCGTCACAATACCGAGGCACTGGGTGTCATCCTTTACGACCAATACTTCCTTCTGTTCCAACTGGCGGGCCTGATTCTGCTGGTGGCCATGATCGGCGCCATCGTGCTGACGCTGCGCCACCGTCAGGACATCAAGCGTCAGGACATCATCGGCCAGATGATGCGCGACCCGGCCAAAGCGATGGAGTTGAAGGACGTGAAACCGGGGCAGGGGTTGTGAGGTTCAGTGCCATCATATCTGGTTTTGCTGTGGCAAGTATGCCTTTGTCAGTAGTCGCGTTTCCAATAACGGAGTGCGATGGCCTGCCGTTGTTGTCCCATCATTGGATTGCAACTGAGCACCAAGTGATCGGTGACGGAGTTGTAGCTTTCTACGAAGCCGGCGGTCTTTGCGACGAAGAATTGGGATGCACGGAATCGACATTCCTAAAAATTTCAGCTTGCGAGACTGGGCAAACACTTAATGTCGTGACGCAACTCAACAGGGAATACGACAATACCCTTCTGGATCGAACTGACGAGGCAAGTGAAACCCTACAAAAACTGGCCAAAGGTGGTGCAAGCCATTCGTGGGATTCGGTGAAAAAGACATTCGATCAGAAAGCCTTCGACGTCAGCGAAATCACGGAAACGAATGAAAACTGCGCCTGTGCGGCGGCTTTTCCAGAGCTCCGTAACGGGAAAGAGAAATTCGAGGGACTATGAGACGATGATCGGACTTGAACACTATCTTACGGTCGCGGCGACGCTGTTCGTCATCGGCATCTTCGGTCTCTTCCTGAACCGCAAGAACGTCATCATCCTGCTGATGAGCATCGAACTGATGCTGCTGGCGGTGAATATCAACCTCGTGGCGTTCTCCAGTTTCCTCGGCGATCTGGTCGGGCAGGTGTTTACGCTGTTCGTGTTGACCGTGGCGGCGGCCGAGGCGGCGATCGGGCTGGCCATTCTGGTCTGCTTCTTCCGCAACCGCGGCTCGATCGCGGTTGAAGACGTCAATATGATGAAGGGGTAAGGGCACATGGAAACCACCATCCTCTTTGCCCCGCTAGTGGGCGCGATCCTGTGCGGGTTCGGCTGGAAGTTCATCGGCGAGAAAGCCGCCATGTGGACCGCCACGGGCCTGCTGTTTCTGGCCTGTCTGCTGTCGTGGATCGTCTTCCTGACGTTCGACGGCCACACCCAGCAGATCGAGATCATGCGCTGGATCGAAAGCGGCTCGCTCTCGACAAGCTGGGCCATTCGTCTGGACCGGCTGACAGCAATCATGTTGATCGTGGTGACGACCGTCTCGGCGCTGGTGCACCTGTATTCCTTTGGCTACATGGATCACGATCCGCAATGGCGCGAAGGCGAAAGCTATAAGCCACGCTTCTTTGCCTATCTGTCTTTCTTTACCTTTGCCATGCTGATGCTGGTGACCGCGGATAATCTGGTGCAGATGTTCTTTGGCTGGGAAGGTGTGGGCGTCGCGTCTTATCTGCTGATCGGGTTCTATTACCGCAAGCCAAGCGCCAATGCGGCGGCGATGAAGGCGTTTATCGTCAACCGGGTTGGGGACTTTGGCTTTGCGCTTGGCATCTTTGCGCTATTCCTGCTGACCGACAGCATCAATTTCTCGGACATCTTCGCCTCTGCCCCGGCATTGGCCGAAGAGAAGCTGAACTTCCTGTGGGGTGAATGGACCGCGATCGAGGTGATCTGCGTTCTGCTGTTCATCGGTGCGATGGGCAAATCGGCACAGTTGTTCCTGCACACCTGGTTGCCGGACGCGATGGAAGGTCCGACGCCTGTATCAGCCCTGATCCACGCCGCGACCATGGTGACCGCTGGTGTCTTCCTGATCTGCCGCATGTCGCCGCTGATGGAGTTTGCGCCGGGTGCGACCGGGTTCATCACCTTCCTTGGTGCGTCGACGGCGTTCTTTGCCGCGACCGTGGGTTTGGTGCAGACCGATATCAAACGCGTCATCGCTTATTCGACCTGCTCGCAGCTGGGTTACATGTTCGTCGCCGCGGGCGTCGGGATGTATTCGGCAGCGATGTTCCACCTGCTGACGCATGCGTTCTTCAAGGCGCTGTTGTTCCTTGGGGCCGGTTCTGTGATTCACGCGATGCATCACGAGCAAGAGATGACGGAATATGGCGGGTTACGGAAGAAAATCCCCTATACGTTTTGGGCGATGATGATCGGTACGCTGGCTATTACCGGGGTTGGCATTCCGCTGACCACATTCGGTTTTGCGGGGTTCTTGTCCAAGGATGCCATCATCGAAAGCGCCTTTGCCGGAGGCACCGGCTATGCGTTCTGGATGCTGGTGATTGCGGCGGTATTTACGTCATTCTACAGCTGGCGTCTGATTTTCCTGACCTTCTATGGCGAGCCGCGCGGGGACAAGCACACGCATGACCATGCGCATGAAAGCCCGTTGGTCATGCTGGTTCCGCTGGGCGTTCTGTCGCTGGGTGCGGTTTTCGCCGGGATGATCTGGTATGGCAACTTTTTTGGCCACACCGACAAGGTCGGCCAGTTCTATGGCATTCCGGTTGCAGAGGCTTCGGTGGATGGCCACGCGGCAGAGGGCGCGCATGGGGACGATACCCATGCCGAAGATGATCACGGCGACGATACGCATGCGGATGCCGGTCACGCGGAGGACAGCCATGGTGAGAAGGACGCGCAGGGCGGCGATCACCATTATGCCTTTGTTGGGACGCCCGGAGAAGGCGCGCTCTACATCGCACCGGACAATCATGTGCTGGACGATGCGCATGCTGTTCCGAAATGGGTCAAGGTCTCACCCTTCGTTGCGATGCTGCTTGGTTTCATCGTGGCCTATTGGTTCTATATCGTGAATACGACGTTGCCCGCGCGCTTGGCAGCAAACCAGCGTCCGCTTTATCTGTTCCTGCTGAACAAATGGTACTTTGATGAGATCTATGACGCGATCTTCGTCAAACCTTTCTTGGCACTTGGGCGGTTCCTGTGGAAACGCGGAGACGGCAACACGATTGACGGTTTCCTGAACGGGGTAGCGATGGGCATCGTGCCATTCTTCACCCGCCTCGCCGGCAAGGCGCAGACTGGTTACATATTTACCTATGCCTTCTGGATGGTCCTGGGAATTGCTGCCCTGGTCACCTGGATGTCGATCGGCGGAGGCGCACACTAATGGACAATATCCTCTCGATCGTCACCTTCATCCCCGCAGCGGCGGCCGCCATACTGGCGCTGTTTCTGCAGGGCGACGACGCAGCCGCGCAACGCAATGCCAAATGGGTGGCCATGGTTGCGACGACGGTGACCTTCCTGGTCTCGATTGGCATCTATACTGGCTTTGATCCTGAAAACACCGGCTTCCAGATGGTGGAAGAGGGCCAGTGGCTGATGGGTCTGAAATACAAGATGGGTGTGGATGGCATCAGCGTCCTGTTCGTGTTGCTGACCACTTTCATTATGCCGCTGACAATTCTGGCCAGCTGGAATGTGACAGACCGCGTCAAGGAATACATGATTGCTTTCCTGCTGCTGGAAACGCTGATGCTTGGCGTGTTCATGGCGCTGGACCTGGTGCTGTTCTACCTGTTCTTCGAAGCGGGTCTGATCCCGATGTTCCTGATCATCGGCATCTGGGGTGGTAAGGAGCGCATCTATGCCAGCTTCAAGTTCTTCCTCTACACGTTCCTTGGCTCTGTGCTGATGCTGGTGGCCATGGTTGCGATGTATGCGGATGCAGGCACGACGGATATCGAAGCGCTGATGGCGCATCAATTCTCGTCCGACAGCTTTACCGTTCTGGGCATCCATATCGTAGGCGGTATGCAGACGCTGATGTTCCTGGCGTTCTTTGCCTCATTTGCTGTGAAGATGCCGATGTGGCCGGTCCACACCTGGCTGCCGGATGCACACGTGCAGGCGCCGACCGCAGGGTCGGTCGTGCTGGCGGCGATCCTGTTGAAGATGGGTGGCTATGGCTTCCTGCGGTTCAGCCTGCCGATGTTCCCGGTGGGGTCGGCGGTGATGACAGATCTGGTGCTTTGGATGTCGGCCATCGCGGTGGTCTATACCTCGCTGGTTGCACTGGTGCAGGAGGACATGAAAAAGCTGATCGCTTATTCCTCGGTCGCGCATATGGGCTTTGTCACCATGGGCATCTTTGCGGCAAACCAGCAGGGTGTCGACGGAGCCATCTTCCAGATGCTCAGCCACGGGTTCATCTCGGCGGCGCTCTTCCTGTGTGTCGGCGTGATCTATGACCGGATGCACACCCGCGATATCGAGGCCTATGGCGGTCTGGTAATCCGGATGCCGGCCTACGCGCTGGTCTTCATGCTGTTCACCATGGCCAATGTTGGCCTGCCGGGCACCAGTGGGTTCATCGGAGAGTTCCTGACCCTGATGGGCGCATTCCAGGTCAATACCTGGGTGACTGCTGTGGCCGCGACTGGTGTTATCTTCTCGGCGGGATATGCTTTGTGGCTGTATCGTCGGGTCGTATTTGGGGATCTTATCAAAGAAAGCCTCAAGGCGATGACTGATATGAGCTCGCGCGAGCGGTTGATATTTGCCCCCCTGATCGTCATGACGATCCTGCTGGGTGTGTATCCATCGCTGGTAACAGATGTGATTGGCAACTCGACTGCCGCGCTGATTTCGAACTATGATACGGCTCTGGCCGCGGCTGAGACCGCGACCCAGACAGCCGCCTCGCATTAAGGAGGCTTTGGAGACATGATCCAGGCTGATCTGACAATTATCCTGCCAGAGATCGTTCTGGCACTATATGCGATGGCGGCATTGCTTGCGGCTGTTTACACCACCAAGGACGGGCTTGCGCCGACATTGGTCTGGGTGACAGCAGGGCTGATGGCGCTGCTGGCGTTCTGGATCGCCACCAATGGCGACGGGACGAACATCGCGTTTAACGGCATGTTCGTTGATGACGGATTTGCGCGCTTTGCCAAAGTGGCGATCCTGCTATCTGCCGCAGCCGTTTTGATGATGAGCCAGGACTATATGACCCGCCGCGGGTTGTTGCGTTTCGAATACCCTTTGCTGGTGGCGCTTGCCGCTGTCGGCATGATGATGATGGTCAGCGCGGGTGACCTGATGTCTCTGTATATGGGGCTCGAGCTGCAGTCGCTGGCACTTTACGTTGTGGCTGCGCTGCGTCGTGACAGCGCCAAATCCACCGAGGCTGGCCTGAAATACTTCGTTCTGGGCGCGCTTAGCTCGGGCTTACTGCTGTATGGGGCTTCGCTTGTCTACGGCTTTACGGGTACCACGCTGTTCTCGGGCATCATTCAAACAGTTCACCACGGCGATGTGACCCTCGGGTTGCTGTTTGGGTTGATCTTCCTGATCTCGGGGCTCGCGTTCAAGGTTTCGGCTGTTCCGTTCCACATGTGGACGCCGGATGTCTATGAAGGATCGCCCACACCAGTCACTGCCTTCTTCGCCACGGCGCCCAAAGTGGCCGCCATGGCCCTGTTTGCCCGCGTGTTGCACGACGCATTTGGAGGTGTCGTAAAGGACTGGCAGCAGGTGATCGTACTCTTGTCTGTTCTGTCTATGCTGCTGGGGGCCGTGGCTGCCATCGGACAACGCGACATTAAACGGCTGATGGCGTTTTCGTCGATTGCCCATATGGGGTATGCGCTGATCGGACTGGCGGCTGGGACCGAGCTGGGTATCAAGGCGATGCTGATGTATCTGGCGATTTACGTGACCATGAATGTCGGAACTTTCGCCTTTATCCTGATGATGGAACGGGACGGTAAACCTGTTACCGACATTGACGCCTTGCGCCAGTATTCCAAACGCGATCCGGGTAAGGCTCTGGCCGTGCTGATCCTGATGTTCAGCCTTGCCGGTGTTCCACCGATGCTTGGGTTCTTTGCGAAATTCGGCGTCTGGCAAGCGGGTATTGAGGCTGGCCTGACCGGTCTGGTTATCATGTCTGCCATCGCCTCGGTGATCGGTGCATTCTATTACCTGCGGATCGTATACTATATGTATTTCGGTGCCGAGAATGACGACCCGATCGACGCAAATTCGTCTCCGGTTCTGTGGGCTGCTCTGATGGGGTCAGCTGCATTGATGTTGGTTGGCGTATTCTATCAGTTTGGGATTGAGGGCGCAGCGGCAGCTGCAGCGGCGACGCTTGTTAACTGATTTCGATCATTGCCCGCGGCCTAATGTTCTTGTGACATGAGCGATTGGCCGGATGGATATGGCCTGCATGTATTGCAAGAGGTCGATAGCACTCTGAACGAAGCCGCCCGGATCGCGCCGATGGCTCAGGGTCCGGTCTGGATCCTGGCGCACCGCCAGACACGGGCGCGCGGTCGGCGCGGACGGGTCTGGACCAACCCCGAGGGAAATCTTGCCGCAACTCTGCTGATGCGGCCCGCAGGACGCCCGGAACAGGCCGCTCTGCGCAGTTTTGTCGCCGCCTTGGCCCTGTTTGATGCATGTGTGGCGGTCACCGGACGCATATCGGGTTTGTCGCTAAAATGGCCCAATGATGTGTTGCTGAACGGTGGTAAGCTTGCGGGGATACTGCTGGAAAGTACCGGGCAGGGGCGGGACGTCTCGCATTTGGCAATCGGCATCGGCGTCAATCTCGCGCAGGCACCGGCTGCAGATAAAGTCGAACCAGGTGCGCTAAGGCCGGTTTCGCTGTTGTCCGAGACAGGGGCAGATGTCACCACCGAAGACTTTTTGACCGAGCTTGCATCGGCCTATGCGCGTTTCGAGGCCCAGTTTGTAACCTACGGGTTCGAACCCATCCGCGCTGCCTGGTTGTCCCGCGCAGCTAAGCTGGGTGAGGTCATCACCGCGCGTACTGTCACCACTGAGACCGTCGGGACCTTCGAAACGGTGGACGCACGGGGTAACCTTGTCCTAAACACCGCGAAGGGCCGCGTCAGCATACCTGCGGCAGACGTATTTTTCTGAAAGGGGCACCAATGCTTCTAGCCATCGACTGCGGCAACACCAATACCGTTTTCTCGATCTGGGACGGTGAGGAATTTGTCTGCACGCTGCGCACGTCTACGCACCATGCCCGTACGGCGGATGCCTATTTCACCTGGTACTCTACGCTGGTCAAACATTATGAGATCCAAGCTGATATCACCGATGTGATTATCGCCTCGACCGTGCCGCGTGTGGTCTTCAATCTGCGCGTCTTTGCGGACCGGTTCTTTGGCTGTCGCCCATTGGTCGTGGGCAAGCCGGAGTGTCTGCTGCCTGTCAGCCCGCGTATTGATGAGGGTACGGTCCCTGGCCCGGATCGCCTGGCCAATGCTGCAGGGGCGTTTGAACGGCATGGCGGGGATGTGGTTGTTGTCGATTTTGGAACGGCCACCAACTTTGACGTGGTGTCTTCGGATGGAGCATATGTCGGCGGCATCATCGCCCCAGGTGTAAACCTGAGCCTTGAGGCGTTGCACCAGGGGGCCGCCGCGTTGCCGCATATCGACATCACACGTCCCGAAAAAGTGATTGGAACAAATACGGTTGGCTGCATTCAATCTGGCGTGTATTGGGGCTATTCCGGTCTGATCGAAGGGCTGATTGCCCGGATCAAGACGGAATACGGCATGCCGATGAAAGTCGTGGGAACCGGGGGGCTTGCGCCTCTGTTCGATCAGGCAGATGTTGGGTTTGACGCTATAGAAGACGATTTGACGATGCACGGACTGACCGTGATCCATCGCTATAACAAGGAAAATGGCTCAACATGAGCAGTGAACGACTGATCTATCTGCCCCTGGGCGGGGCGGGCGAAATTGGGATGAATGCCTATGTCTATGGCTATGGCAAGCCGGGAAAGGAGAAGCTGATCCTTGTCGATCTTGGTGTAACCTTCCCAGATATGGACACAACACCCGGTGTCGACCTGATCCATGCCGATATCAACTGGCTAAAAGAACGTGCCGACCGGCTTGAGGCGGTATTCGTCACCCATGCCCACGAAGATCATGTCGGCGCTGTGGCGCATTGCTATGACGACTTGGGCGCCCCGATCTATGCACGCGCTTTCACCGCAAATCTCGCACGTCGCAAGATGGAAGAGAAAGCCCATCCGACAGACGCGGTTCAGACCCTGTCAGCCTGGCCTGAACAGGTGACGGTTGGCCCGTTTACAGTCGGGTTTTTGCCGGTATCGCACTCGATCCCCGAAAGTGCGGCGCTTGTCATAGACTCGCCTGCGGGGCGGATCGTGCATACAGGGGATTTCAAGCTGGATGCCAACCCTGTGGTAGGTGAACCGTTTGATCAGGACCTTTGGGCAGAGATTTCAAAGGACGGTGTGAAAGCATTGGTCTGCGACAGCACGAATGTGTTTTCAACGCATGCGGGCCGCTCGGAATCCGAGGTCGGGCCTGAGATCACCAAATTGATCGAAAATGCCAAATCAATGGTGGTTGCGACGACTTTTGCCTCGAATGTCGCACGGGTGAAGACGCTGGCCGAGGCTGGGCAGCGCGCGGGACGCTCGGTCGTTCTGTTAGGTCGTGCGATGCGGCGGATGATCGAGGCCGCGACGGAAACCGGTATTCTCACGGATTTTCCCAAGGTTATCAGCGCCGAAGAGGCCGTAGATATCCCGCGCCAGAACCTGATGCTGATCGTAACCGGCAGCCAGGGCGAACGCCGTGCGGCCAGTGCCCAGCTTGCACGCGGTAAATACCGCGGGATCGAGTTGAAGGAAGGCGATCTGTTCCTGTTCTCGTCGAAGACGATACCGGGCAATGAGAAGGGCGTGATCTTCATCATGAACCAGCTCAGCGAAAAAGGCGTTGATGTGGTGGATGACAGCTCGGGTCTGTATCACGTCTCTGGCCATGCCAACCGGCCTGATCTGGAAAAAGTGCACGCCATAGTCAACCCGCAGATGGTTATTCCCATGCATGGTGAACACCGACATCTGCGCGAACATGCTAAACTGGCCGAAGCGGGTGGTCGTACCGGGGTTGTGGCAGTCAATGGCACGATGCTGGATCTCAGTGGCAATGCCCCCAAGGTCGTCGACTACGTCGAGACAGGCCGAACTTATCTGGATGGAACCGTAAAGGTCGGAGCCTTGGATGGAATTGTCCGCGACCGCATTCGCATGGCCTTGAACGGGCATGTAACCGTGACGGTTATTTTAGACGAAGAAGACGAACCGTTGGGTGAACCTTGGTGCGATACGATGGGCTTGGCCGAGACCGGAACATCGCGCGCAGCACTGGTCGAAGTTCTGGAAGAGGACCTGAACCAGTTCCTCATGCGGGCGGATGCCAAAACCCGGCGCGACGATGACAAGCTGGAAGAGGCACTGCGCCGGATCGTGCGTCAGACAGCAAAGACCGAGATCGGCAAAAAGCCCGAGGTGACCACGGTGATCAGCCGAATGAAGTAGGTTCGGCTAGAAGTCCTGTTCGGACATTGGATAGCCTTTGATCTGTAAGAACAGGCTTTGTTCTTCTTGATTGAGGAAGAACGGAACGCTTTGGGGTGGTTCGGGTCGTGTGACCCGGGCTGCGACTTCGGCCAGAACAACTTCGGTTATGAAGGGAAGATCAAGCTCGCGCGCCTTGTTCAACGGAACCCATTGCAGGTGAGACAACTCATCCGAAGCGCGGCCAAAGTCATCCAGATCGCCTTGCAGGGCGTCTGCATCTACCAAAAAGAATCGTGCATCGAACCGGCGCGTACGGCCGGGCGGGGTGACGGCGCGAAAAACAAACTGCAATGCCTGTGCAGAGGGCAGAAATCCTGCCTCTGCATAGCTTTGCCAGTCAATCGGCACCTCACCTGTCCAAGCGCCGGGAACTCCAAGCACCAGGCCGGTTTCCTCCCAGAGCTCGCGGATTGCGGCGGCCGCCAAAGCATTCTGCAGCCCGGGCGGAGACTGTTCAGTAAGCCGATCGCGGCAGAGCTGGGACATGTCAGCCGATAGCGGGACAAGGGCGTCCTCTGCGTCTACCGCGCCACCTGGAAACACGAATTTGTTCGGCATAAAAACGGCTTTTGCGCCCCTTTGACCCATCAAAATGGAAGGGTTCGTCATCCGGTCCCGCAACACGATAACTGTTGCAGCGTCCCGTATAGCCGTTTTGTCTGTACTCATCTCAGGGCCGACCCAATCATTCCAGTCATCGGTCCGTTTCGAACCCATGCATCCGTCGTGCCCACTGATAGGCGACAACGGCCCCTTTCATTCGCGGTAGCAGGAACAGTGTCAAGGCTGTACATCCGAATGCAAAAATCAGGAACATGTTCAGCGGGTCAGGGCGCCACTGGACATAAGAGATGTGCAAAGCGGGCGCCAGCAGGTGACCGACCAACAGGATCGTCAGATAGGCTGGACCGTCATCCGCACGGTGATGAAACAGTTCCTGACCACAGCTGCTGCAGCTGTCATTCACCTTCAGGTAGCTGTGCAACAGCTTGCCTTCACCGCATTTTGGGCAGCGGCAGCGGAAGCCTTTGATTAGCGCAGGCCGGGTTGGACGGTCGTTCTCGGATATTGTGTCGATCGTTTGATCTGTCATTTTGAAACTCGCGCATTCAGATTGCCCTGATATTGCGCTTGTTTTGCCCCACAGAAAAGGGGGGTGCGTCGCTTTGTGCCGCGATGAGATGTCCGGAAATTATGAGGTCGATGGCAGTGAGCAACAGAAAAAATTCAAATTGGGCGACGGAAACCGAAAACTGCACCGTTTTAACCTATGTGAGCAGCGACAAACCGGTCGCGAGAAACAAAGGAAAACGATATGAAAAGCGCGAAACTTATCCCGGCCATTCTGGTATCGGCCATTGCATTGACAGGCACAACCGCCTTGGCTGTCGGTCCGAAAGGCCGTGAGGACGTGACCTTTCAAGAGTTGGACCTGAACAATGATGGTCAGGTCACGCAGGAAGAAATGCAAACCTATAGGCAACAGCGTTTCACCAATGCCGACACCAGTGGCGACGGCATGTTGAGCGTCGACGAGATGCAAGCGGCTAGCCAGAAGAAGGCGAATGAGCGTGTGAATCAAATGTTCGAAAAGCATGACGCCAATCAAGATGGCCTCTTGTCCGATGATGAGTTGCCCAAGCCGCGCCGTGCTGGCAAGATGTTTGACCGCATCGACGCGGACAAAAATGGCACGATCTCGGAACAGGAATTTGCCGATGCGAAAAACCGGATGGGCTGGCATCACAAAAAACGTGACAAGGCTGGCACCGACGACAGCTAATGAAGGATGCGGGACCTGAGTACCTCATCAACGGGGGCTCGCAGCCAAAGTCAGGCTGCGGGCGACCCCGGAGACGATGCATTGTTGCGGCGGTTCGCCGAGGGTGACGCTGATGCGGCACGCATTTTGACCGATCGGCTTGGGCCGCGCAGTTTTTCGGTGGCGCTCAGGCTGTTGAACGACCGGGCCGAAGCCGAAGATGTCACACAGGAAGCCATGATGCGCCTATGGAAGATGGCGCCGGATTGGGTTGCTGGACAGGCAAAGGTGTCGACTTGGCTTTACCGAGTCACTCTGAACCTGTGTGTCGATATTCGGCGGAAGAAATCGGCGGACAGTCTTTCTGATGTTGCCGAACCTGAAAGCGATGCGATCAGTGCAACCGAACACCTTCAGGATGCCGCCAGGTTGGACGCACTGCAGTTCGCGTTGGCGCAACTTCCGGACCGGCAACGTCAGGCTGTTGTCTTGCGCCACATCGAAGAGTTGCCCAATCCCGAAATCGCGGGAATCATGGATGTTTCCGTCGAAGCTGTAGAGAGTCTGACAGCTCGGGGAAAGCGGGCACTGGCACAGCAGTTAGCCACAAGAAGAGACGAGTTGGGATATGCCGATGGATGAAAATAGCGACCTGAATCACCTGTTTTTACGTGCTCGTCAAGAAGATGAGCCGTTACCCGATGCTCTCGCCCTTCGTATTCTGGCCGATGCGGAAACCGTTCGTTTGCAAAGGCTTCAGAAATCACCCCAAGGGTTCTGGGCACAGGCATTGGATAGTTTCTTTGGCTGGCAGGGGATGGGAGGTTTGGCGGCCGCGGGCATTGCTGGCATCTGGATTGGATTGACTGCCCCGGCCTTTTTGCCTGATCCGGCGACGTTGCTTTATTCGCAATCCTCTGGCTTTGAGGTTGCGGATATGGATCTGAATACAATCTTCCTGGAGGAAGGCGAATGAGCGAACAGTCAAAACCTAAACGCCGGTGGATGCCTGTCCTGCTGATCGTGTCCCTTGCTATCAATCTGCTAGTCGTCGGTGCGGTTGTTGGCACGGCGCTGCGCGTCAGAAACAATGACCACGTCAAAACCCCTCCGGGATTTGGATCGGCGCTTTATCGCGCGCTTCCCAAGCATGAACGCCAGGCGATGCGGGCCGAGCTTTCGGGCCTGCACCGCCAAGGTGTCGATCATCGGGCGGCGGATTTTCAAGCCCTTGGCGACGCACTTCGCGCCGAACCCTTTGCGGCTGACGCTGTAGAGGCTTTGTTGGGTCAGCAGGCGCAGGTGATGTCAGAGATGCAGTCTGCTTTGCAGGAACAGTGGCTGATCCGTGTGTCAGCCATGAGCCCGAAAGAACGCGTCGAATACGCTGATCGTCTGGAAGATGTGGTGCACCGAAAATCGAAAGCGGGCAGAAAACACGACTGACCGGATCAGGCTGCGTGATCCTGGACCATGACCTGATTGCGTCCCGCCTTTTTCGCAGCATACAGGGCTGTATCCGCAGATTTTATCATGTTGTCCAATGGTGCGGGTGGGATGCCCCGGCGAAACGTGTTGTCATCAGCTGTAATGAGGCCGATGCTGATTGTCACTGCGATTGGTTCGGCGGCCTCGGATAGGTCAAATGGACACTGGCAGATGTCGTCGCAGACGGTTCGTGCGATCCCCAATGCTCGAGGCCCCGTAGTTTCAGGCAGACCGATCAAGAATTCTTCGCCACCGATCCGTGCCACAAAGCCGTCAGAACCAATGGAATTGCGCATGCGCCTGGCTGTTTCGATCAAGACCTGATCGCCTCCGGCATGGCCAAACTTGTCGTTGATTGATTTGAAATGGTCCAGATCGGCCACCATCACGGTAAACCCGAGCCCGGTCTGCGCAGACTGCCGGGCGATTTGCTTCAATGCTCGCATTGCATAGCGGCGGTTATGCAGGCCGGTCAGTGGATCCACCCAGGATTCCGCGATGCCACGCCGCAAAGAATCCCGCATCTGGTCAATTCGGCTTTTGCGGGCGAGCTGGTTATCAAGCCGCAACAGAGTTTCACGGGGGCAGAGCCCCGCCATACAGATGGCATCCGCGCCACGATCCAGCGCTTCGGCAGCCAGAGACGCGTCATCCTTTCTCAAGATGCCGATCAGCACCGTGTGCCGTGTTGCCCCGCGCGATTTCAAATCCGCCAGAATACTCAGGCCTGAAGATTCGCCATCAATTTCGACAATAATCGCGTCCGGGATGGGGCCGGAAAGCAGGCGGTGAAGGTTTGATATCGTGTGAATTGACAGACTGTGATGCGTATGTTCGGACAGCGCCTTCTGCCAAAGCGCCCCGGTTTTAGCGGATTGCGTCAGTAGGGCGGCGCGCGCAGCTTTGGGTGGCGTAGCAAAGGCGCTTGTCGCTTCGGCAAATCCCAAACATGGCGATCCGCTATTGTCTTGCAATTCCTGCGTATCGGCGCGTGCCCTTAGCAAGCTGCGAACCCGAGCTAGCAACAACGTGTCCTTGAACGGGTGCGCCAATACATCGTCCAACCCATCTGACAATGCCCTCAACCTTGCGGATTTGTCGTTTTGCGGCGCGATAGCGACAATGGGTATATCCGCCAGATCCGGGTCGGCCATTACCACTTTCTTGACATCTGCCGCCGTTCCATCCGGCAATGACTGCGCGGTTAAGATCAAATCGGGGCGCACACGTTTCAACAGCCCATCAAGACCCCGCAGATTTTCCCCCTGTGCGACGTGATACCAGGCCGCGGTAAGCTGTACCTTCAGCATAATTCGATTGGTTGAGGTCCCGTCCAGGACAAGGATCGTGCCTTGCACCGACATATCAGTCACCGTTGATTGCATGCGTTGCTAAAGTGTTTATGACTCTGGTTAACAAACCCTTTCCAATATCAGATCAGGGGCTTCTTTATGCCAATTTCCGCTCAATCCGCCGAAACGCTGGCGCTGAATGCCCTTGCTTGGCTTGTGGGCAATGATGACCTGCTGCCTGTATTTCTGGGTTCGACGGGGGCTTCGGTGCAGGACATAAAAGACAGGGCAGCAGAGCCGGAGTTTCTGGGTTCAGTTCTGGATTTTCTAATGCTTGACGATTCGTGGGTAGTCGAGTTTTGTGACGTCAATTCTGTGCCGTATGATCAGCCGGGCCAGGCCCGCGCCTTATTGTCCGGCGGCGCGGAAGTTCATTGGACCTGAAAGCCTACCGGGCAGGAGTTTCACAATGCCAATCCAAGCCATCCTGTTCGACAAAGACGGTACCTTGTTTGATTTCGCGGAAACCTGGGGCACGTTCGGGCGCAATTTTTTACTGCGAGTGACGAACGGAGATCATGCCCGTGCGGCCGAGCTTGGGCAGGTGATCGGCTTTGACCTCGAACAGGTTGCCTATTCTGAGGACAGTGTTGTCATCGCGGGCACCGTCGAAGAAATCGCCGAGGTTCTAGAGCCGCACCTCCCGGAAATGCCGCGCGAAGAGTTGGTGGATCTGTTGAATGCCGAATCGGCCTCATCTCCGCAAGCCCAGGCCGTTCCGCTTATCCCGTTCCTTGAGGGGCTGCGTGAGGCAGGGCTGAAACTGGGTGTTGCGACCAATGACGGAGAAATGCCCGCATCCGAGCATCTTTCGTCTGCAGGAATCCGCGAACATTTCGATTTTGTCGCCGGTTATGACAGTGGGCACGGATTCAAGCCAGGCCCGGGTCAACTCTTCGCCTTTGCTCAGCATGTGGGGGTAAACCCAGAAAACATAGCAATGGTGGGCGACAGCCTGCATGATCTGCAGGCCGGACGGGCAGCAGGTATGAAGACGATCGGGGTTCTGACGGGTCTGGCGCGTGCAGAAACGCTCGAAGCGATGGCGGATGTCGTCTTGCCAAACATCGGACATATACCTGCATGGTTGTACGAAAATGCGTGATCGGGCTGTGAATTCGGCGGTTCAGACGTCGAAACCGACATAGCCTGTCGCAGACAGAGCGGCCAACAGTACGCGTTCGGGGCTTGCTTCTAGAAAGCCAAGTTCCGAGGAGTGTCCAATGGCCGACAAGAAAGCACGCAGAGGTCGCAGCGGAGGACGGGCCGGTGCCGCCGAGAGACGGGGCGCAGCGGTTATTGATCAGATGCCGTGGAGCCCTCCGATCAACACCGACAAACCAACCGAACCGTTGGACGAGATTGGCGTCGCGGCGATCCACGAGGGCGCAATGCGGATTCTCGAAGAGATCGGGATCGAGTTCTACAACGAAGAGGCAATCGGAATCCTGCGTGAGGCCGGATGTACGATCAACGGTGACAACGTTCGAATGGGCCGGGACTTTGTCATGGAAATGGTGCGTAAAGCCCCATCCACCTTTACCATCACACCGCGTAATCCCGACCGCGCAATCGAGATCGGGGGCAAGAACCTGCTGTTCGGAAATGTGTCGTCCCCGCCGAACTACTGGGATATGGAGATTGGCACCAAGGTACCGGGAAATCGCGAGATGTGCCGGAACCTGTTGAAGTTGACGCAGTATTTCAACTGTATCCATTTTGCCGGCGGATACCCGGTCGAGCCAGTGGATATACATGCCAGCGTCCGGCATCTGGATGTTCTCTACGACAAGCTGACTCTGACCGATAAGGCGATGCATGCCTATTCGCTGGGCAAGGAACGCGTCGAAGACGTCATGGAAATGGTGCGGATCGCAGGGGGTCTGAGCCATGAAGAATTCGAAGCCAAGCCGAGGATGTATACCAACATCAACTCGACCTCGCCGTTGAAGCACGATCAGCCCATGATCGACGGTTGCCTGAGGTTGGCGCGGCGCGGGCAGGCGATTGTTGTGACGCCGTTCACCTTGGCCGGGGCGATGGCCCCCGTCACAATGGCCGGTGCAGTAGCGCAATCCCTGGCTGAGGCGCTGTGCGCGATTGCATTGTTCCAATATGTGCGACCAGGGATTCCTTGTGTCATCGGTACGTTCACCTCGAATGTGGATATGAAATCTGGTGCTCCGGCTTTTGGAACGCCGGAATACATGCGGGCGACACAGATGACCGGCCAGATGGCCCGATTTTATGACCTGCCCCTGCGGTCTTCGGGTGTCTGCGCGGCAAACGTTCCGGATGGCCAATCTGTGTGGGAGACCTCGAACTCATTATGGGCGGCGGTGCAATCGGGCACCAACATGGTCTATCACGCTGCAGGTTGGCTTGAGGGTGGCCTGATCGCAAGCCCTGAAAAGTTCATTATGGATTGCGAGATATTGCAGCAAATTCAGCGGTATATGCAGCCGGAATTGACGGCAACCGGCCCTGATGAGATTGCTCTGGATGCGATCCGGTCAGTCGGCAATGACGGGCATTTCTTTGGCATTCAGCACACTCAGGACCGCTATACCACCGCGTTTTATCAGCCGTTTCTGAGTGACTGGAAGAACTATGAGGGTTGGGAAGTCGCAGGAGGCGTCTGGACCGCTGAGCGCGCGCATCACATGTTCAAGGAAATCATCACCAGCTTTGAAGCTCCGGCAATGGATGAGGGCATCCGGGAAGAGCTTGCCGACTTTGTTGCACGACGCAAAACCGAAGGCGGAGCGCCGACAGATTTCTAGCGTAATCTCAGTCACTTCCACTTCGATACTTGCGTGAATTCTATGTGGTGACGCCCGCGTGTTGGGTGTTTGTTAACAAATTTCAGAGCACACTGCGTGAGAAACCAATTTGAGGTCTCTTATGCATGGTCTGATCAACCGGGCGATTCAATCCTTTGTTGCGGTGACCTACGGGCAGCCGTGCTGGATGCGCGTGATGGATTCAGCCGAACTGGGCTTTGCCGAGTTCGAGGCCATGCTTGTTTACGACGATGATATTACCGAGCAGGTATTGGATAAGGTATGCACGGTCCTGAAACGTTCACGAAGTGACGTTCTTGAAGACCTGGGAACGTACCTTGTGTCTCATCCCAACATGGAAGACCTGCGCCGTCTGTTGCGATTTGGCGGTGTCAGCTATCTGGAATTTCTCCATTCGCTTGATGATCTGTCAGACCGGGTCAGATTGGCCGTATCGGATCTAAATCTTCCGGCACTTGAATTGCACGAGCTTTCACCGACGGAATACAGATTGTCCTGCCATCCAGGCCTGCCTGGCTTTTCAAGCGTCATGGTTGGTGTATTGCGCGCGATGGCTGATGATTACGGGGCTCTGGCTATGCTATCGCATGAGGGCCAGCAGGGTGAGATCGAGTTTATCTCAATCGTTCTGGTAGAAAGCGCTTTTTCAGAAGGTCGGCATTTTGATTTAGGGGCGCGAAAAGCATGATGAACACGAATAATCTGGCAGAGCTTTTACAAACCCTGTGCCCAATGTTTTTGCTGGTGAACGAGGATGGGAAAGTGACCCGCGTCGGATCAACCTTGCAAAAGCTGCGCCCTGAAAAGCCGATGGAAGGTCAGAGCTTTCTGGATATCTTTGAGCTGCTTCGCCCTAGGGCGGTTACCACAGTTTCAGGCTTGATGTCCCAGGCCGGCACCAAGTTACAGCTCAGGTTCCATGACGCCCCGCGCACAGCATTGAAGGGCCTTATCGCTCCGCTGCCCGAAGGTAAGGGGGCGGTCATCAATCTGTCTTTCGGAATATCGATTTTGGATGCGGTCCGGGACTATGCCCTGACCAGTGCGGATTTCTCGGGCACTGATCTGGCGATCGAATTATTGTATCTGGTCGAGGCGAAATCGGCAGCAATGGAGGCGTCCAGATCTCTGAACCTGCGCCTTCAAGGGGCGATGCTTGCCGCCGAGGAAAAGGCATTTACAGATACACTGACGGGGCTGAAAAATCGCCGGGCGATGGATGTTCTATTGGATCACATGATCTCGTCCAAATCTCCATTCGCGCTGATGCATCTGGATCTTGATTTTTTCAAATCGGTCAATGACCAATTCGGGCATGCCGCGGGCGACTATGTGTTGCAACAAGCGGCGCGGATCATGGGTGAGGAAACCCGCGGAGACGATACAGTGGCGCGTGTCGGCGGGGACGAATTTGTAATTATATACAAAGGATTGACGGACGAGGGTGTTCTCTCTGCAATCGCCAGCAGGCTGATCGAACGTCTGCGGGAAACTATGATGTTCGACAACGTGTCGTGCCAGGTTTCAGCCAGTATAGGAACGGCGCTTTCGACCCAGTTTCCATCGCTTAAACCGGCTGAGATTTTGCATGCGGCAGACCTTGCCCTGTATGCGGCCAAGCGAAATGGCCGGTCTCGCCACTGTCTATATTCGCAGCTTGTGGATCACTCACACAGATAGGTTTCCCCCTAAAGGAACCGGCAAAGTGTATGTGGTCAGACGACTCTATTTCGATGAAGAAAAAGCTTTGAGAACGGACGCTATGTGTTGCTGCACCAGTGGCAGTTCACCCACAACCGGTAAAACCTGTCCCTTGAACTTGGCCTTGCTTAATTCTTGCGGCACATCCTCAAGAACATGGCCACCCGTGCAGGCAAAAAATGGCAAACACAGGGTTTGGGCGCCGGTTCCTGCGGCGGCCACAGAAATCGAAGGGGCCTCTTCGACAAACCCAAGGCGCAGGGATCCAAGTGGTATCAGTTGCAACAAAGCGTCGCCGAATGCCGTTGCAACGGCGGAAGGGTTTCTGCTGCGGCCCGATCCATGCGCAGCGATCACAAGGTCCGTTTCTTGTGACCGCCAGTCTTTGTCCTGCAGCGTTCCCTCAAGGGTTTGCGCGACCAACTGGGGCAATTTCGGGTCCGCGCCCAAGGGATCCAGAATAGGGTTTCGGCGGTCACCAATACGTTTCGGCAGCACATCTGTGACAAACCACCCTTTGGCCATGAATAGGGGATAGATGACGGCGTTGCCGGGAATCTTGTCCAGTGTGCTGTCAAGTGCCCCGGGGGCTGCCAGCGTTGCAGAATGAACCGAAACACCGGCACACAGGGCATTTACATCGGCCGCATAAGCCGCCAAGGCCGCTTCGGCTGGTTCTGGGTCAGAAGGTTGGCCATGGGTAACGATAAGGGCGTGTGTCATAAATCTGTCCTGTCCGCTTTAGCGATAGGTGCGCCGCGTCGTGTAAAAGTCAATCCGCCTGCGGCACCGTCAGCCCAATAGGGTCAGCCAAAACCAGACGCTCAGGATAGATACTGCCGTCCCCAACAGAACAGAGGATGCAGCAACCCGTTTGGCGCGGCCATAGATGTTTGCAAAGATATAGGCGTTGAAACCAGGGGCCATGGCGGCTGTCATCACTCCGGACCGGAATAGATCCTGTGGCAGTCCAAGGGTGGATCCGAAAAGCCAGAAAAGGCTCGGGTGCAGCAGCAGAGAAACGCCGCAGACAAAGGCGATCGCCCTTAGGTCACCTTCGGGTCTGTATTTAACCAGAACGCCCCCAAGCGCGAATAGCGCGCCGGGAAGGGCCGCGCGGGTCACCAGGCCAAGGGCATCATCTACAACGGCTGGCACGCCGAGCCCGGACAGATTTACGATGAAACCCAGTGAGATCCCGACAATCAGAGCGTTGCGAAACATCGCGGTCAGGACCGAGCGAACCATTCGCGATCCTCCGTGGCCCCGGTTCCGGATCACCTCCATTACCGTGATGCCTAGGCCGTAACAAAACGGCGAGTGAAAGGCGATGACGGCATAATTGCCCGTAAGGCTTTCAGGGCCATAAGCCCGTTCAGTAATCGGCAATCCCAGCAGGACGGAATTGGAGAACAGGCAGCAAAAACCGATTGCGACGCAATCCTCCCATTCGCGGTTGAAGATCAGTCGCGCGCCGAACAGGCCGGCACAAAAGCAAAGCGCAGCAGCAGAGTAAAAGCTGATCAACAGCTTGGGATCAAAACTGACACTGAGGTCGAGATGTGAAATCGCAAGAAACAGAAGGCAGGGGATTGCAAAACCCTGAGTGAACTTCATCAGGCCATCAATGTGGTTTTCCTTGAAGTATCCAAAAAGAGTGGAGACGTAACCGGCTCCAATAACAAGAAAAACTGGAAGGATGACTTCAATGAGATTTTGCAGCATGTCAGCGTTCCGCAACAGTTATTCGCGCGGGAAAGGATATCTGCATGATCTCGGCCAGGGCTCTACAGAGCCTGATGTATCACCATGCCGTCATAAGCAGGGGTGATGTTGTCTGCGGTTTCTGCGTCGACTGCGGCATAGTCAAGATCGATATGCATGTTGGTCAGAACCGCGGTTTTTGGTTGCAACAGGTCGATCCAGCCAAGGGTCTTTTCCAGATGCGCATGGGTCGGGTGCGGGGACCGGCGCAGCGCGTCGATCACCAGACAGTCCAGACCCTCTAATGTGGTCCAGGCATCGTCATATATCTCTGCCACGTCCGGCAGGTAGGCCAGATTGCCCATTTTGAAACCAAGCGCGTCGATTGATCCGTGGTTCACCTTGAAGGGGTGAAACGGGATAGGGCCTCCGGGGCCAGTGATCTCGAACGGGCCGTCGATTGTCTTGAGGTTGAGGATCGGCGGGTAGGGTGAGTTTTCGGGTTGGATGAAGGCATAGCCAAATCGGCCCAAAAGATCATTCTGGGTGTCGCCATCAGCCCAGACCGGCACCCGTTCGCGCATGTTGAAGACAATCATGCGCAAGTCGTCAATGCCGTGGACGTGGTCGGCATGGGAATGGGTATAGACCACCCCGTCCAACCGCCCGGTGCCGGTGTCCAGCAGCTGGCTGCGCATATCCGGGGTTGTGTCGATTAGAACCGAGGTGGTGCCTTCGGGCCCGTCACGTTCGACCAGCATCGAGCAGCGGCGGCGGATGTTCCTGGGGTTTTCGGGGTCGCAGTCGCCCCAGTGACCGCCAAGACGTGGCACTCCACCTGACGAGCCGCAGCCCAAAATGGTGCAGCGCAGCGTGGTCATGCCGCCGCCTTGTAAGAGGCGACCTTGGTGAAAAGTCTTTCGAAATTGGCCTGCGTCTGCGCCGCGAAATCGGCATAACCCATGCCAAAGACCTCGGCGCCTTTGCGGGCGGTGTGGGCGGTATAGGCCGGTTCATTCCGTTTGCCGCGATACGGGGGGGGCGCCAGATAAGGTGCATCGGTTTCAACAAGGATGCGGTCTACTGGCGCATTTGCGAAAATATCGCGCAATTCCTGGCTTTTGGGAAAAGCGGCGATGCCCGACATGGACAGGTAAAACCCAAGATCCAGGGCGGACTGTGCCAGCTCGGCCGAAGACGAAAAACAATGCATCACACATGAATAGGGGGCATTGCCGTATTCTTCGGCCAGAATGCGGGCCATGTCTTCGTCCGCCGCGCGCGCATGAATGATCAGAGGCAGTCCGGTTCGCTGAGCGGCCTCGATATGAACGCGCAGGGATTGCTGCTGAACCTGCGCACTTTCGGCGGTATAGTGATAATCCAGCCCGGTTTCACCGATACCAACAAACTTGGGGTGCTGTGACAGTGCCACCAGCTCGTCCACAGTTGCCATCGGTTCATCGGCTGCACTCATCGGGTGCGTGCCTGCCGCGTAGAATACCGGCGCGTGAGCCTCAGCTATGGCGCGCACAGTGGGCTCGTTCCTCAGCCTGGTGCAGATCGTCACCATCCGGGTCACACCGGCTTCGGCCGCATTTGCGACGATCAGGTCCAACTGTCCTTCAAAATCGGGGAAGTCCAGATGGCAATGGCTGTCGGTGATTTGGGGGGTGTCGCTCATCTGTTCTGACCGGCGGTTTCCTGTATCTTGAACACCGTATCTAGGACCAGAGCGGCAGGGTCAAGGTTCACCGCCTGCCCGTGGCGGGCGCGGGCGGTGATCTGGGCTGCGGTTTCCGCCCAAAGGCGTGCCTGCTCCGGCGATCTGGACAAACGGGACAGGATATCACCTTCGTTTGGCGCGGCCTCTGGCGATGGCGGAGCACCAGTCGCACCGGTCACAGCAAGACGTGACAACGCAATGTCGATCAGCGTCAACAGCAACTCGAACCGTTCGGTTGCTCCGCGCTGTGCGGCAGCCTCGGCCAGAGCCAGAGCGCGTTGTCTGTCCAGCCGGGGCAGGGTGCCCAGGATCGCGATGAGCTCGGCATATATTTCGAGCCCGCTCAGATTTATCAGGCGGACGGCGTCCCCAACGGACCCGCTGGCCAGAGCGGCCAGATGGTCGGGGTTTCCAGTCAGCTCAACCCCGGTCTGGGTCAGTGCGGCGTTCATATCTTCCGCGTTCAGCGGCGAAAGGCGCAAGGTACGGCACCGGGATCGGATCGTGGGCAAAAGGCGCGACGGCTGATGCGAAATCAACAGCAGCGTCGTCCTCGCAGGCGGTTCTTCGAGCATTTTCAGCAATGCGTTGGCGGCGCTGATGTTCATCTCGTCAGCGGCATCGACGATGACGACACGGCGGCCCCCATCGGCCGAGGACAGGCCGAAGAACTTGCCAAGTTTGCGAATGTCGTCCACAACGATTTCATTCCGCAACCTGCCCTGATCGTTCACGGATCGTTTGATGGCGGCCAGGCCAGGCTCGGCACCAGCCAGAATTCGATGAACAACCGGGTGATCTGGTGGAATCTCAAGCGTTTCAGGGGGAGGTGGCGCGCCAAACAGCCCATCCTCTTCGACAGCCGGGGTCGCCAGCAGAAACCGCGCGATCCGCCAGGCCAGCGTCGCCTTGCCCACACCTCGGGGGCCGGTCAGCAGCCAGCCATGGTGCAGGCGATCAGAAGCATAAGCGCAAAGAAAGGCCTGCTCGGCCTCTGCCTGCCCAAACAGATGTGGCGTTTCGCGCGGATGAAGGGCACCGGGTGCCTGATCCGGGATCGGGATGTCGTTGTTCATCAATCGTCCGTCACAAGGCTTGCACGACGATATCTGTCACATCGCGGGCAACACTGTCCATGTCCCTGTTGCCATCGACCAGGCGAAACCGGTCGGAAAATTCATCCGCCAGTTCCAGAAAACCGGCCCGCATCTTCTGTTGTAGGTGAATGCCGAAATCCTCGAACCGTTCTTCGGTGCCCTGCCGGCCCTTGGCCCGAGAGAGGCCGGTTTCAGGATCCATGTCGATCAACACGGTCAGATCCGGTTCACGTTTGATCATCAGCTTATGCAACTGATCGACCAAACCACGCAGGTCGCCGCGTGATAGGCCCTGATACATGCGGGTGCTATCGGCGAAACGGTCGCAGATGACGATCTTGCCCGCAGCCAAAGCGGGTTCAATGGTGCGTTCCAGATGGTCGCGCCGCGCAGCAGTGAAAAGCAGGATTTCCGTCTCAGCTGACCAGCGATCGGGATCGCCTTCAAGAACCAGTCTGCGGATTTCCTCGGCCCCGTCAGAGCCGCCAGGTTCACGCGTTAGAACGACATCATGCCCGAGCCCGCGCAAATGCTCGGCCAGCATACGCGCTTGCGAGGATTTGCCTGATCCATCGATACCTTCGAAAGTCAGAAATAACCCGCCTGCCGTCACATCGCGCCCAACGGGTTACCAATGACATCTTTCGCGACAATGCCGCCAACTGTCATAATCCGCACGAAGAAACCGCCCTTTTCGACGCTTTCCGCTGCAACCAGGGGTCTACGGATCTCGGGCAGGCCATCGGGTTTGATGACAAGCTCAGCGATTTCCTGTCCTTTGGCGATGGGGGCCTCAAGCGGACCGTCATAGACTATTTCTGCCTCAACATTCTTATCCCCGAGAACAGGCAGCAGCAGTGTCAAATCCTCATGCGGGACAAGATCAACCGTTTTCGAAGTGCCCATCCAGATATCGGCTTGTCCTATCGGTTTTTCTGCTTCGGCAAGCTGCCTCTCGACAAAATTGCGAAACGACCAGTTAACGACGGCCTCAGCCTCCTCTGCGCGGCGGGCGACGCTGTCGAGCCCCGACAAAACGAAAATGACCCTGCGATCCCCCTGCTGTGCCGATCCTACAAGGCCATAGCCCGCTTCTTGCGTGTGGCCAGTCTTTAGCCCATCTGCACCAATCCCAAGTTTCAGTAAGGGATTCCGGTTACGCGAATTTGACGGCACCCGGTTGTCGAATTCGAACTCTTCCTCGGCGAACAGAGGGTAATATTCGGGAAAGTCGCTAATCAGATGGTCGGCCAGAATGGCGAGGTCATGCACAGACATCATGTGGCCTGCGGCTGGCCATCCGTTCGAATTCGCAAAGTTCGAATTATTCATGCCCAGCTGTTGCGCGCGTTGGGTCATGAACCGGGCAAACCCAGCTTCGGTTCCGTCCGGGCTGAGGGCTTCGGCGATAACAACACATGCGTCATTTCCTGACAGGACTATGATCCCGCGCAGCAGGTCTTCGACCCGGACACGGTCCTGCGTGTTCAAGAACATACTTGAGCCCTTATAGCTGGTCGCATGTTCGGAAACCGGAAGTTCCTCATTCAGTTCCAGGCGACCGTCCCGCAGCGCTTCGAATGCTACAAACAGGGTCATGAGTTTGGACATGGACGCGGGCGGCAACGGCTGGTCTGCGTCTTTGGACAAAAGAACGGTTCCTGTCGTTTGGTCCATGACATAGGCAGCACGGGCTTGCGTATCGAAAGCTTGTGCGGGCAGGGCAAACATAGCCAAACTGAGGGTCAGTACAGATGATCGAAATGAGGACAGCACGAGGGGGACCTCCTTTTGCTTAATTCTTCACGGTATAGGCGTCAGAAAAGCCCAGATCTTTGACGTCGCTTTGCATTGCGTTTCGTTCCGCCCGCGTCAAAGCAGGACCAACGATCACCCTCCAAACGGTTTTGCCATTGGCTTCGAGTTTTTGAACTTTCGCAGGCAACCCGTTTCGCCGAATTTTCTCGGCAGCACCTTCGGCATTTTCTTCAACTGTGAAAGTGCCCACCTGAATAAACGGTTTTGAAAGCGATGAAACGGAGGCAGCCTCAGTGCTGGCTGCGGTTGCTGCCGGGGTAGGGGCGGCCTCTTCGATGGCCGCTGCAGCGCCCTCAATCGGGTCCAGAGGTGTTTCGGTGATTTCGTCGGCAGACTTCTTTTGCCACCATTTACGCTTCGGTGCAGCCTCGGTTGGCGGCGTGACAGTGGGATCGGTCAGATTTGCGGTTGGTGCTGGCTCAGGCGCCGCCTCGATAATCTCTGTTGCCACCTCATCGGCCTTTTCTGCGGTTTCAGCCACGGCTGCAGCTGTCGCAGCACCAGCTGCGGCAACTGGAGCCTTCTTTTGCCACCATTTACGCTTGGCTGGTTTATCAATGTCTTCGGACACATCTGCCGTGGTCTGGCTATCGGTTTTCTTTTCCTGAGGTTCAACCGCCTCAGCAGTTGGGGTCTCTTCGGGTTCAGCGACCCCTTCGGGCTCAGGAGCTTTTTCTTCTACTTTCTCGGCAGGCTTGCGTCGCAGGGCAACAACTTCAACCCGAGTCGGTGCGCCTGCGAGGATACCCAGTTTCGCGGCGGCAGTCGAAGACAGTTGCAGCGCAGGGCCCGGCAAGTTGCGTTCGCGGCGGAAAAGTGCGCCGGTTACGGATTTGTTGTTCTTTGTATTCGTTATCCGAACACGTTCAGGCTGTGTAACGTCCGGGTGCGCGACCCAGATTCCGCCCAACGAGGGGCGCCCATCCCACAAACCGGCTTCGGTGACCTTGAAGACATCAGGAGCTTCAACATCATCACGCGCGTTCCCTGTCGTTTTGGGAAACAGCTCTAATTTGCCGTCGTCCTGCACGCTTTCGTCCGCCTGCTCGGTGGATGTTCCACCCGATGTCAGGGCCTCGTCGCACCCTGACAGAGCAGCAACTGTTATTACCAGAACCGCCAGTGCCCGCGGTTTTGCGCGTGTCGTGGTCGCTCGATCCATATTTGCAATCCCTTGCCTGTAAGGGGCCTCTTTCATCGTACCCCGCCGCCGATCGCTGGTTCTGAACTGCCAGCCTGTCACGGTCTTTCACGCAAAGCATAGCCTGCACGTTCGGCCATGGAAAGTCTGCTGCACAGGCTTCGGCAAGATTTCCCTATTTGGTCTTGCCACCGTTTAAAGATAGCCTTAGACCCGGCCCCACGCGGGGAGGTGGCAGAGTGGTCGAATGCGGCGGTCTTGAAAACCGTTGGGCGTGAGAGCGTCCCCAGGGTTCGAATCCCTGTCTCCCCGCCACTCATACTTGTCTCACTTCAGTTGTGTTTTCTGATCCGGAATTGCACCGCAATTCCCGCGAGTTGGCGCATGCGCTTTCAATCAGAGACGGAGCAAACCGTACACTCAGAACGCAATTCAGGCCTCAGTCTCAATGGCGCATTTTGGCGGGGTCGCTTTGGGAGGGATTTCCCTGATATTCGGCAATTTACGGGGAATTTTCGTGAGATGGGTCTGGAACCCAGAGTTTCTCCTCTCAGAAATGTATGTTTTTCAAAGGTCTATGCTGCAAATTCCCAAAAAGGTGGAGCAGGGAATTGTTCCGTCGGATCGCCGCAAGAACGTATCATTGATGTAGTGTGGTCAAGAGATCGCGTGCCGGACGTGAATGGCAAGCTGCCGCCCATTGGCAATACGGTTGATCCTGAAACTTCGACTTACAGTAACGCAAACGGAGCTGCGGAGTTGTTTGGTCATTGGACAGACGACGATTTTGATCCTGGCCAACATGCTCTGTACTACATGCGCGTCATCGAAATACCAACTCCACGCTGGACGACGTATGACGCCGTCCGCCACGGCTTGCCGCTCCTTGAGGATGTCGCGGTGTGGATATAAGAACGAGCATGGATTTCGCCAATTTGGTATTCACCGGAGCAGTAGCCCACGGTCTTGTCAGAAGAACATAGCTTGAGCGGGGCAGGGCGGTTGCGTAGTTTTTGCACATGACCAAACCTGCCTCTTTTAAAAACTTCAAGACCAGTCCCGAGATCATCCGCCTTGCTGTGATGCTGTATATTCGATTTCCGCTCTTCCGTTTCGACGACGCGAACGCGCGACGCAACGGTTCAGGCGCATGCGAAGTTTACAGAAATTCGCTGCCGTTCATTCTTCCGTCTAAAACCACTTCAACCAAGAATGATCGCTCACCAGCCGAGACACCTTCAAGCTGACCCGCGCTGCCGCTCTTAGCGAGTGGCGTCAACTTTGTTCCGGATAAGAATTGCGTCCCTCGCCTACTGATCCGATGCCAAGGATAAGGTCGGCGCATCGTTCGCCAAGCATCATGGCAGGTGCGTTTGTGTTGCCGGCGTTGATGTCGGGCACTGCGGACATGTCGCACACCCGTAAGCTCTCGATCCCGCGAACGCGCATTCTGGCGTCCAGCACTGCCATTCCGTCGCCGTCCCGGCCCATTTTGGCAGTGCCCGCCGGGTGATAGTTGGTTTTTACGAATCTCTTGCAATGTGCTCGCAGCGTCTGGTCGTCGTCCGCTATCGGAATGACGATTTCGCGGATCCTTTGTGCAAGCGGGCCCGACGTGAATGCCCGACGAAAGAACCGCTGCCCCCGGATCATCTCTTGCATGTCGTCTTCATGCTTCAGAAGGTTGGGCGAAACCACCGGCATAGCTTGAGGATCGGCCGAGCGAAGCCGAACCTCTCCGCGTGATTTCGGTTTGACCACGACGGTCGTAACGGTCACGCCAAAGTCATCCTGCACTTCGTCCAGCGCGTCGCGATCCAGATAGACGATGGGCACGCAAAAGGCTTGAATGGTCGGTTCTCCATTAGGAACCGACGGATTGACGAAGGCACCAGCTTCGACCCCGGCCGAAGTCACTGGGCCGCTGCCGAACAGTTTGAACTGTATGCCGTTGCGAAGCATCCGCCAGCCATCACCTTGTTTAAAATATCCGTATGGACCGTTGGCAAAGGCGGTGATGGGAACTTCGGGGTGGTCGATCAGGTTCTGACCGACCCCAGGCAGTGGGCAGACCACAGGAATACCGTGTTCGGCAAGATGTGCATCCGGTCCGATACCCGAAAGCATGAGGAGTTTCGGCGTGACCAGAGCGCCCGCCGCAAGGATAACCTCACCATCACACCGGACGGTGTGGAACCCGCCTTTGTCGCGATACTGCACCCCGACGGCCTTGTCGCTTTCGATGATGACTTTTCTGACCGTTGCGCCAAGCCGTATGGTCAAGTCCGGGTTCGTCTCGAGAGGGGCGAGGAAAGCATAGGCTGACGAGCTGCGCTTTCCAGCGCGATTGGTGAACTGATAGAACCCGACACCGCGCTGTGTTGCGCCGTTGAAGTCCGTGTTGAATGGTTCACCAAGGGCCTGCACCGACTGAACGAACCAACGGGACATGTCGTCGATATACCCCGGATCAGAGACCTGCACCGGACCATCGCTGCCATGCAGGTAATTATGAAGCCTGTTGTTGTCTTCAATCCTGCGGAAATAGGGCAGCACATCATCCCATCCCCAGCTGACCCCGTCGTTGGTCTGTCGTAGCAGGTCGTTCCACGCGTCATAGTCAGAAGGGCGGCCGCGCATATAGACCTGCGCATTCACTGACGACCCGCCGCCCAGTACGTTGGCCTGCGGAATCTCATGCACGCGGCCGTCCAGGTGGTCCTGCGGTTCGGTCTGGTGGTAGGTCATGAACTTGGACCCGTTGATCATCTTGAAAATACCCGGCGGCATGTCCAGCAATGGATGGTGGTGCGAATGCCCGGCCTCCAGCACCAGAACCCTGCACTTGCCCTGGTTGACCAGTCGGGCGGCGGCTGCGGCACCGGCTGAGCCGCCGCCGATGACGATGTGATCGAAGGTTTCCGTCATGATGTCGCCTTCAGGTCCGGCGTTTGGGTTCTCTGATCGAGTCGCGCTCGACCAGTTCGCATTCAAGCTTCACGAGTGGGTGCCTCTGACCATCCGTTGGCCCGTGGAATAGCTGTTCGACGACCCAGCGTCCCATCGCCCGGGTGGGAAGAATCATCGAGGTCAGTGGCGGCGAAAGGTGTCGCGCGGTTTCGTCATCGTCAAATCCGATGACCGAGATGTCCTCGGGGATGGACAGGCCAAGTTCCTTGAGTGCCTCATAGCAACCGATTGCCATGCGGTCATTCTGACAGAAAATGGCGGTTGGCGGAGAGGGCAGGTCCATCAATTCGCGCGTGGCGGCATATCCGGCGCTGGGCAACCAATTGCCTTCGACAACCAAGTCCTCGTCGAATGGAATGTCGGCGGAAGCCAAGGCGTTTCTATACCCGGTCGTTCGTCCCGCGGCGCATTCCATGAACGGCTCGCCGGTGATAGTGGCGATTCGTTTGTGCCCGGCCTTGATCAGGGCGTTGGTCGCCGTATGTCCAGCAGCGACTTCGCCGGGGATCACCGCAGGAAACGAGAGGTCGTCGCAAAAGCAGTTTAGCAGCAGAACCGGGGTTGCGGCCTGCGTGAGGATTTCCGGAACGACCACCCGCCGGGTGAAAACAGTTGCGTAAACGATGCCCGCAACCTGTTGGTCGAGGAAATACTTAAGCGTTCTGGGTTCGACCTCTGGGTCGTTTTGGGTTTCTGCCAGCAATACAAGATTTCCGGTGTCCCGAACGGCCTGTTTCACGCCGCTAAACGCGTTTACCATTTCGGGGCTCGACGCCAGATCGTCCACGACAAAAGCGATGGTGTCGTCTAGTGCCGAGGGTCGGCGCGCGCTGTCTTGGGGTTTCCTGAGTTGAGAGGGCATGGCGTATCCAAGCGTATTGGCGGCATCCAGGACTCGTTGCTTTGTGTCCTCGGAGATTTTGACGGAATCGTTCTTGTTCAGAACCAGCGATACTGTCGTTTGTGAGCATCCAGCGACGCGTGCAATGTCGTGCATCGTTATGCGCTGTCGGCCCGCGACTCGTCCTACACCCCTGTGTTGTCCAGCCTTGTTCGCTTGATCGTTCATCGCTCAACCTTTTTGTTCGTTTCCTTTTTACCGATTATGCGGAGGACGTGCAACTAATATTAGCGGATAGTAATTAATATTAGTGTTGACTAAATAATAATATTAGTGTTTTGATCGGTGGTGCGGTCGCCATTGTGGTTTGACCGAGCAAGCGCGGGAGGCGAAATTGCGGTCTGTAGTGGGGGAGTTGGGTCAAGTCGTTCGGCATTCGATGTTCATCGATGGCCGCTTTGTCGACCTTGACGCGGACACGGTTGTTGTCGAAAACCCTGCGAATGAAGAGATCGTTGCGCTAGTTCCAGATGGTGCCGCCGCTCACGCGGATGCGGCGGTCGAAGCGGCCCATCGGGCTTTTGGCTCGTGGTCCTCGCGCCCGGCGATCGAGCGGGCTCGACTGGTCCTGAGGCTCGCTGAGGCCGTCCGGATCGACGCCGGTCGTTTGGCTGCTCTGATCACCGCCGAGCAGGGCAAGCCGATCTCGCAAGCCCGAGGTGAAGTGGATGCTGCCGTCACCTTTCTTTGCCATGCGGCTGAAGAGGCCCGGAGGATTTCGGGTGACATAGTTGCGTCGGACAACGAGTCCGAGGAAATCCAGATCCGGCGTCATCCTTATGGCGTTGTTGTTGCGTTGACGGCCTGGAACTATCCGTTGGCATTGGCCGCCAGGAAGGTCGGACCCGCGCTAGTCGCGGGCAACACCGTAGTTCTGTTGGGGCACGAAATCACGCCGCTATCCGGTCTTGCGGTCGCCGAGCTTGCCAACAAGGTCGGGTTTCCGCCCGGTGTTCTTAATGTTCTGACAGGCAAGGGGCCGGTGGTAGGGCAGCGGTTGGTCGAACACCCCGATACGTCACTGATCACGATGACCGGCAGCACACGCGCCGGGAAAGAGATTTTTCGCGCCGCGGCCAACCGGATCAAGGTTGTCAGGCTCGAGCTTGGCGGTAAGGCTCCGTTCATCGTGATGGAGGATGCGGATATTGACGCCGCCGTTTCGGCCGCCATTGCCGCCCGGTTTGCCAATTGCGGCCAGATTTGCACCTGCAACGAGCGTATGTATCTGCATCGCGGCATTGCGGATCAGTTCTTGGAAAAATTCGTGTCCGCGGTCCGCGCTTTGTCGATCGGGGAACCGATGGACGACTGCGATTTGGGTCCCAAAGTCAGCAAGGCCGAAGTGACCAAGGTCGCCGAGATCATCCAGCGCAGCATCGCCGAAGGCGCCACGGTTCATCTTGCAGGTGGGCCCCTGACGGACGGGGCGCACCATAAGGGGCACTGGATGTCCCCGACGGTTCTTGAGGTCTCAGACAACAGCAATGCCGCGATGCAAGAGGAGGTCTTTGGCCCCGTGGCAACAGCCATGCGAGTAGATGATTTTGATCAGGCGATAGACGTAGCGAATGACACATCATTCGGGCTGTCTGCCTATCTCTTTACGGCATCGCACCGGCGATTGATGGAGGCCCCGAGCCGTTTGAAGTTCGGCGAACTGTATCTGAACCGCTCCAATGGTGAGGCCGTGCAGGGATTTCATACCGGTTGGGGTATGTCCGGGGTTGGGGGTGAAGACGGCGCATATGGCTTCGATGGCTATCTGAGGAAACAGACGACTTACATGAATTGGGCATGACCTAAAACTCGCGGTCAAAACGTTGGCGACCGCACCAATGGAGGAGGAATAACCATGAAACGCAGAACTCTTTTGATCTCGACGGTTGTCGCGGGTGCGCTGTTGGGCACGACTGCGATTGCGCAGGATCTGCCACAGCTTGAGCAGAAGGAGCGCTACAAAGTTGGCTTTGCGCAGATGGAGTCGAACAATCCGTGGCGCATTGCCGAGACCAAATCGTTCCATGACACGGCCGAGGCCTGCGGCTGGGACCTTATCGCGACGGATGCAGCTGGATCTGCGGCCAAGCAGGTTGCGGATGTGGACAGCATGATCGCACAAGGCATCGACGTTCTGTTTCTGCCTCCAAGGGAAGAAAAGCCACTGATTCCGGCGGTTATGAAAGCACGCGCCGCCGGCATTCCGACTTTTCTCGTGGACCGCTCGGTTGATCCGGCCGTCGCCAAGCCAGGCGAGCATTTCGTAGCATTCCTGGGATCGGACTTCATTGATCAGGGCAACCGCGCCGCGCAATGGCTGATGGAAAATTTCGACGGCGACAAGGGCGTCATCGTCCAGTTGGAAGGCACAACTGGTTCTTCACCTGCAAATGACCGTAAAAAGGGTTTCGACGACGCGATCGCAGCGGACGACCGCTTTGAGATCGTGGCTTCTCAGACCGGTGACTTTGCGCGCGACCTGGGTCGTCAGGTGATGGAAACCCTGCTGCAGGCGCACCCCGATGTGAACGTGGTCTACGCCCACAATGACGAAATGGCGATCGGCGCGATCCAGGCTCTGGAACTGGCCGGCCGCAAGCCTGGCGAGGATGTGACCATCGTTTCGATCGACGGGACACGCGATGCTCTTCAGGCCATCATCGATGGCAAGATGGGGGTCACGGTGGAAAGCTCGCCCTTCTTCGGTCCTCTGGCTTGTGAAATCATGAAGAAATACGCGGCTGGCGAGACGATCCCGGAATGGGTGAAAGTCGAAGATCGCATCTTTACCAAAGACAATGCGGCTGATCACATCGACGAAGCTTATTGATTCTCCCTGGTGGGTGGTGCTGGCCTGTGGTCGGTGCCGCCTGCAAGCAATCGGAGGAAGACATCTTATGAATGCGCTCGTCTCGATGTCAGGAATTGAAAAGTCCTTTGCCGGCGTACCGGCACTGAGCCAGGCCAGTCTGGAGATCGCACTTGGCGAGGTTCATGCGCTGATCGGTCAGAACGGTGCCGGCAAATCGACGATGATCAAGGTTCTGACCGGAGTTTACGATCGGGATGCCGGCGACGTCCATTTGGCGCGTGGGCCTAGCCGCATTTCCACCCCGCGCGAAGCGCAGGAATCCGGAATTGCCACGATCTATCAGGAGCTCAACCTGGTTCCGCTGCGGTCAGTGACCGAGAACATTATCATGGGGTACGAGCCCAAACGTCTCGGTTTGGTCGACTGGCGCGAGGGCAACAGGCGCGCACGCGAGGTTCTTGCGCGCTTTGGCATAGAAATTGACGTGACTGAGCCGCTAGGAAATTTCTCGACTGCGATCCAGCAGTTGGTTGCGATTGCGAGGGCTGTTTCTCTTGACGCGAAGCTGGTCATTATGGATGAGCCGACGTCGTCGCTTGATGCCAGCGAGGTCGAGGTTCTGTTCGGTGTGGTGCGCGAGTTGAAGAAACAGGGCGTGTCCGTTCTGTATGTCTCGCATTTCCTCGATGAGCTGTTCCAGATCTGCGATCGGGTCACAACGATGCGCGACGGGCGCACTGTCAGCACTCGCAATGTCCAGGACACGACCAAGCTGGAAATGATCGCGGACATGCTGGGCCGCAACAAGGACGAGATTGCGGCAGACGGTTTGACGGACTTCGCCGGCGCCAAGGCTAAGAAAGGCGATATCGTTCTGCGGGCCGACTCTGTTTCGACAGGCCCACGACTGACGCATTTCGACCTCACGCTCCACCGCGGGGAAATCGTTGGGTTGGGCGGGTTGCTGGGCTCTGGCCGGACTGAGGCGGCGCGCGCTTTGTTCGGCGTGGACGGAGCCCGCAGCGGTGCGATCGAGTTGCACGGCGCGGTTGGACAACCATCCGGACCGGGTGACGCAATCGCAAACGGGGTTGGCTTTCTGACCGAAGATCGAAAGGCTGAAGGGATCATTCCAGACATGTCCGTGCGCGAGAATATGACGCTGGCCCTGCTGCCGAAACTGGCCAGTCGTGGTCAAATCGACTTTGCCCGCGAGCGCGAGATCGTTCAGGCCTTCATCGACGATCTGGGTATCAAGGCGGCCCATATGGATCAACCCATTCGTGAGCTGTCTGGCGGCAACCAGCAAAAGGTGCTGCTTGCCCGTTGGCTGGCGACGCAGCCCGACATCCTTATACTCGACGAGCCGACCCGAGGCGTGGATGTCGGCGCCAAGCGAGAGATCCAATCGTTCATTCGGTCGTATGTCGAAAAGGGGTTCGGCGTCGTTCTTATCAGTTCGGAATTCGAAGAGCTGGTGGAAGGCGCCGACCGCATCGTGGTCATGCACGAAGGGCGCTCGGTCAAGGAACTGACCAACCCCGGGATTACCGAGAACATACTGGTGCGCGCGCTTGCGCATCATGAAGGAGGAACTGGTTCATGGACCGAGCAATGAAGTTGCCGCAACGGGTCGCATCGATGCCCTTCCGCTTTCATGGCGGCATCGCCGCGTTGGTCGCCCTGCTGGTGTTCAACGCGTTTTTCACCCCCAATTTCCTGCAGATGCAGACCCTGTTCGTGAATATCAGCCAGGTTGCCACGATCGCCATCGTGGCCATGGGTATGACGCTGGTCATCGCCACGGGTGGAATTGATCTGTCGGTTGGCGCTGTCATGGCTCTGGCGGGGGCGTTGGCCCCGCTGATCTTTCTGTCGGATCTGGGCGCCGCCAATCCGATGCTTGGCGTCATTTTGGCCATTGTCCTGCCACTGTTCGTCGCGGGTTTATGTGGGGTATTCAACGGCGTGATGGTTGCCGTGTTGAACGTGCAGCCCATTATTGCGACGCTCATTCTTTTCATCTCGGGTCGCGGTATTGCCCAGGTTTTGACGAATGGCAACCTGCAGACATTTTCAAACCCTTCATTCAGTTATCTTGGAACCGGCAAGGTGCTTGGCTTGCCGTTCCAGGGTTGGCTGGCGCTGGCCATTGCCTGTGTGCTGTTCTGGGTGATCACCAGAACCACTTGGGGTCGTTACCTGCTGGCGATCGGCGGCAATGAACGCGCGGCCTATCTGGCCGGTGGTCCCGTCCGGCGGGTCAAGATCGGGGCCTATGTCATCTGCGCGGTGCTTGCGGGCTTGGCTGGTCTGATCGTGGTTGCGATCAACTCGGCCTCGGACGCCGCGCGCAACGGCAATCTGATGGAGCTTGACGCCATCGCGGCCGCTGTCGTTGGCGGGGCTCTTTTACAAGGCGGACGGGCGCCGATCTTTGGTGCCATACTGGGAGCCGTCATCATCCAATTGGTCAAATATACATTGCTGGCCAACGGGGTAGAGGACGAAGTTGCACTGATCGCCAAAGCGGTCATTATTATCCTGGCCGTCTGGGTCCAGCAGTTCCGGAGGGCTTGATCGATGTTGGATGAAACGGCTTTTGACCTGCGAAAGTACCTTCGGCGCAATTCGGCTTCGGTGACGGTGTGGATCGCACTGCTGGCTTTGATCCTGTTTGGGCTGATGCGCTATGACAACTTTGGCAGCGCCTACAATTTCTCGTCTTTCCTGAACTACAACGCGATGTTCATCGCGATTGCGCTGGGTATGTGTTTTGTGATCATGACCGGCGGGATTGATCTGTCGGTTGGATCCGTTGCGGCCTTTACGTCGGTTGTTGCGGCCTATCTCAGCCCATACGGGATTCAGGTTGCGCTGCCGGGGGCCGTGCTTGCCGGGGTGGGCTTCGGAGCGATCAACGCCTTTTGCATCATCATCCTTCGGATTCCGCCCTTCATCGCCACACTGGCGACCATGCTTGCCGCAAAAGGCGGCGCATTGGTGATTTCGGGCGCCCAGACAATTTCGGTTGATTGGGGGTCGAACTTCACCAAGCTTGGCATGGGGCAGGCGTTTGGTCTGTTTCCATGGGCAATAGTCATAGTGGCCGGACTGACGCTGGTACTGTGGCTGGTGCTGGAAAGAACAACCATCGGGCGGACCGTCTTGGCGATCGGTGGCAGCGAGGATGCCTCGAACCTCATGGGTCTGAAGGTGAATCGCGCCAAGGCTTTCGTCTACCTGCTTTCGGGCGGCTGCGCAGGGCTGGCTGGCGTCTTTCTGGCCTCGGGTTTTGGAGCCGGACAACCCCTTGAGGGCATCGGATGGGAATTGTCGGCCATCGCGTCCGTTGTTGTGGGCGGCACCTTGTTGACAGGTGGGATGGGTTCGATCCCTGCGACCGTGGCCGGAGCGCTTTTGCTGGGTCTGGTGTTCAACGTTCTGAACTTTGAAAACGGTCAGGGGACCATCAGTTTCAGCGCCTATTGGCAGATGGTCATACGTGGAGGCTTTCTTTTTGTGGTCATCCTCTTACAGTCTCGGGTTATTGCCAGGCAGCAGAAGGTCTTGGGTTCGTGAATCGCATAGAAAGTGTTTCAGCGCGGCTGTTCAACGTCCCGCTCGCCGAAGTCCTGGTCGATGCCAAACATGGCGATCACACGTTCTTTCAATTGATCACCGTTACCATTCAAACGTCGGATGGGGTTGAGGGGGTTGGGTATACCTATACAGGCGGCAAGGGCGGTCATGCCATCTTGGCGATGATCCAGCATGATCTAGCGCCGTTCCTGGTTGGACAAGGCGCCGAACAGATCGAAAGCCTGTACGATGCCATGCAGTGGCATGTGCACTACGTTGCACGGGGCGGGATCGCCTCGTTCGCTATCTCGGCCGTGGATATTGCCCTTTGGGACATTCGTGGCAGAACGCAGAATGCACCACTGTGGCAAATGGCTGGTGGAGCGTCCAAACGGTGCAAGGCCTATGCCGGCGGGATCGACCTGAATTTCTCGTTGGAGAAACTGCTGCGGCAGACCGAAGGCTACCTTGCGCGTGGGTTCAACGCGGTCAAGATCAAGGTTGGGCAACCGGATCTGGTCGACGATCTTGCACGTGCCCGGGCAGTGCGCGAGATGCTGGGGCCGGACCGGTTCTTCATGGTCGATGCGAATTACTCCATGAGCGTCGAGCAGGCCATCGAGGCCGCCCAAGGGTTCGCCGACTGCGATATCCTGTGGTTCGAGGAGCCGACAATTCCAGACGATTACAAAGGCTATGGCCGAATTGCCGAAGCCACGGGCGTTCCCCTTGCCATGGGTGAAAACCTACACACGATTCACGAATTCGAATACGCCTTTGATGACGCGAAGTTGAGTTTCATCCAGCCCGATGCCTCAAACTGCGGTGGGATCACCGGTTGGCTGCGCGTGGCCGGGCTAAGCGCACAGTACGACATTCCGGTTTGCAGTCATGGGATGCAGGAGCTGCACGTCAGCCTTGTTGCCGCGCAACCCAACGCAGGGTGGCTAGAAGTACACTCATTCCCGATAGATCAGTACACGACCCGTCCGCTGGTTGTGGAAGACTGTATGGCCGTGGCCCCGGATACACCGGGAACCGGAGTGGAATTCGACTGGGACAAACTGAATGCGGAACACATGGAGATGCATACATGACAACCGAGACGATCTGTGCGGCATACTACAGGGGCAACAAGAGCTTTGTTGTAGAGCAAGCCCAAGCGACGGATCCGGGCCCCGGCGAGGCTGCTGTTCGCGTTGCCTATTGTGGGATTTGCGGGACGGATATGCACGTCTACCACGGCAACATGGATGCCCGTGTCGGCCTGAATCGGGTGATTGGACATGAAATGTCAGGTGTCGTCGAAGCGGTGGGCGAGGGCGTCGATACGGTAAAACCCGGCCAGAAGGTCGTGGTCCGACCGCTGGATCACTGCGGAGAATGCCCGGTCTGCAAACGGGGGCATCAGCATATCTGTCAGAACCTCAAGTTTCTCGGCCTCGATACCGATGGTGCCATGCAAGAGATCTGGACCGTTCCGGCCCACACCTTGCACGTTCTACCGGATGACTTGCGCATGGATCACGCGGCGCTGATCGAGCCGGTCGCCGTTGCCTGCCACGATGTGCGCTTGTCTGGCCTGCAACCTGGCGAGGACGTCGTCGTCATCGGCGGCGGCCCGATCGGCATCCTGGTTGCCATGGTTGCGCGGGACGCGGGCGGAAACGTCGTGATTTCCGAAGTGAACCCAAACCGCTTGGCCATTGCCGAAAAGCTTGGTTTTGACACGATCAACCCAATCGAAACCGATCTGGTGGCCACGATCAACGGGCGCACGGGCGACAAAGGGGCGGATGTAGTTTTCGAGGTATCGGGAACGCAGCCCGGTGTTGATGCGATGACAGCGGTTGCCGCGACGCGGGCCCGGATCGTGATGGTCGCGATCCATGCTCAAAAACCCCATATCGACCTGTTCCAATTCTTCTGGCGAGAGCTGCAACTGATCGGTGCTCGGGTCTATGAGCCGGAGGATTACGAGAAGGCGATCGCAGTTGTCGCTTCGGGCGGAGTGGACGCGGATGTTGTGATTACCGACGTCAGCCCTCTGTCAGACATTCAGGCTGCGTTCGAAGCACTGGATCGCAGCCCAACCGCAATGAAAAGCCTGATCGAAGTAGGACCGCGTTCATGAGTGTTTTGCAAAGTTTCGACCTGACGGGAAAAACGGCACTTGTGACCGGGTGCAAACGCGGCATCGGGCGCGGCATGGCCGAGGCATTGGCATCGGCCGGAGCTGATATTATCGGAGTGTCCGCCTCGCTCGAGCTGTCCGGCTCGGAGGTCGAAAAAGCCGTCACGGCGATGGGGCGCAGTTTCCGGGCTTACCAATGCGACTTCTCGGACCGCTCCGCGCTGCATGGGTTCATTGATCAGTTGAGGGCCGACGGACAAACCCCTGATATCCTTGTCAACAATGCCGGCACGATCAAACGCAAGCCAGCCGCCGAACACCCGGACGACTGGTGGGACGAAGTGATTGAGGTCAACCTGTCCTCGCAATTCGTTCTGTCTCGCGAGATCGGTAAGGAAATGCTGGCGCGCGGCTCGGGCAAGATCATCTTCACCGCATCGCTGCTGACGTTTCAGGGCGGCATCACCGTTCCCGGATATGCGGCGTCGAAAGGTGGGATTGGACAGCTGACCAAGGCCTTGGCCAATGAATGGGCCGGGCAGGGTGTGAACGTGAATGCAATCGCCCCCGGCTACATCGCGACCGACAATACCCAAGCTTTGCAGGACGATCCGGTTCGGTCGAAGTCGATTCTGGAACGAACACCCCAGGGCCGTTGGGGTACGCCTGGTGATTTTGCCGGACCCGTGGTTTTTCTGGCTTCTGCAGCGTCGGACTACGTCAACGGTGAAATCCTTGTTGTCGACGGGGGCTGGATGGGGCGGTAACACCGTCAACGCGCCACGGGACCCAAGGCATCACGTCCCGATGTAGTGCACCTTCAATCGCCGCGTCTTGGGTGCCTCGCGGTGTTCGAACAGGTACAGGCTTTGTACGCGGCCCAGCGGAAGTTGCCCCTGTTCGACCGGGATGGACACCTGCGTTTGCGTCACCAGCGCGCGCAGATGCGATGGCGCGTTGTCGTCTTCGGTCGGGCGGTGGTGATATTTGCCTGGTGACTTGGGGACCAGTTCTTCGAAGAACGTCTCGATATCCTTGAGCACCTCGGGATCGGCATTGGCCTGCACCATCAGCGCGGCACCCGTGTGGAGGCACCAAAGGGTCAGAAGGCCCGAGACAAATTCGTGTTCGGACACCGCACGCTGTACGATCCCGCTGATGTCGATGAGGGATTTGCCCGGCGTTTCAATTGACAGCTCGAAAAACTCTTGCTTCATCCAGCAGGCCCTTTACTTAGTTTTACGCGAACGCGCCCAGCTTTCTACATCCCACTTGGCATTCAGCAATGGGGATCAAGTATTTGATTTTGAACGCATATTGACTGTACGTCTATGCAAACAGGCTTTTGAACCTGTCCACACATAGACGAAAACCATCTTCGAATTTCCCGTTGCCGGGGTGATAAACGCTTTCGAAAGAAATGACGCCATCATAGCCGTCGGATCTGAGCGCGTCCGCGATGGGTTGGAACAGGGGCGCAAGCTGACCTTCCCCCATGCGGCGCACTTCCAGCGTTGCCCGCGGCGTGTCGACCTTTACGTCCTTGATGTGAATGTGCCCCAGATAGCCGCCGCGCAGTTCTTCGTAACCGTCCGGGTATGCCAGTTCATGGCACCAGCAATTGTTTCCGGGGTCCCAAAGAATTTTCAACGCATCCTTTGCATCCAACTCGTCGATCAGTTTGCGGGCTGTATAGTTGGAATTGACCAGCGTGCCGTTTCCGGTTTCTACGACAAGCGTCACGCCCTCAGCCCTGGCAAGTTCAACCGCCGGCGCGATCAGCGGCGGCATCGAGTCCCATACCCCATGCGCCACGTTCCACTTCTCGGCGCCGTTTTTTCCCCAGAGTATCTGCTCTTTTCGTTGGGTCATGATCCGAACCAGCGGAGACCCCACGATATGCGCCATGTCGATCACGCGTTTCAAGGCGTCCATGTGTCGGGTGTGCAGGTTGTCACCGGGCCTGTTGGCAGCTGTCATCCCCGCAAAGATATGGCGAGACAGACATGACACAGGCTTGCCCCGGTCGCGCAAAAGCGCGTCGATCTCGGCAATTTCCTGCGGGGAATGGTCCCCGACCTCCGTATCTCCAACGAACTGAAGCTCTGCATAGTCCAGACCGAATTCGTCCATTACGTCCACGGCATGCCGCAGTTCGCGGGAAATGCCGTCGCAAATCACACCAAGTTTCATGTTCGTCCCCCCTCAGCGATGCAATTCTGCGCCAACGATCTCTTCGATGACCTGAGTACACACCCAGTTGTCGCCGTTCGGGTATTTGGTTTTTCCTGCGTGAAAGATCTGCATTGCGGATGACGCTGTGTGCATTGGAACGCCCAACGAACCGGCCAGTGCCAGCGAGATAGTCAGGTCCTTGTGCATGGTTGCGATATGGCTACCGGTGGCCTCGAACTTGCGATCAATGATGTTTTCAAGGGCGGTATTCACGACGCCGCACCCCGCGCTGGATGAGGAGAACACATCAAGTAATGCCTGACCGCTGACACCGGCTTTGGCCGCCAGGGCCGCAGCCTCGAATGTGGCGGAAAAGATCGATCCGATCAGAGATTGCAGGCAGGCTTTCACGGTTTGCCCGTCGCCGGCGTTTTCTCCGACCCGATGAATGGTTGCCGACACTGCCTGCATGACTTCTGCATTTCTGTCCAGCACATCCGCAGCACCGGCAGCCATCATCGTCAATGTGCCGTTCTGCGCGCCGGGGAACCCACCCGAGACAGGGGTGTCTATTAGGTGGATGCCCGAGCCCTCCATATCCTGCCCGATGGCGCGGGCTTCGGCCGGGGTAATGGTCGCCGACAGGATGACCGTTCCGCCTTTCGCCATGTTCGGAACCAGCCCGTTTTCACCCAAGATGACATCGCGGGCCTGATCTCCGTTCATCACCATGACAAACACAGTGGCGGCGTGACGACCGACTTGCCCCACGCTGTCCTTGGGCCGGCCGCCCATGTCGGCAAATGCCGCCATGCGTGTCACGCTCAGGTCGAAACCGGATGTTTCAAAGCCATTCTTGATCAGGTTCTTGGCAAGGCCGCTGCCCATGTCGCCAAGACCGATTACGCCTGCGGTTTTCATTTGGAATCCTCCCGTTCTTCCGTCGTTGCCGTCTGGCAGACGTTTCGAAAAATGATGCCCCAAGGCATCGGTTTTCGCGGGAGTTTCACGCGTCTTGAACAGACGTCGGGCGAGTCCGGAAGACACCCCGCTGCCCGTTTACGTCCCGCAAGTAAACGAAGAATGCGGCGCACAGGCAAGCAAAGAAGTGTTACGGACGGAAAGAAACTGCCTGATCCGACGTGTCAGGAAAACGCCGCCATGATGCCGCGCAATTCTGCCAGCCCGCGCATTCGTCCGATCAGCGGATAGCCGGGAGTGCTGTGTCCGCCCAGATCGCTCAGCAGCTCTTGTCCGTGGTCGGGTCGCATAGGAATTTGCCAGTCGTCCCGCCCTTGAGATTTGCGGCGGCGTTGTTCTTTCATCAGCTCGCGAATGGTTCCGATCATGTCAGTGTCGCCCTCCAGATGCGGAGCTTCATAGAAATCGGGCTTCTGGCTGTCTGACCCCGCGATGCGTCGGGTGTTTCGCAAGTGAACAAAGTGAATCCGGTCGCCATGCCGGCGAACGAACTCCGGCCCATCGAATTCAGGGGAAACACCCAGCGATCCGGTACACAAGGTTGCGCCGTTCGCGGGCATATCAACCGCATCCAGTACGGCGCCGTAGTCCTCGGTACTGGACATGACCCGCGGCAGACCGAGCAACGAGAAGGGCGGATCATCGGGATGACAGCACAAGCGCACCCCCAATTCTTGGGCTATCGGGGCGACCTCAGACAGGAAGTCGATGAGGTTTGCGCGCAGCCGGTCACGGTCTATCTCGGCATATGTCTGCAGCAAGCCGCTCACGTCCTCTACGCTCCACTGATCGTTGGCGCCGGGCAGCCCCGCAGTGACATTGTGCTGCAACTGGGCCTTGGATTCATCCGACATGCGCATGAAGCGATCCTTGGCCGCTTGGCGGACGTCGCCGGAATAGTCTTCGGACGCGCCCGGACGTTCGAGAATATGTATATCAAAAACTGCAAAATCGGTCAGGTCGAACAGCATGGCCGTTCCGCCATGCGGCTGTGGGGCACGAAGGGCGGTGCGCGTCCAATCCAGGATCGGCATGAAGTTGTAGCAAACAATTTTGACGCCACGGACGGACAGGGCCCTGAGGCTGGACTTGTACGCCTGCAGATGCTCGGCCATGTCTGCCGACTGCGTCTTGATCGCCTCCGATACGGGCAGGCTTTCGACAACGTCCCAACTGTACCCGGCCGCGGCAAGAACGGCCTGCCGTTCGGCGATGCTCTGTTCATCCCAAGGCTGTCCGGGTGGGATGTGATGCAGCGCGGTGACGATTCCCTGAACCCCGACTTGATGGAGATCGGCCAGGGCGATCGGATCCTCGGGTCCGAACCAACGCCAGCATTGTTTCATGGCAGCCATCCTTCATACAGTGGGTGATCGGGCCTGATGGGAAGGGCAACGCGCTGCCCGGTGCGCGCCGCGTGATAAATCGCCGTAACAAGGCCGATGGACGCAGCGCCATCCTTCAGCGTAACGGCCGAATTTGCCTCGGACCGCAGCGCTTTGCCGACTTCGGTAAAAAAACCTTCGAACCCCGTTGGCTCGGCAGCGGCGGCGGCAAGAGCCGCGTCGATAGCGGCTTGATCCGCCGGATCCCGCGCGGCGAATGTCCAAGGCGTTTGGCCCGGGGCATAGGGTTCCGTGCCAGAGGTGGCGGTCACCTTTTCAAAGACGAACCGCAGGCGGGTTTCGTCCGTGGCGGCGCCTAGTGTGATATTGCTTGTGCACAATGCTCCGGAAGTCATGCCAAAGCAGATCGCGGCGCAGTCTTCCGTCTCGATCGGGTTGACCCGCGTCGTTGTCATTGCAGACACCCAGGCGATATCGCCCGCGATATGAGTCAGCAGATCATGGTTGTGGATGGCATGGCCCAGAACCGCGCCGCCGCGTTCACCGGCCCATGTTCCTCGCCACGGCACCGCGTAATAGTCCGCCTCTCGGGACCAATGGGTTTCAAGCGCGGCAGTTTGGACCGCTCCGGTCAGGCCTGCGCGTTGTAAGTGGCGCAGTTGGGCCAGTGACGGGCCCCACCGGTATTGAAAGACCGGAAACACCTGCTTGCCCGCGCTGCGTGCGGCTGCCGTGATCCGATCCACATCCTGCATCGAGGTCGCAAGAGGCTTTTCGCAGACAACGTGTTTTCCTGCCGCCAGTGCCTCAAGGGTGGTCGGTACATGCAGATGGGGCGGCAGGCAGATGTCGATGACATCAATCGCCGGATCATCCAGCGCGTCTTGAATGTTGGTCAGTGCTCGAAAATTCGCGTTCTGTCGAATCTGTTCGATCCGGTCCGTATTCTGGTCGACCATGGCGGCTACGCGGAAGTCGCGGTCAAGCCGTTCCAGTGCGCTCAGATGTTGCGCACCGATACCAGCGCCAAGGATCGCAACGTTGATCATCTGCGTTCCGCCATTTCCTGCGCACGTAGCGCCAGTTCCATGACCTTAAAGCAGTGGGTCTGCGTCATTGCAGTTTCGGTCCGGTTACGGATGTCATCGGCGAGGCGCGCAAAGTAGGGAAGGCCGGCGTCAGATGCGTCGATCTTTTGGCAGGTTTCACCGTTGACGATGATCAGATGGTCTGTCCCTGAGGCCCCACCCACATCAACATATTTTCGCAACTCGATATAGCCTTCGGTTCCTAGGATCGTCAGACGACCATCCCCCCAGTTCGGAAGGGCATCCGGCGTAAACCAGTCAACCCGGATGTACCCGGTGCCATTCTCGCTTAGTAGATTGACCTCGCCAAAATCCTGCAACCCGGGATCCTTGGGGTTTGCGTAGTTCGCCACGTAAGCGTTTGTGATTTCCGCGGTTTCCGAACCTGTGTAATGCAAGAACTGATCGATCTGATGCGAGGCAATGTCGGTCAGAATTCCGCCATAGCGGTCACGCCTAAAAAACCACTCCGGCCGGGTTGCCCGGTTCAATCGGTGCGGGCCAAGTCCGACCGTTTGGATCACGCGCCCTATGGCGCCGGCCTCGACCAACTCGGTCGCCATGGTGCTAACCGGCGTTTCAAATCGTTCAGAAAAATTTACCGACCAGATTCGACCGGTGTCCGCGACCGTTCGCTTGATCTGGTCGAGTTGCTCGAACGTCGTGCAGCCCGGCTTGTCGCTCATGACATCCATGCCGTTCTGCATAGCGCGGATCGTCAACGCGGCCCTATCTGCCGGAATTGCGGAAATCAGCGCTAGATCCGCCCCGCAGGTTAGGGCGTCTTCCAATCGGGCCAGCCGCGGAATATTGGGAAACCTTTTGACGTAGCCCGGCAGCGTTTCTGGATCGCCTTGTGTCCAGTAGCCGACGCAGTCCACGCCGATTTTACGCATGTTTTCCGTCATGCCATAGATATGGCGGTGGTCCAGACCAAGGGCGACGCAGGTCAGGCTCATGAGGCTACTCGTGTTTTCTGGCCGGTTCGATTGGCGATCTGCATCGCGTCTATGACGGCGTGAGTCAAAAGGGCACTGCGTCCGCTGGCCAGCGGCCTCGTTCCACCGGCGACGGCCTTGGCGAAATCCTCGATAACCGTCTGGTGCCATTCATGGGTGAACGCCATGGGATCGGCCCCTCCGCCTGTGGCGGACGTTTCGCCAACCGTGGATTTCCGACCATCGAAAGTGGTCAAGGTCAGGACACCTGAATCCAGATGCGCTTTGGCGCGCGTGCCCTGGATCGTGATAGATTCAGCGGCCCCAGGATATTCGGCAGTAGTTGCCATCAACGTTCCCACCGCGCCGTTATCCATTTCAAGGATTGCACCTGCCCAATCCTCGGCCTCAAGATCGTGTAACGGAGTTTTTCTCATCATGGCTTGAATGCCCGAGATCGGCCCCAGCAGCCACATCGCAAGGTCAAGCGTGTGGATTGCCTGCGAGATCATGACACCGCCTCCGTCGCGTGCGTAAGTGCCGCGACCCGGCTCGTCATAGTAGCTCTGATCACGCCACCAGGGGACACGGATCTCCACCGTGGCGATCGCGCCCAGCTCACCCTGTTCAATGGCTGATTTCAGCGCCTGCGAAGCGGCGCGGGCGCGGTGCTGAAAGACTATGCCCAGCGGAACACCAGACACCTCGCACTGCTCGACAATGGCCGTCGCGGCGTCCAGCGTTCTTTCGATGGGCTTTTCCATCAGGATCGGTTTCGAAGCGGTCGAAAGAACCCGCACCAACTCTGTGCGCTGATCAGGTGGGGTTGCGATGATCGCAAAGTCGACGTCTGGTTCGTTTGCGATTTCCTCGACCGAGCTGAACGCGCGGGTCTCGTTTCGCCGCGCGAACTCAGCTGCCTTGTCAGGATTGCGCCCGAGGACTCCGGCAATACTGAGGCCTTGATCCGATGCCCGAATGGCGGCGACATGCGTGCCAGAAACCATCCCCAAACCAATCAGCGCAATATTCATTCAGTCCCCCGGATCACCCGGTCAGTCTGCGGGTTCGAACGGGAAAGATGCAACCATTAAAAACTGTGTTAACAATTTCGGGCAGCAGTATCGGAGGCAGAATTGACCGGTAATTTGAATGGCATGGCAGAAGACCTGTACCTGGGCATCAGGGACCTGCCGATCGTATCTCCGCATGGTCACTGCGATCCGGGGTGGTTTGCAACCGATGCGCCGTTCCCCAACCCGGCAGAGCTGTTGGTGGTTCCCGACCATTACGTGTTCCGTATGCTCTATTCGCAGGGCGTTCCCTTGTCGGAACTCGGCGTTGGGGAAGAGGGGCGAAAGAAGGATCCTCGCGCCGTTTTCCGCACCTTTGCCGAACATTGGCATCTATTTCTGGGAACGCCTTCCCGGATCTGGATGAACTACGTGCTGCATGAAACGCTGGGCGTGTCTGAGGAGTTGTCTTCGCGTACGGCAGATCTGATCTACGACAAGATCGCGGAAAAGCTGGCGCAACCCGATTTTCGCCCGCGGGCTTTGTTCGACAGGTTCGGGATCGAGGTTCTGGCCACTACGGATTCGGCTCTCGACACTCTCACACAGCATCAGGAGATCCGTGCAAGCGGTTGGGGCGGGCGGGTTGTTCCGACGTTCCGCCCGGACGGGGTTTTGGATGGGGCGGACCCGGAGTTCGTACAGAACCTGAACAAGTTGGCCGAGCTGACAGGCTGCGATCTGGACAGCTATGATGGCTACCTCAACGCGCTGCGGATGCGGCGGGCTTATTTCATCCAGCTGGGCTGTACGGCCACCGACCACGGTATCGGACGTGTGCAGACCGAGTGGCTGGACGACCCGGATGCGCTGTACCAACGGCTGAGACGGCGGGAAGGTACAGAACAGGGCGCGCGCCGGTTCTATGGACATATGCTGATCGAAATGGCGCAGATGTCTATCGATGATGGTCTGACCATGCAGATACATGCTGGCAGCAAGCGCAACACGAACGACGCGGTAATGCGGGACTTCGGACGGGACAAGGGGGCCGACATTCCAATCGCGATGAATTGGGTCACGGGCCTTGAGGCGCTTTTGAACCGGGTCGGAAACTCGGCGGAACTGCGCATCATACTCTTCACATTGGACGAAAGCACCTATGCCCGTGAACTGGCGCCCATGGCGGGACATTGGCCGTGCCTTAGGATCGGGCCGCCTTGGTGGTTCCACGACAGCCCAGCCGGTATAGCGCGGTATTTCGATCAGATTGTTGAAACGTCCGGATATTACAATCTGGCCGGATTCAATGACGACACGCGGGCTTTTCTGTCCATTCCTGCACGGCACGACCTGTGGCGACGGGGAGTGGCGATTCATTTGGCCGATCAGGTTGCGCGCGGCTATTTCGGTCGGGATAGTGCTGAGCATCTTGCGCGGTTGCTGGCTGTCGATTTGGCGAAACAAGTTTACGGATTGCAAAGCTAGATGGGTACAATTCTTCACTTCGGCCTTGGAAACTTCGCCCGGGCGCATTTGCTGGACTACACGGATCAAGCTGGCGGATGGGACGTTGTCGGCGTCAGCCTGCGTTCATCCTCGGTTCGGGATGGATTGGCCCAACAAGGTTTCGAGTACGATTTGTGCGTACAGGGGCAGGGCGTCCGGCGCATCAAAGCTCTGCGTGACGTTCTGGTCGTGCCCAATGATCGCACAGAGATTTTCGATGTGATGGCGGATGCCGAGATCATCTCGGCGACCGTCACCGAGAAAGGTTACCATTTGGACGCCGCGGGCAATCTGAACCTTCAGGACCCAGCGATTGCCGCCGATCTGGCAGGGCAATGGCCTGTGACGCTGATCGGTTTTTTAGCTTATGGCCTTGCGGAACGGTGCAAGCCAGTAACGGTGCTAAGCTGTGACAATCGCATGGAAAACGGCAAAACGCTCGAAATGGCAGTTGCCGATTTTGCGAATGCAGCCGGCCTGGACGTGAATTGGAATGCCGTTCGCTTTCCAAACGCGATGGTCGACCGGATCACCCCGGCTACCACGGACGCCGTTCGCGCAATCAGCGGCGATCCTATGGCTGTTCCGACCGAGGCGTTTTCGGAGTGGATTATCGAAGACAGTTTCGCCGGTCCGCACCCGGATTGGCCGGGCGTGCAACTGGTCGATGACGTAGCCCCGCACGAGATGCGAAAGCTGCGCATGTTGAACGGTGCCCATTCCCTGTTGGCTTATGGCGGCTTGGAGCGAGGCCTGACCTACGTCCACGAAGCGGTTCGAGACCCGGTTTTGCGCCCGCTGGTTTCCGAGTTGATGAAGGATGCGGGCGCAACGCTGCCCGCAGCACTGCAAGTACAGGTTCCGGACTATGCCGAGGCTTTGTTGCGCCGCTTTGAAAACCTCGAGCTGGCGCACCGTCTGGACCAAATCGCGATGGATGGCAGCCAAAAGCTGCCGTATCGGTTTGTTCCCACACTCCGTGAGACCGGCTCTCAGGCGGTGATTGCAGGGATGCGGGCCTGGATCTCCTTTTGCATGTCCGAGACCGCCAAGGGCAGGACGCTGAACGATCCTTGCGCGTTGGAAATCGCCTCGGCTGTCAAACAGCCAGATCCGGTAGTGCCACTTTTGGACCTTGTTGGCGCTGAGGATCTCGCGTCACTTATCCGGGAATGATCGCGCCGCGGAACTGAACAACGGTGGACGCCAGATTGTGTCCGGCCATCAGGGCCTTGGCCTGCGATTTTCCTGTCAGCAAGGCAGCGAGGTAGCCACCGTTGAAACTGTCGCCCGCCGCTGTGGTATCCAGCACGTTTTTGGCAGGTTCATAGGTTTGGTCAATGTTCTGACCAATGGGCAGAGGGCCATCCTCTCCGCGTTTCAATGCACCGACACCGTGATGATCGGCAAAGCGTGCCGCCACTTGATCCGCGCTTTCCCCGAACAGTGCCATCTCGTCGTCGATGGATGGTAGGGCAATATCTGCACGCTGCCAAAGCCGTTGGTTGATTTGCCGGGCGTGTTCGACGCTGTCCCAGAGACGCGGACGAAAATTGCTGTCATAGACCAACCGAACTGAAGAGCCTTCTAGCCAGTCCAGAAGCGCAAGCCTCACCGAATGCGGAAGAATGGCTACGGAAATCCCTGACAAGTACAGCACGTCGTAACCGTTAAGTGGGCTGAAGTCGTGATCGGCAAATAGCTGACGGGCGGCCGCCTCGCTGCGCCAATAGGTAAAGCTGCGTTCACCGTCCGCAGATGTCGTGATTGCGTATAATCCCGGAGAGGCGTTCGGAATGATGCGGATGCCGGATGTCCCGATTCCATGACTGGCGATAAAGCCGGCGATGCGCCCTGAGAACGGGTCGTCGCCCAGACATGTCATATACTCCACCTGCAGATCAGGAGCGGCGCGGTGCATGTAGATGGCCGTGTTCAGCGTATCCCCCGCGACGCCCACATTTGCACCGGTTTCCAGCATGGACAATTCGATCATTGCTTCGCCGATGCAGGCAATTCGCGTCATTTCTTTTCTCTCTTCCAGATGATGAGACCGGCAGTCATGATTAGAGCAGCCCCTGCCAAAGTGAATGCGCCCGGTACCGTGTCAAAGAACAAATAGCCCCAAATCGCAACGTAGATCAGGAACGAATAGGTGAATGGCATCAACTGGTTCGCCGTTCCGAACCGATGCGCGTTCGTCAATAGTTGATGCCCGCACCAGCCAAAGACGCCAAGGCCGATCAGTACAATCAGGCTCCACGTGTTTTCTGGCTGGACCCAAAACCATATGGCGAACGGCAGCAGAACCACCGTCCCGGTAAGCCCAAGGTAGAATTGCATGGTGTCCACGGCAACAACCCCGGACAGCTTGCGCGTCATGATCGAGTACAAGGCCAAAGCGGTGGCATTGTAGACGATCAACAGCATGGTCGGATGAAAGGCTGAACCAAACGGCCGCACGACAACCAACACCCCCAGAAAGCCCAGGGTAATAGCCGCCCAACGCCATGGACCCACGCGTTCTTTCAAAACGAAGACGGACAGAAAACACACGATGACCGGGCTTGAGAACATGATTGCTGACACGACGGTCAGAGGCAAAAACCGCAGGGCATAAAAATTGAAAACGGTCGCCGAGATCAGCAGCAAGGCCCGGCTAATGACCTGCCATGGATGGTCGGTCTTGAACCTGCTGGCCTCAATCCCGCCCTTGGCGATCACGCCCACAGAGATCACAAAGTGCCCCGCATAGCGCATGAATGCCAACTGAAATGCCGGCACGCCCGCCAACGCCAACCACTTGGCCCCAAGATCCACCAGCGAAAAGAATAGCCACGCCGTCAACATCAGCACGATGCCAAGGCGCGGCAGGTCCGCAGTGGGGCTGGCGGTGACGGCCATCGATCAGGTGTTGAAACGCTTGACGTAGTAGTCAACCATCTGGCTGACCATGTCGTCCGCCTGACCGTGGTCGCGCGCGTCAATCAGCGCCGAAAGCGCGCCCTGCGACATCACGCTGGTAACGCCTGCCTCGCGTGCCATGCGGTCATAATACCCAAGATCTTTTGCCGCGTTCTTGATGGCAAAGGCCAGCTGATTTGGGTCATCCTCGACGCCGTAGGCTTTGACGAAATCCATCATTCCGGAATACAGCGGCCCTGCGGCCATAACGTCATACACCTGCTTGCGGTCAACACCGGTAATATCTGCCATGGCAAAAGCTTCGGCCATTGCGTTCGCGACGGTCATTCCGAAGAAGTTGTTGATCAGCTTGATCGTGTGTCCGGACCCAACGGGGCCAAGGTAAAAAACGTTTTCGCCCAAGTCTTTCAGTGTCGGCTCGGCCTTGTCAAAGGCAGCCTTGTCGCCGGAAGTCATAATGTTGAGCTTGCCCTCTAGCGCGTGCGAAGGCGTACGGCCAAGCGGCGCATCAAGATAGCTTCCGCCGGCTGCGGCAACCTCCTCGGCCAAGGCGCGTGTGCTGCCTGGAAGCGAGGTGCCAAAGTCGATGACGATCGCCCCGGGTTTCAATCCCGAAATCACTCCATCTGCACCGCGCATACGGCCCTCGACCTGTTCGGAGGTACCCATGCACAGCATCACGATGTCACTGGCCTGAGCCAGCTCGTGGGCGTTTTCCATCTCGCGGGCGCCTCGGTCAATCGCGGCGTCCAGGTATGTGCGGTCGCGGTTTCCCAATACCGTGACCGAGTATCCTTGGTCCAACAGTCGGTTCACCATGGCTCCGCCCATTAGTCCCAAGCCGATAAACCCGATTGATGGTTTGCTCATTGGTTTCCCTTTCCGTAAATGTCTCTGGTTTTCATTCTTGTGTCTGGCGCGGGCGGTTTTGAAGTTCGGATGCTCATATTGCCCGGCGTGTAATCATAGGTTTTTTGGTGGCCCGGTTCTTCGCCGGGGCCGGATTTCCTTCAGGTCGGTGCCCGCGCTCGAGCTGACCGCGCTTTTAGCCCCTGTTCTATCCGTGATGTGACCTCGAGCGTCCGGGCCGCATCCTCGACGTCGATCAACGGTGAGGCGCCGTCGATCACGTCAAGGAAGTGATCCAACTGGGCCTCCAGCGGCTCGCGTTTCTGTTTCGGTCGTAGAAGTTGGTCTTTTTGGGCCGCAGTGCCCCAATCCTTACCACGCCACAGGGTCATGGAAGGAAAACTTACAGCGCCCTTGGTTCCAGTGATCCACATCATGTCCTGTCGGGTTGTGCCGATGTTCGGGTTTTCGCCGGTTCCGGCCTCAAACCCCCAAGGGCTGGGTGCGGTGTCGGCAAAGCTGATAGTGCCCGTTGCGCCGTTTTCGAACGCGATCGCGATAGCCCCGCTTTCTATCCGATCTGATCCGCGGATCGACGCGCCAGGCAGGGCGACGACATCTGAGATTTCTCCGATCACAAAGCGCATGACATCGATATCATGCACCAGGTTGATCATGACTGGGCTGCCATCGAAAGTCCGCCAGTTCTGTTCAAAATAACTCTCGGGTTTGCGCATGGCCCACAGCAACGAGACGTTGATAACTTGTCCGATCGTACCTTGCGCGATCACCTCTTTCAGTTGCTGCAAGGTTGTGTGATAACGCCGATGGTGGCCTACAAGGCTGCGGACATTAGCCTGGCGAACAGCCGTCCTCAGGCGCAGGGCATCATCGACTGATGCGGCAACCGGCTTTTCGATTAGCATGTGCCAACCGCGGGATGCGGCCAGAATGCCATGTTCTGCATGCAGGCGGGTCGGCGTCGCAATGATGACGCCATCCACCGGGTCCTGCACCTCGTCCACACTAGCAAAACGCGGCACGTCTATCTTGATCGAGCCATCTGGATCGGCCAACCCGACCAACATACAGCCGGGATGCTCAATCACGGCGCGGACGTGGCGGATACCGATCAATCCACCGCCGGCTACAAGGATCCTTTTCACATCACCGCTCCGATTTGCCAGGGAACGAATTCGTAGTCACCCAAGCCCTGCGCCTCGGACTTGGTCCGCGCGCCCGAGGCGACTTGGAGCAGCCGTTGGTATATTTCCCGTCCTTTTTCTTCGACGCTGGTACCTTTGGTCAGAATGTCGCCCGCATCCACGTCCATGTCTTCGGGCATGCGCGCTGCCAACTCAGAGTTAGTAGCGATTTTCAGCGTGGGTGCCGGTTTGGACCCAAATGCAGAGCCGCGTCCCGTGGTGAAGCACACAAGGTTGCACCCGGCCGCGATCTGCCCGGTCACCGAGGCCGGGTCATATCCGGGGCTGTCCATGAAGGTGAAGCCTTTGGCGGTGATGGGTTCGGCGTATTTGAATACACCGGTCAAAGGGGTGGTTCCGCCCTTCGCCGCTGCCCCCAGCGATTTCTCAAGGATGGTCGTCAGACCGCCTTGCTTGTTGCCGGGGCTTGGGTTGTTGTCCATCGAACCGTGATTGCGAGCGGTATAGTCCTGCCACCAATCGATCAGTCCGATCAGTTTGTCCCCAGTTGCACGACCAAGGGCGCGGCGGGCTAAAAGGTGTTCGGCTCCATAGATTTCGGGCGTTTCCGCAAGGACTCCTGTGCCTCCTTGGGCAATCAACAGGTCGCAGGCATGTCCGAGCGCAGGGTTCGCGGTCACACCTGACCAAGCGTCCGATCCACCGCATTGCAGCGCAACCATCAGTTCGGACGCCGGGGCTTCGCTGCGCCGCGCTTCATTGGCAAGGGGCAGCATCTGGTTGATCTTGCTGATGCCCATTTCCACGGTCCGGCGCAATCCGGCGACGTTCTGGATGTTCATCGTATGGAAGGTGGGGCTCTGCTTCAGCCCATACGCGTCCAACAGCCAGTCGATCTGGTTCATCTCGCAGCCCAGACCGACCATCAGAACAGCAGCGTGGTTGGGATGTTTCGCAAACCCCCACATGACCCGTTGAAGAGCTTCGAAACCGTCGCCAGAATCGGCCATTCCGCAGCCCGTTCCGTGGACAAAGGCAACCACGCCGTCGACGTTCGGAAACTCTGCCAGCTTGTCCGGTGTGAAGTGGTTGGCAATCATGCGGGCCGCAGTCGCCGAACAGTTCACGGTGGTCAGAACCGCGATGTAATTGCGCGTACCGAACCGACCGTTGTCCCGGTGGTAGCCCATGAACGTATCGACCGAGGTGGCGGGTTTCATGGGCCGGTGGTCCGTCGCAAACTCGTAGTCCACGCTGGTATTACGGAACTCGATATTGTGGGTGTGCACATGGTCGCCAGGTTCGATCCGTTGGGTGGCGTAACCGATAATCTGGGCGTATTTTCTGACCGGATCACCGGGTGCAAGCATACGCGTGGCGACCTTGTGTCCCGAGGGGATGCGCGCATTGGTCGAGACATCTTCGACCATACTACCGGCCTCCAGCGGCCGAGTTGCAACCACCACGCTATCCGCTCGATCTAAACGTACAAAAGTCATAATCAGCTTTCTTGGCGGCAGCAGCTAGGCGCAGAACGGCGAGTCCGATGTCCACCGGTGAATATCTATATGCGGCTGTCCGGACAGCCTTGCTCTTGCCGCTTCCCAATTGGACTTGCAGACGCGCCAATCTCGCAGCTCGGTTTCGGGGTGCGATCTGGACCTCGCGATGAAGCTGGGGAAATGATCTCGACCGGTGGGTTGGCCTGTCGCACTGAAGCGGATGTCGAACGACCAGCGGAACCGGTCCGTTTCATTGACCAGCGAAGCATGTGGCGTCAGAGGGTGAAACAGGATGATCCCGCCTGCCTTGACAGGAAGGGGCACGGCTCGGTCTTCGTCAATGAACCCGTCGGCAATGCCTGTCTGTGTCCGCGCGCAATGCGGCAGGATGGATTGGTCTTGTGCCTTTGGCAGCACTTGCAAGCAGCCGTTTTCAACCGTTGCATCGTTGACGGCAATCCAAACCGTGACCATGTCGGTCTGGTCCGCATCCTCCAACGCAACCGCCCGGTCCTGATGCCAGTCCGTTGCGGTGATATGCGCGCGCACCTCGTCCTTGCACAGCTTAAGGGCAGGGGGCTTCAGCCGAACGTGCTGGATCGGATTGCTGACCAACTCTGGCCCGATCAACTGCTCGACAACGTCAAGCATGGGCTGGGCCGTCAGCAAGTCGAACACTGCGGGCCCAATATGTAACGGTGTGTCCGCCATGATCCGATCACCGGGCAGCGAGATGTCCAGCGGCTGGAAATAGTCGCAACCGGCCTGATAGGCGGACAGAAGTTTGTCCCAGAAGGTCATTCTCGACGGCTCGTTCTTGACCAGCCCTTTGTTGTACCAACCGTCATAGAGCCGGTTCAGGACATCCGAGTATTCGGCCTGTACCCGATCCAGGACATCGCCGGGAATTACATCCTCGACCACGAGGTATCCGTCCGTCCGGAACTTGCCAATCTGATCTTGTGTCAGCATGGGTGCAACCTCACAACAGCAGCGCGATGATGCCCGGCCAGATCAGAAGAACGGAAAGCGCCAGCAACTGGATCCCGATGAATGGCAGGAAGCCGCGGAAGATATCCGTCAGGCTGATATGCGGCGGGGCTACCGACTTCAGGTAGAACGCGGCCGGTCCGAAAGGTGGCGAGAGGAAGCTGACCTGCATGTTCATACAGAACACGACGCCGAACCAGATGGCGACATGACTCGGCTCTAGCTGGCCAAAGACCCCGATTTCCTCAATGGGAAGGCGCAGGACGATCGGTAAAAAGACCGGAATGATCAACAGAACGATGCCGACCCAATCCATGAATGCGCCCATGAACAGCAAGATCAGCATCATCACCAGAATGACCAGCATGGTCGGCAGCTCCTGGCCGACGATCAGGTCGGCCACGTATTGGGGCCCGCCAGCAATGGTGTAGGCACCCGCCAGCGCGGCGGCCCCGATCGTAACCCAGATAATGGTACCTGTGGATTTTAACGTCCGCATCAAGCTGTCCCAAACCAGCTCAAACGATCCCTCGCCCCGCAGGATAGCGATGATCAGGACGGCGAAGGCGCCCATGCCTGCTGCCTCGGTGATGCCTGTGATCCCGCCATAGATCGAGCCGAGAACGACGCCGATGACGACCAGCGGTGCAACGAGGCCTTTGCCCATTTCCCACCCTATTTTGGCGCGCTCTCTGCCAAAGACGAAGAAGATCAGCAGTAGGGCGACGATCGTGATGCCGGCAAACCAGGGCAGGTAGTCAGCTGTCCCCAGCCGCGCTGGTTCACCCTGGCTGGCAGCGTTTGATCCGGAAAGCTCGAAGAACGCAGCCCGGATAAACAGAACGGTGGAAAATCCAGCGACGACGATGCTCATGAAAGCCCCAAACAGTTTGCGTTTTTCAGCCGGTTCGGGGTCGTTCGGGTCCGGCTCCGGCAGCGGAGCGTGATGAGGATTCAACTGCGTGCGGATGATGATGTACAGGATGATCATTGAGGCCAACATGAAGCCGGGAATGAAAGACGCGGTGAACAGCGACTTGATCGAGGTTTCGGTGATCAGCCCATAGATGATCAGAACGATCGAGGGAGGGATCATAGTGCCAAGCGACCCCGAGGCGCAGATGACGCCGATCGCGAGATTCTGATCGTAGCCGAGGCGCAGCATCTGGGGCAGGGCGATAAGGCCCAGCAGGACAACCTCACCGCCGATGATGCCGGACATGGCCGCCATGATCACCGCCATGATCGAGGTCACGATTGCGATGCCGCCGCGTGTTCTGGACAGCCAGACATTCAACGACGAATACATGTCCCGCGCGATCCCGGACCGCTCTAGCAGCGACGCCATGAAGATAAACAATGGAACTGATATGAGCACGTAGTCCGTTAAGAGCCCGTATATCTTCTGCGCCAGGATATAGAGCGGCCCAGTGCCTGGCCGACCGGTGAGAACCCCGTCGCCGAATGAAAACGGGTTCAAAAGCAGTGTCGGTTCAAACTTCAGGACCAGAACCAGAACAGCAAGAGAAGCCGAGGCCAGACCCAAGGGCATTCCGATCGCCAGAAGCACGATCAGGGCGACCATCAGGATGAGTGAGATTGTTCCAATATCCATCAGTCTTGTCCCACCGCTCGTTTGATCATTTCAATTTCGTCTTCGTCCGGTTCATCTGTGTGGATTTCCGGTTCTTTGTTCCAATCCGCGATCAAGTTCAAAATTGCTTGCATTGCGACGAGCGTAATCACGATCAGCACCATCGGCTGCAACGTCGCCGGGATCGGAGGATTGAAGGCGGAGCCATAAAGCTCCCATTTATAGAGCTTGTTGACGAACACCTGTTTGTAGCTGCCGTAGACCAGAAAGAAGGCAAACAGTACGATCAGGATTGTCGAAACCGTATCAAAAACACGCTGAAGCCAACGTGGAACTGCGTCGTACAGCAGGAATATTCGAATGTGACTGCGTTGTTGCATGGCGTAGTAGCCAGACATCAAAAACACAAAGCTGGCGAACCAGAGTGTCATTTCGTTGGCCCACTCGGTCGGCTTTTCCAGGATATAACGCATGAAGACTTCGTAGAGCATGACGACAGTCATGATTGCGATCATCATCATGGTAACTCGGCCTATGAACAGGGCGAAACGATCCATAACCGTCGAGCCTTCGAACTCCATTGTCGCTGGGCGCACGGTCTTGGTGCCAAACACTGCAAGAAACGGTAGAAGGACGAGCGCGGCCATGTCGATGATGTCGACATACCCCCCGAACACTCCAGGTAATTCGGGCGTGACGTCGCTGCGCAGATATATTTCCGTTACCTGGCTTTTGAGGGATTCAGAGGTGTAAGGCAGCCAATCCAATAGGAATGCCGGGAGATGCCAAACAAGCCAACTGGCAGTCGCGACGAAGGCCAACGGTATGAGCCATTCAATTGGTCCGCCTGAATTCTTGTGCATCGCGTAACCCTCGTCCCTATCCTTCGATCCTGTAGTGATCGATAAAGTCTCGATCCGGCTCGACCCCCAGTCCGGGGCCAGTCGGGATCATGACACGGCCGTTGTTGGCCTTGACCTGATTTTGAATTTCCAGCGGTACGGTCAGCAGATCGTCCCGAAACTTGTTGTCCGTCGTGTCGAACTCCAGCATAGGCTCCCAAGGATGCAAGCCGCCTGGAATTGGGGGCATGGCCGCCAGTAAATGCAGATTAGTTGCGACAGCGATGGCGCTACCCCAGACGTGATTTACGACCGGAGTGAAATGTGCGTGGCATAGTGCTAGTATCCTGAGATACTCTGAAACACCGCCCAAAGCGCATACTTCTGGCTGCGCTATATCGATGCCGCGATTTTCAAGAAGATTGCGCCAAGCCCAGCGATTGAAAACTGCCTCCCCGCCCGAGATGTTGACTTTCAGCGAAGTGCGCAATTCGCGGTACCCGTCAATGTCTTCTGGCGCGACAGGTTCTTCGAACCAATATACGTCCAGTTCTTCCAACGCCCGACCGACAAAAAATGCGTCCGAAGTCGTATAAGCATGGTTTGCATCGACCATATAAGGAAAGTCGTCACCAACTCCGCGTCGAACTGCTTCGCACAGCTTCACATCAGGCTTCGGGCCAAAGCCCGTTTTCATTTTGGTGGCGGTAAATCCCATTTCTTTGATCTTTGCGGCTTCCTCCTCAAAACGGCTGGCCAGACTAGAAATCGGTTCATCCCGAAGCATCATGCCGTAGCCGTAGCAAGGAACGCTTGTGCGATGCGCGCCGCCGACAAGCTTATGGAGGGGAAGGCCAGAGATTTTGCCGGTGATATCCCAAAGTGCGATGTCCACCCCGGACAAAGCCTGTATTGGCATTCCGCTTTGGCCATGGTCTCGCAGAAGGTTGTACACCTTGTGCCAGATCACGTCTTTGTCCAAAGGGTCCATGCCAAGGACCAATGGTTGGATTACCTTTTCTACGATAGACTTGTTGGCAATGGCTACGTTTCCGGGACCAAAACACTCCCCCCAACCGGTTACCCCTTCATCTGTCTGAATCTCGACCAGATGGGTTGTACGCTTGTCATAATACTGTTGCGAATAGCCCAAAACTTCCGGCATGTCGTACTGCAGTATGTGACTTATTATTCTGTTGATTTTCATGAAGTTCTGGATCCCGGCGCCAATCCGGAGGGGCCGCTAGTGCGGCCTCTCCGTGCGTCGTAATTCGGTCGAAGCCTGACTACTGCATTGCTCCCAGGTCACGCAGGAAGTTGATGTGGCTTTCCAAAAGCGCCTGTGCCTCAGGGGTCGTCGCGAATTCAGTCCAACCGACCTGAACGGCCGCGCGATACGCTGCCAGGTCTTCAGGCGACCATTCGTACAACTGAACACCTTTTGCTTTCAGGTCTTTTGCAGTCTGAGCGTTCTGCACTTCATTGATTGTGGCATTGTGCAAAGCCAAGCTATCCATTGCGACTTCCATGATCTTCTTGTGGTGCGCAGGCATAGCTTCCCAAACTTCTTTGCGACAGGCTAGGTGATCTGCCGGCATCGAGTGAAAACCGGGATAGTTTGTGTGACCTGCGATCTCGTACAGACCCAGTCCCACGTTGTTAGTCAGGTTCGCGGCATCCGCGCCATCAATGATACCGGTTTCCAAAGCCGTAAAGATTTCGTTGAAGTCCATAACGATCGGAGAAGCACCAAGTTCCGCGAACACTTTGGTCGCAAGGCCTGGAGGGGAGCGGAATTTCCAATCTTTGAAGTCGTCCACTTTTGCAATCGGCTTGGTCGAAGAAAGCGACTCCGGCCCGGGAATCCACCATCCGATGAACTCCATGTCGTAGCCGTTGTATAGATCATTCACAGCTTCTCTTCCGCCGCCATGAAGAAGCCAAGCCATTTGCTGATATGGGTTCTGATACCCGCCGAGCAGGTCGCCCGCAAACTGGAAGGCCGGATTTTTACCGGTCTGATAGCCGCCGCCCGTCATGTCGCAGTCCAAAATCCCCGTAGCAGCGGCATCGAAGGTTTCAACTGATTTGACCACCGAAGAGGAATAGAACATTTCAACTTCGATTTCGCCGTTCGACATCTCCTGAATGTCTTCAACGAATTTTGCAGCCATCTGACCAGAAAGAGTTTCGGGCGAAAAATGGGTTTGAATTCTAAGTTTCGTTGTTTCAGCCATCGCGAAACCGGCTGCCATTGTCGTGGCTACGGCCGCCACGGCCGCTGTCTTGACTATTTTCATGGTGTCCTCCCAGACGTTGAGCATTGCGCTTAGTGGGAGATCTTGTCGCCTCCGCTGCTGTCACGCAGATAGACGTTAAGCCGACGAATCGAATGCAACAAGAAAAATTTGAAATTTCTAAAAATTTCGAGATTATTGCATAAATTCGAAAAATTGCTTACGACGCTACTTGGACAAAAATTGAAGGCGCATACCTGGATGAAAGAAGAAATCGATATTTATCAAGACCTTAAAATGCGCCTAATCTCTAATGGATTTGAGCATGGAGCCAAGGTGAGAGCCGAAGAACTTCGTAATGAGTATGGCTGTTCTGCGAGTGCGGTTCGGGAAGTCCTTTTTCGTTTGGCCGCTGTTGGATTGGTGGACTTTCAGGAACAAAAAGGTTTCCGCGTGCCGATGCGTTCGCCGCAGAAGCTTATCGAATTGACACACGTCCGTGTTTTGTTGGAGGCCGAAGGCACTGCGATGTCGATCCGCAATGGCGGAGTGGATTGGGAAGCAAGATTGACGGCCGCTCATCACAAACTTAGCCATATCGAAAAACGCATACACTCCACAGACGACCCGAGCGGCCTTATCGAGATATGGTTTGCCTCGGAGAAGGAGTTTCACCAAACGCTTATTTCTGCCTGTGGCTCGGAAACCTTAAAACAAATGCATAGCCGAGTTTACGCGCAATTCAGACAGCAATTGATGGTGGCAGATCGGAACTTTGAGTTCATTTCTCAAAACATAAGACACCATGCCGATATACTTGAAGCAGCATTGTCAGGGGATGAGCAGTTAACACGAGAAAAGATTCACGATCATCTGAAACGCCACCTAACTGGAAAGACGATGGGCGACTAAAGCCGAAAATCGTCTTCCAAATACACCTGAATGATTTCGTCGAAGCTTGATTCCGCCTTGAACCCCAACTCCCGAGCGCGATCTGTTTGAAAGTCGCGCGGCCAATTCTTGACTATTCGTTCGATTGCCTCGTCGGGTTCTCGCCTGATGAGGCCAACTGCATCTTGACCGGCCACATCGCGCAGCGCTTCGATTTGTTCGGCGACGGTGCAACTTACGCCCGGCATGTTTAATGCGCGTCTGTCATTCAAAAGCTGCGTGTCCAGTGTTGCTGCATGGGTCAAAAAAGTCGCAGCGGCGCGGGGGCTGGCGTGCCAGTGGCGAACAGTTACGGCAACTGGTAAGACAGCCTCATCCCCATTCAGTGGCTCTCGGATTATACCTGAAAAGAAGGAAGAAGCGGCAGCGTTGGCCTTGCCCGGGCGTACACACAAAGTGGGCAAGCGCAAGGAAATACCGTCGATGTATCCTTTCCTGCTGAAATCCGTGATCATCAACTCAGACGCTGCTTTCTGCGCTCCGTAACTGGTCAAAGGTGCCGAGAGGAACTCATCGCCAATCTTTTCAGGGAACGGTGCTCCGAAAACTGCTATGGACGAGGCAAAAACCAGACGAGGCGTGTACTCGCCTCCTGATGCCGCGTGTTCATCTCTGAGTGCATTCAGCAGTGCCCAGGTCGCCATAAGGTTGACATCCCAGCCCAACGCAAAGTCTTTCTCAGCTTGGCCTGAAACGATAGCTGCAAGGTGGAATATGACGACCGGGCGCTGAGCTGCAACAGACTTGGCGATGCCTGGCGCAGTCAAGTTCGCCACAATTTGCTTACCTGGCGCACTGTCGAGCGGGAACGAGAGATCGAACAGTGAGATTTGGGCTTCTGGTCCAAAAGTTTCTTGGGTCGAAATTCTATGAGCCAGTTTCTGGCCCAGCATTCCTCCACCGCCTAACACAAGGATCCTCGTCACAGCATCCCGTTCCGTTTTTTAAGTTCCAAATACAAGGCCGAATGATCCAGCTCAGCCCCATCCATTTCGTCTATCAAATATTCGAAACGGTCGCGCACAGATTGGGTGCTGGGTAGCTCAACGCGAAGGCTGCGCGCTTCCTCTAGTGTGTTGTCCAAATCCTTTATTTGAAACTTAGACAAACCTCCGGGTACAAAATTTCCGTCAGACATGCGTTCGCCATGTTGTTGCAAAATAATGCTATCCGCAAAGCCCCCCTTCAGCGCGGCCCTCAACGCGGTTGGGTCTGCACCGCCTTGCTGAGCCAGTAGTGTCGCTTCGGCGACAGCAGATATTGTCACAGCGACAATTGTTTGATTGGCCAATTTGCACAATTGACCGGAACCACTTGGGCCAACATACACAGGCCGGCCTATTGCTGTCAGAACCGGTCGCATGCGCTCCATAACGTCCTTATCACCACCGACCATGATCGCAAGGGTGCCAGCTTCGGCACCTTTGGTGCCACCGGAAACCGGGGCGTCCAGATGCTGCACCCCCATCGAGGATAATTGCGCGGATTGCTCTCTGGCGTGTTCGGGTTTAGCGCTGGACATATCAATCCAGATCATCCCCGGTTTGAGTTGTTCGCGGAAAGCCTCGTCAGAAAGTAGCGCGCCGGTCGCGTACCCATCCGACAGCATGGTTACTATTACGTCTGCACCCGAAACCGCCAGCGGGGCAGTTTCCGCCAATGTCGCGCCTTCTGCCGTCAACGGTTTTGCCTTTTTCAAGCTGCGGTTCCATACGGTTAGCGGAAATTCGGCGCGCAAAATATTCCTCGCCATAGGAGCGCCCATCAGGCCGGTTCCCAATAGAGCTACTTTTAACTGCTTGCTCATAATCCTCTGTCCTTCCGAAGGTGCGCCACGCATGGTTATGGCCAAACCAAAATCTCTGTCATACGCTAACGGCTCTGGGCCCACATGCCAGAAGTCGTTGCAAATCCGCCAAGGTTTCTCTGCTTCTCGGTTGATCTGTGGGACGAAGTAACACTTGTCCAGTCGCCACTTTTAGGGTCGGAAAATATATATGTCAGAGAGACTTAAGGGAAAAAACGTCCTGGTCACAGCCGCCGCGCAAGGGATCGGACTTGCAAGCGTAATTGCGATGGCAAGAGAGGGTGCGAAAGTCTATGCGACGGATATTAACCCTGGAAATTTAAATTTGATTCGCGATCAGAATCACGAAAATCTCGAAATTTTCGAGATGGATGTGACGAATAATGACAGTATTCATCATGGGGTCGCGCGAGCGAAGCCGGACGTTTTGTTCAACTGCGCCGGGTTCGTGCATCACGGAACGATTCTGGATGCGACCGATGAAGAATGGGACTTCGCCATGGACCTTAATGTGCGCTCAATGGTGCGCACGACAAAGGCTGTATTGCCGGGGATGCTAGAGCGCGGAGGAGGCTCGATAATCAATATGTCTTCCGCACTGGGTTCCATAATCGGTGCGCCAAATCGTTGTGTATATGGAACGACAAAGGCTGCTGTTGTTGGGCTGACTAAATCAGTAGCCGTTGACTTCATAACACAAGGAATTCGGTGCAATTGCATTTGTCCGGGAACAGTCGACAGTCCCAGCTGGCGTGACCGCGTAGATGCGTTGGGAGAGCAACTGGGCAGCAGAGAAGAAGCCCTTGCACAATTTGTGGCGCGTCAGCCTATGGGGCGTGTGGCGAAGGCAGAAGAGATTGCCGCATTGGTCGTCTATCTGGCAAGCGATGAAAGTGCATTCACCACGGGACACACGCACATAATTGACGGGGGATGGTCAGGCCAATGACTAAAATATCAAAAAATGATCTGCGATCTCGCAAGTGGTTCATGAACTCTGAGAACCTTGAGATGACGGCATTGTATTTAGAGAGATACCTGAACTACGGGTTGACCCGCGCAGAACTGCAATCAGGCAAGCCGATCATTGGGATTGCTCAGACCGGCAGTGATTTGAGCCCCTGCAACCGGCATCATATCGAGTTGTCCAAACGCGTTCGCGACGGAATCATCGCCGCCGGGGGAACGTGCATCGAAATACCAGTCCACCCGATACAAGAGACCGGTAAACGGCCAACGGCCTCTCTCGACCGCAATCTAGCTTATCTGTCCCTCGTTGAGAGTCTATTCGGGTACCCGATTGATGGCGTTGTTCTGAACATTGGTTGCGACAAGACAACGCCCGCTCTTCTTATGGCCGCTGCGACCGTCAACATCCCAGCGATTGCGCTGTCGGTCGGCCCAATGCTCAACGGCTGGTGGAAAGGTGAGCGCGCCGGATCAGGAACGGTTATTTGGAAAGCGCGCGAAGACCTTGCGGCTGATGAAATCGACACCGATGAGTTCATGGAGATCGCAGCCGCCGCGGCACCTTCGGTGGGTTATTGCAATACGATGGGAACAGCAACGACCATGAATTCGCTTGCTGAAGCCTTGGGAATGCAATTGCCGGGATCAGCAGCCATACCTGCCCCGTATCGAGAGCGCGGTCAAATCAGTTATGAAACGGGTAAACGCATTGTGGACATGGTCTGGGAGGATTTACGCCCCAGCGATGTGATGACACGTCAGGCTTTTGAGAATGCGATTGTCATAAACTCGGCGATTGGCGGATCGACGAACGCGCCGATTCACCTGAATGCAATCGCCCGGCATCTTGGTATTCCATTGAACAACGATGACTGGCAGAAACTTGGCCACGAAGTTCCTCTGTTGGTTAACATGCAGCCTGCGGGCAAATATCTGGGCGAAGATTACCAGCAGGCCGGGGGTGTTCCCGCCGTTGTCGGAGAGCTTCTTGATGCTGGATTGCTGCCGCATCCCGATGCGATAACGGTGAACGGTATGACGATGGGCAATAACTGCTCGACGCGCCGGTCTCAGAATAGCGACGTAATCAAGCCTGTCAGTAGCCCGGTTAAGCAACAGGCGGGGTTCATCAATCTCTCGGGCAACTTGTTCGAGAGTGCGATTATGAAGACATCTGTGATCTCACAGGCATTTCGAGAGACCTACCTGTCGAACCCGGATGATCCTAATGCATTCGAGGGCAGGGCGGTTGTGTTTGATGGGCCCGAGGATTTTCACCATCGGATCGATGATCCCGCAGAAAAAATAGACGCAAACTGTATTCTGATTATGCGCGGAACAGGACCAAGAGGGTACCCAGGTGCCGCAGAGGTCGTGAACATGCGACCACCTGCATATTTGTTGAAACAAGGCATCGAAGCCCTTCCTTGCATCGGTGATGGCCGGCAATCCGGCACATCAGGAAGCCCGTCTATCCTGAATGCTTCACCCGAAGCAGCAGAGGGCGGTGGGTTGGCCTTGGTGCGAACTGGCGACCGACTGCGCATCGATCTAGGTAAAGGCACAGCAGATATGCTGGTTTCGCTTGAAGAACTGCATGAACGCGCCCGCGATCTGGAGGCAAAAGGTGGGTATTCAATGCCGCCCAACCAATCCCCGTGGCAGGAAATATTTCGCGAAAAAGTAGATCGGTTGGATCGCGGTATGACGCTCAAAGGTGCAGAAAACTACCGCGATATTGCGCGAGGCTTCATGCCACGCGACAATCACTAAAAGGAAAAGAAATGAAACTAGTTCGTTACGGAGCCGAGGGCTCGGAAAAGCCTGCCCTGGTCGACTCTGAGGGGCATTTGCGGGATCTGTCCGCTCACATCAATGATATCACCGGCGAGATTTTAGATGACGGAACTCTTGATAGTCTGCGCTCATTAGATCCGAGTAACCTGCCAATTGTGGAGGGTGATCCTCGTATCGCACCGTGTGTCGGCGACATCGGTAAATTTCTTTGCATCGGTTTGAACTACTCGGACCATGCTGCAGAAACCGGCGCAGATATTCCCGAGCATCCGATCCTTTTTTTCAAGGCTAACTCAGCGGTCATTGGGGCATATGACGAGGTTGTCATGCCGCGGGGATCTACACACACCGACTGGGAATGCGAACTGGGCGTCGTCATAGGCAAAACAGCCAAATACGTTTCCAAGGCCGACGCACTCGAATATGTTGCGGGCTATTGCATCGTAAATGACGTGTCGGAAAGGCATTTTCAAACTCAACTGACCGGTCAATGGACCAAAGGAAAATCGTGCGACACATTTGGCCCTACCGGCCCGTGGCTAGTGACCCGGGATGAGGTGCCTGATCCTCAAAGCCTTGGAATGTCACTGGATGTAAACGGTCAGCGCATGCAAACCGGGAATACTGCTACGATGATCTTTTCCGTTACCGAGATCATAGAGCATCTTAGCCAACTATTCACACTGCACCCCGGTGACGTAATTTCAACTGGAACACCGCCCGGTGTTGGAATGGGGATCAAACCGGAGCCAATTTATCTGAAAAAAGGCGACGTCATGGAGCTTCGCATCGATGGGCTTGGTGTTCAGCGGCAAAAGGTTGGTCAAGATGACTGACTTGTTGCAAATCGGAGGGATCACTGAACGGATGCGAGAGCGCCTGTCCGCAGCGTTCGACATTCATCAATTGGACAATTTCAACGCGGAAAGTGTTACGCATATTGTAACGAACGGACATGATGGTGTTCCCCATGACCTGATGACATCACTCAGTAACCTGAAGATGATCAGTGTCTATGGGGTCGGTTACGACGCTGTCGACGCAAATGCTGCGGTTGAGCGTGGGATTGTTGTTACGCACACACCCAATGTTTTGAACAAAGAAGTCGCAACCACCGCCGTTCTGCTGTTTCTGTCATGTTATCGAGAGCTCATACGTGACGATGATTACGTTCGGTCCGGACGGTGGGAAGTTGAAGGTAATGCCCCTTTGACGCGATCAGCGGACAATCAAAAGATAGGCATTCTTGGTCTTGGTCGCATTGGTCAGGCGATCGTTGATAAGTTGGAGCCGTGGGCCCCCGAAATTTCTTATCACACCCGCAATCAAAAGGATGTCCCGTACCCGTATTTCGACAATTTGGTTGAAATGGCAGAACATGTGGACGTCCTCATATGCATCACGCCCGGCGGTCCTTCGACCAACAAGTTGGTCAACGCTGAGGTGCTGCACGCGTTGGGGGCAGGCGGCACTCTGATAAACGTTAGTCGAGGTTCGATCGTCGACGAAACTGCCCTCATTAATGCATTGCAAAACGGTGAGCTCGGGTGGGCAGGGCTTGATGTTTTCGAGGACGAACCGCGTGTTCCAAAAGCATTGCGCGAGCTGTCCAATGTCGTTCTGCTCCCTCACGCTGGTAGCGCGACTATTGAGACGCGTGCAGCTATGGGTGACCTAACTGTCGACAATCTCCTGCAACACCTTAAGGACGGATCGGTGATCACAGCTGTGCCGGAATGCAGAGATCTGTAAAAGGTCAATCTGAAAAGTGTTTGAGTTTGCTGTTGCGGTTTTCTTTCTGCTGATTACGCCGGGCCCAGGTGTCTTAACAACTGCGGGCATTGGATCAGCATTTGGTTTTCGAGCTGGACTCGCTTTTGTGGCTGGTTTGATGCTGGGCGGGTTCATCAACATGATGTTGGTTGTTTCTGGAGTCGCTGCAGTAGCTTTGGCTATACCGGTACTTAGAACTTTGCTGCTATTTGCCTCTGTCGGGTATTTGGGATTTCTCGCCTGGCGTATTGCAAGCGCTGGCTCAAAGGTCGGGTTTTCCCCCGCGGTCTCGCCACTTGGTTTTGCGAACGGGCTGACACTTCAGTTCATTAATCCCAAGGCTTACGTGGTCGGCACTGCATTGTTTTCAGGGTTTGCCTTTATGCCCGATGCGCCCGTTTGGGAGGTCGTCATAAAAATCGTAGTATTCAATATGATTTGGGTGCCAGTTCACATGATCTGGCTGGGTGCTGGCGCAAAGCTGGGCAGCCTTGATTTAAGTGAGAGTTCACATCAAAGGATCAACTTTGCGATGGCGGCTTCATTGATGGTTGTTGTGGTGATTGCTTTGGCGTCGGCGCTTTAAACGAAACCTGCGTCAGTCGTACCTAGCAGACGGTTGAAAGACACAAATCAAAGTGACGCCGTTATTCCGCCATCAACGTAGAGAGTATGTCCATTGACGAAACTGGATGCAGGGGAGGCAAGGAATATGGCGGCGCCGACAAGTTCTTCTACATTGCCCCAGCGACCGGCTGGGGTGCGTTTCTCAAGCCATGCACTGAACTCTGGGTCAGCAACCAATGCGGCGTTCAAAGGTGTATCGAAATATCCAGGCGCAATGGCATTGCAGTTTAGACCATATTTAGCCCAATCAGTTGCCATTCCCTTTGTAAGGTTGGTCACGGCGCCTTTTGTCGCCGTGTAAGGCGCAATACCCGGTCTTGCTAATGCGGATTGAACCGAAGCAATGTTAATGATCTTGCCTGACTTTCTTTCAATCATGTGCCGCGCCACAGCCTGACCGACGTGAAAGACGGACGCAACATTTGTCTGTAGTAGGCGCTCGAACGCTTCAGCGGGGAAATCCTGTAACTCCGTCCTGTGTTGCATTCCGGCGTTGTTTATCAGGATGTCTATGGGGCCGGCGTGCTCTTCAAAGTTGTCCACGGCAGATCGGACACCTTCATGATCGGTTACATCGAACGAAAGTTCACGTACCGAGGCGCCTGTTTCCCTCAACTCGGATGCTGCTGCCGCTAGCTTCGCGGTGTCGCGCCCGTTCAAAACGACCTGAGCACCGGCGGCAGCCAAGCCACGGGCCAACGCAAATCCAATGCCTTGGCTAGAGCCTGTTACTAGTGCGCGTGTTCCCTTTAGGTTGAACATTTCAAGCGTCATGCAAAAACCCCTTGGTTGTCAGCACCGACTATCCGTATCTTTTGGCAATCTGTATAGGGAGTCTGTGCAATGTCTTCGGCCAGTGTTGCTGTTGTTATCCATGCCGCAAAAGATCTGAGGTTGGAAAACCGAGACGTACACGATGTGGGGCCAGACGAAGTCTTGATTGCCATGCGCGCGGGTGGGATTTGCGGATCTGACCTGCATTACTACAACCACGGTGGTTTCGGTGCGATAAAGTTGCGTCAACCGATGGTACTTGGACACGAAGTCGCCGGGGAAATCGTGAAAGTTGGGTCAAGTGTGCAGGGGGTGCACTCAGGTCAACTCGTTGCAGTTTCTCCATCCCGCCCTTGCCAAGCCTGCATTTATTGTCTGAACAGGCAGCAAAACCACTGTCTTGATATGAAGTTCTATGGCAGCGCGATGCCGTTCCCGCATATCCAAGGCGCTTTTCAAAGCAAACTCGTGGCAAAAGCAGGTCAATGTGTTCCGGCAGATGGGTTGAGCCCCGCGCAGGCCGCTATGGCCGAACCTCTGGCGGTCTGTTTGCACGCGATTAAACAAGCTGGGAGCCTCTTAGGTAAAACGGTACTTATCACGGGATGCGGTCCGATCGGCTGCCTCACGATCTTGGCAGCACGTCGTTCAGGGGCGGCCAGAATAGTGGCGACCGATATCTCGGACCAGACCCTCGCTTTGGCGCGTGAATGCGGGGCAGACGATGCCATCAACACTTACGCCGATCCGCAAAAACTGGAGACGTTTGAAAAGGACAAGGGCCAGATTGATGTCCAACTGGAGTGTTCCGGGGCTCAATCTGCTCTGGCTTCTGGAGTCGCATGCTTGCGACCGGGTGGAACATTGGTTCAGCTTGGTCTGGGCGGAGATATGACAGTGCCGATGCAAGCGTTGACTGCAAAAGAGATAGTGCTTCGCGGGTCTTTCCGTTTCCATTCCGAGTTCTCAGTCGCGGTCGAGATGATGAGAAGCGGACTAATAAACGTCGACCAGTTGGTGACGCATTCCTTCGAAGTTGGCGAGGTTGTCACTGCCTTTGAGGTCGCGTCTGATCGAAGCCAATCAATGAAGGTACAGTTAACGTTTCCGGAAAATGACGATGGATAGACGAATGCGTGATACTGCAAAGGCTTATGAAAGAGACGGTTTCGTAGCGCCGCTGGATATCCTGACAGCTTCCGAGGTCCAAACGCTGCGCGATGGTTTTGAGAAAGCAGAGCGCATTCTCAGAGACGACCCGGAGAAACTCAAGCTTCTATATTCTTATCCGGACAGGCTAATACCATCATTCGATGTACTTCTTCGCCATCCGAAGCTGATTGAGGCTGCTTCAACAGTGTTAGGGCCGGACCTCATGGTTTGGAGCGGAGCACTTTTCGTAAAAGAAGCGCGATCATCAAAGATAGTCTCGTGGCACCAAGACTTGACCTATTGGGGTTTGGATGATGCTGAAGAGGTAACCTGTTGGGTTGCGATTTCAGAAGCGTCTGAGCAAAGCGGGTGTATGAGGTTTGTTCCTGGCAGCCATAAAAGCCGTATCGTGCCTCACGTGGACACCTTCAGCGAAAACAACCTGTTGTCACGAGGGCAGGAAATCGCAGTCGATGTGAAGGAAAAAGATGCGGTCGCTGCCGAATTGCGTGCGGGGCAGGCATCCATGCATCACGGGCATCTCTTTCACGCATCAGGGCCCAATAACACAGACGATAGACGCATTGGTGCGGCGTTGCGTTTCATAAAGCCCTCAATGAAACAGCAAAACGGCGTGAAGACTTTGGTTGCGCTAGTCGCAGGCCGAGATGATTATGGGCATTTTTTAGTTGCGCCCTCCCCTCAGGGTTTTTTGCATGAGAACGATTTCGATTTGTGTCAAAGGGATGCAGATCGCAAGAAACAAATACTCTTCGCGGGAGTGAAGTGACACCCCTGGCAGGTCTTGTCAGAAGAACTTTGCTTGAGCGGGGCAGGGCGGTTGCGTAGTTTTTGCACATGACCAAACCTGCCTCTTTTAAAAACTTCAAGACCAGTCCCGATATCATCCGCCTTGCTGTGATGCTGTATATTCGATTTCCGCTCTCGCTTCGGAATGTCGAAGATCTGCTGCATGAACGAGGCATCGACGTGAACCACGAAACTGTCCGGTATTGGTGGAACAGGTTCGGCCCGATGTTTGCTGCTGAGATAAGGCGGAAGCGAGTCCAGCAACTGCGGGCATTTTCGAAATGGAAGTGGCACGTGGACGAAGTTTTTGTGAAGGTGAATGGCAAAAGGTACTACCTCTGGCGGGCCGTAGATCATGAAGGCGAGGTGCTGGAAGCCGTTGTCACCAAGCGCCGAAACAAAGCTGCAGCACTGAAATTCCTCAGGAAACTGATGAAGCGGCACGGTTGCGCCGAAGAGATCGTCACAGATCGCTTCGCTTCCTACAAGGCTGCGCTCAGAGAAATGGGCGCGCTCAAAAAACAACAGACGGGCAGGTGGCTCAACAACCGCGTCGAGAATTCGCATCTTCCGTTTCGACGACGCGAACGCGCGACGCAACGGTTCAGGCGCATGCGAAGTTTACAGAAATTCGCTGCCGTTCATTCTTCCGTCTAAAACCACTTCAACCAAGAAAGATCGCTCACCAGCCGAGACACCTTCAAGCTGACCCGCGCCGCCGCTCTTAGCGAGTGGCGTCAACTTTGTTCCGGATAAGAATTGCGGATCCCGCGGCACACTGAGACTGGTTCGAATTAGTCTGGCAGCACCGCCACTCATACCTGTCTCACTTCAGTTGTGTTTTCTGATCCGGAATTGAGTCGCAATTCCCGCGAGTTGGCGCATGCGCTTTCAATCAGAGACGGAGCAAACCGTACACTCAGAACGCAATTCAGGCCTCAGTCTCAGTGGCGCATTTTGGCGGGGTCGCTTTGGGAGGGATTTCCCTGATACCCGGCAATTTACAGGGAATTTTCGTGAGATGGGTCTGGAACCCAGAGTTTCTCCTCTCAGAAATGTATGTTTTTCAGAGGTCTATGCTGCAAATTCCCAAAAAGGTGGAGCAGGGAATTGTTCCCACAGATCAAGGAGGGCGAACCCTGTATCTGGGAGGCCGGTTCTTGAGGTGTCAAAAGTCGAACGACATTCCTGTTCGGCCCAATCAATTGCGTGGGTAACGCTGACCAGACGCTTGAGTGTGAGTTCGGGCGGCTGGGTGCTGTCGAGAATCGTGGCCTGAATCTTCGGTGAGAGAAAGGCAGTCAGGTCGCAACTCCCGATGAAGCGAGAGAAATCCTGGACTTGAATGGAGGGGACCGCGTCGCGTTTTGAGGATAGGATGACTGACATCAACTCCCATCGAGCAACATTTTTTTGGATTTCTGAAAACCCTAAGGAGATCGAACCATGCGAGTGAGTGTTTTGACATTCAGCGCGCTTCTTACAGGGTTTACTTCCGTTCAAGCTCATGCTCAGAACGCGGCTGAGGACATCACCAATCTTTTGCTCAGCAACCGGTCTGGAGACTGCGCGGACTATGCTGGAGTATATTCTGCTTCAGTGGAAGACATCACGCGACAACAACAATTTAGGCCCATTGATTTCCGTTTGGCTGCGTGAATCATCGCGCTCAAATGAGCGGTGCACATGTCTGATCGGGCGCACCAAGGGCGGCATGAACACATAGTTGCATGCGGTTTGTGACAGATGAGCCCCTTTGCGCTATTGGTTCAAGCACAATGGCGAATGAAGCCCCTGGGATCTGTCTGTCACTGCCGGATAGGTCAGCAACTACATTAGCGCGAGGGCATTGGTCAGCAGCCCGCCAAATGTCGAATGGTAGCTGGGTGAGCGCGGATATGATGCCGATTGGTTCAGAGAAGCGTTGAAAGACAAAGGGATACGCGCGTGCATCCCAGGCTGCAAACAGCGCAAGACAACTGTCCGATACGACAAGTGCCGCTACAAACGTCGCAATCGGATTGAGATCATGTTTGGCAGATTGAAGGACTGGCGACGCGGTTCGACAGGTGTCTCAAAGTCTTCCTCTCAGAAATCGCTCTCGCCGCTTTGGTCATCTATTCGCTATGTGTCCTGAGCCTAATGCTTCCTATCTCGACCTCCCTTTTGCGTTTAGACGAAGCAACCGCGGCGAGAACGATGGCCAATGATTTTAGGTTGGTTCTTGCAGATGTTGAGGGCTCTCGGTCGTCTTCAATTGAACAAAGAAGCTCCCCCATGGCGCCACGAAACCCGTCGTTGAACCATTGTCCTTCGAGTGCAGGCCGCGCAATGCCATGCGCTGTCTCAAGTGTCACAGATTGCGTCGACAGATCCGGTCCAACTGATGTCAGGCTACCGGTCGTACCTGCAACGTATGTTGTATCGCGAGGCCCAAAGGGAACGCCCCCGTCAAAAACCAGGCTTGCTTGGCCTTGGTCCAAACGAACCAGAGCCTGCGACATCAGAGGCACTTTGTTGGCCTGGCCGCGTGCAGATGTAGCAGCTGCAAAGACGCTTTCTGCTCTATCTCCGACAAGAGACGCAAGAAAGTCGAACCAGTGAATTCCAAAGTCGTAAAGTATCAGCTGGTCGATTTCGTCAAACGGGGTACCTGCAGTCCAGCTGTGATCCCAGTGAATTGAGATATGGGCCGACAGAACATCACCGATCAATCCGGCTGAAACCGCCTCACGCATCCAGGACAGGTGCGGGGCCCAACGACCGTTCTGGTTTACCGCTAGTTTAACGCCTTGATCATCTGCCAGCTTCACAAGGTCATTACCCAGATCGAGGTCGGTAACAAAAGGCTTCTGGCTGAGCACGTGTTTGCCTGCTTGCAGGGCAGCTCTGATGATTGGCACACGATGTTCGGGGTGCAGCGTGACATCGACAACGTCGATCTCGCTATCGGCAAGAAGCGCCTCCCAGTCATCTTCGATGCGTGCAGAGGGGCAGTATTCAGCAGCTTTCTCTTCAGCCTTTGAGCGCGTACGGTTCCAGATTGCGGCGACGTCCCAGCCTGCTGTTCGGTAGGCATCAAGATGGCTTGCAGAAATCCCACCCGTACCAATAACCCCGATCCGGGGTTCATAGCGTCGAGGCATTGGTGGAAGATACTGCAGATCCGGCGCATCGATTTCGTGCAGATGAGCAGATTTTAGTGCGTACTGGTCTGTATTGGCACTGTCTGAGGTCATGCGAGTAATCGAAGTGTTCGTTTTTCATATGCCGAGCGGAGCGCTGTATCGACGATCCGTTGCGCTGTCAGGCAAAGTGCTGGATCCAGTGGCCCTTTGACCGGGACTTCTCTGGATATGCAGTCAAGGACGTACTCAATCGCATTTCGTTCACCTAACGGTAGCGGAGTCACTGGTATCTCGTGCCGGTCAGGTCGTGTGCGGGTTTGAACCGTTATGTGATCGGCATAATCGGGCGATGAAATGGTGCCGTCTGTGCCCACAAAGACGAATCCGCAAGTTGGTTGAGGTTGCGTTGTCCACGGGTCGGTGAAGGTGCCCCAGCGCGTTTCCATTTTTGAGAGCCCGGTTTCATAACGGCAAACGGCAATGGCGTGTTGATCGACCTCAATCCCCGGTGTCTCATCGACTGTGCATGTCACCTCGATCGGCTCCTCGCCCCCCATATACCAGGTTCCAAGCGTCGCGCCGTAGCCAAGGTAATCCAACAGCGACCCACCGCCCGATGCACGCTTATACCACCATGAGTTCGGTTTCTGACGCTCAACCTCGTCCGGGGTGACTTCGACCTTGTCGGCCAGATGGTATAGAGGTCCGCGATTTCCGTCGTAGAAATGCACTTCGTGCAGGTCGCCGATCATCCCGTCATCAATCAACCGTTTGGCCGTCACATGGCTTTCGACCCATCGCAAAGGCCAGTTGATGATCAACTGCTTGTCGGTCCTATCCATTGCAGCCATCATGCGGCGCGCATCATCAGAAGATGCGGCAAAGGGCTTTTCGACAAAAACATGCAGGTCGTAAGAGGCCAGACGTTCGGTATATTCCGCATGCTGAGCCGTTGCCACACAAAGAATTGCCATGTCGTAGGGTCCCGCAGCCATGCATGTGTCGAAGTCGGTAAAGATCCGATCTTCGGGAACGCTGAAGGCCGTTGCCGCTGCCTTCATCTTGTCCCAATCAGGATCGAATATACCGGCGATTTCAGCGTCTGGATGATCGTGCACCATCCGAAGCAAGTCACCCATATGCATGTGATCGAAACTGATGCCGACGATCCGGAATTTGGCCATTGGAAACTCCCTTTAGCGCGTGCCGGTGATCCTGACGTAGAGTGCGGTAACTGCAAGAATGATCAGCCCAAACAGGGCCGTGCGCGCACCTTCCGGCATTTGCATCAATGTTAGCATAGTATCCAGCACACGCAGAATAAGTGCGCCCACAATCGCACCTGCGAAACTGCCACGACCTCCGAAGATTGATGTGCCGCCAATCACCGCCGCAGCGACAGAGGGTAACAATAAGGGGTTGGCAAGGCTCAGCGAAGTTTGACGGATCATGCCGAGATAGAGCAAGCCAGCCAGCGCAGCGATCAAACTTGAAAGCACGTAGAGCCCCAGATAGACCTGCCATGCTCGGACCCCGGACAGCTTAGCGGCCTGCTCATTGGAGCCTAGGGCGAACAGCAGCCGACCAAATCCTGTATAGCGCATCAGCCACAGGATAAAGAGCGCAAACGGGATGAATACAAAAAGGCCATTCGGCATTCCAGCGGTGCGGCCGGTTCCGAGCCAGGCAAGGAAGGCGGGTATTTCGGTGCCAGCATTGATAACGAGGCGTTGATAGACCTGCAGACATCCGGTGGCGATTAACCCCGATCCCAGTGTCATGATCAATGGATGGACCCGGACCAATCCCACACCGATGCCATTTACAACGCCCACAACTAGGCCAGCTGACAGCGCGATCAATACTGCAGGTGTCACGCCCCAAATCGTACTAAGTGTTGCGCAAACGAAGGCTGACACGGTGGCAACTACCCCGACCGAGAGATCAATTCCTGCGGTTAGCATTGTCAGCACCTGACAAGCCGCAAGCATCGCCAATGGAATTGCGAACTTGATCAGGTTGCCAACCCAAAAGGTTGAAATCAGCCCATCCCGACCTGCTCGGACCGGGGTAACGATACCTGGCCGCAATACTTCGAGCACAGCGATCATCAAGACAAGGAAGACCAATAGCGGGATGATCGGGTTGTCGCGCAGATAACGGCCAAAGCGGACCATCGGTGGATCTATGGTGTCCATGCTCATCGGCGGGCTCCTTTTAGTGAAGCCGCCGTGCCCAGCATAACGACGAGAACCATAATCGTGCCTTCGATAATCGTGGTCACGTTTGGATCGACGGCCAGCAATGTCAGGATCGTCCGAATGATCCGCAAAATGAACACCGCGATGATCGGCCCAAGCAGACCGCCTTTGCCACCGCCCAGCACGACACCGCCCAGAACTACGGCCGCGACCGAGGCCATAAGATATGGCCCCGGAACCGGCTCTCCAATCCCGGTCAGCGCAGCGAGGCTTAGACCGCCCATGGCGCAAAACAGCCCGCATAGCGCATAGGCCGTTATCTTTGTTCTTCCCACTGAAACGCCAGAGCGGAAGGCGGCAAGCTCGTCTGATCCGGTGGCGTAAATCGAGAGCCCGAGTTTGGAGCGCCGGATTGGCATCCAGACAACAGCGATGCCAAAGGCAATAATGAGCAGTGCTTTGGGCAGTCCGTTGAACAGAAAGTGACCGCGTATTGCCTGTTCCAGCCAATCTGCAGTCGCGCCGCCCGGTGTCTCTAGGATCAACAGCGCGACGCCTTCCCAGACAAACAGCATGCTGAGTGTCACAACGATGTCTGGCACGCGCGTTACAACGATCAAAAGACCATTGATCAACCCCATCAAAAACCCGACCCCCAACACGATAATCAAAGCCGGTACACCGGCCATGCGTTCCATCAGAACGGCAGCGGTCACGGCGCAGACCGCCATCATGGACGCAACAGACAGGTCGATACCGCCGACGATTACGACGATGGCCATTCCAGCGGTTGCGAAAGCAAAGGGCAGGGCGGCGCGGGCAATACTCTCCAGTCCTGACGCAGCGAAAGTCGGCTGTATCAATTTCGTGATGGTCAAAAGGACCATGAGAAGAACCGCTAACCCCATGACCCATGCGTGTTTTCGGATGGCCACGCTCACGCCGCGCCCTCCGTTTCGGTCAGGCCATAGGCCGCACGCATCAGTGTTTGTTCATCCGCGTCAGCGGCATCAATCACATCAACCACGCGACCGTTGAAGATTACGACCGCGCGGTCACAGGCAAGTGGGATTTCTTCCAACTCGGACGTGTAGAATAGAACCGCCGCTCCTTGATCTGCCAACTCACGGACAAGCGGGTAAATCTGGCGTTTTGTGCGCACATCGATGCCACGGGTCGGATCGAATAGAAGCAGGGTTTCGACACCTGTCGCGAGCCAGCGACCAATGGTGACTTTCTGTTGGTTGCCACCTGAAAGCCTTTGCACCTCGCCCTGCGCGCGTGTGTCGATCTGCAGCTTCTCAACCGCGTAAGCGACCCGATCGCGCTCATGCCGCAATTTTATTGGCCCCCAGTTCTTGAACCGGGCTGAAAATGGCAAAGCGATGTTTTCTTTAACTGACCTTTGCGCCAGCAGAGCGTCTGAACGATCGCCCGGAACGAAGGTTATCCCGACTGCAATGGCGTCGGCGGGGTGGGCGAAGTTTACGGGCTTTCCATCAACTTCCATCGATCCTGAAGACAGGCGATCAAAGCCCGCAAGAACCTCAAACAGTTCATCCTGCCCCTGACCCTCAAGCGCGACCACCCCTAGGACCTCGCCGGGGAATAAGTCGAACGAAACATCCGAAAAACTGGGCTCAAAAGCCAGTGACTTAATGGTCAGGCGCGGTGTCTTAGCCTGTGGTTTATTTGCTCGAAGGATCTGACGTGTTCCAATGTCAATCTTCTGACCCAGCATCAATTCGACCACGCGTTCTTCTACGCCGGGTTCAATGTCGAGATCTCCGACAGACATGCCATCCCGCAACACAGTGGCCCGATCGCACAGTTCCGAAATCTCGGTGAAACGGTGAGAAACATAGATCACACCCATCCCGTCATTTGCTTTGCGCCTTACGGTCTTCAATACGCGTTCAACCAGATCCGTCGGCAGCGCCGCGGTCATTTCGTCCAGCAAGAGGACATCTGGTTCAACAGCCAGCGCGCGCGCCAGATCAAGGATGCGCAGTGTAGCAAGTGGCAGGTCGCCAATCATTGCCGATAGTTTCAGACCTTCGATACCAAGTTCTGTAACCCAATTTTGAAACTGATCAACAGGTGTGTCTGTCAGCCGAAGATTGTCGGATACGTCGAGATCAGGTATGAGTGAGGGTTCTTGATAAACCGGCACCAAACCGGAACGGCGCGCCTCGGCGGGGCTTCCGACAAACGCATGTTTGCCTCTGATCAATACCTGTCCAGCGTCGGGTTTAAGGGCACCGGTAATGATCTTGACGAAAGTGGACTTGCCAGCACCATTTGCGCCCATCAAGGCGACGATCTCGCCTTCGGCAACCGTGAGGTGCGCATTGGTCAACGCCCGTACGGCGCCAAAACTTTTGGCCACGTCAGACGCGTCGAGAAGTGGTGTGCTGCTCATGGAAGTCCTTGAATGCCGAGTGGGTTGGTTTTGCCTTCCGCCCAGCTAAAGGCGGAAGGCCAGTCAATTCGGATCAACCTTCGCCGGGTCCCTTACAGTCGATGATTTGTTCCATCGTGTAGTCGGTCCAGCCGGGAACGGTCACTGATACGGGCCACTCTGGGTCAAGGTTAGGATTCTGAGCCGCTGTGATCGTTTCACGGCCTGCGTCCGTCGCATTCTCCCAAAGCACAGGATCTACAAGAACGGTTTTGTTCTCAGGTGCCTTGCCGTCAAGAATGTCGACAGCCAGAGCAATGCCTGCGCCGCCGACTGAGCCAGGATTTGTCACTGCCGCGCCGTTCAATCCCTCAACCTCGGTCAAGTATTGAACAAAGCCCGCGTTGTCTGCGCCGACGATCGGCACCAAAGGTGCCCCGGATTCGGTGAACGCATCGACGATTACGTTGTCGATGCCGCTGGTCCAGACACCGTCAAACGGGATGCCGGTGGCCAGGTAATCAAAGATCTGTTGCTTACCCTGGTCTTGCTGCCAGCCGGTGAAAACTTCATGCACCACATTGATATCGGGGTGTTCTGCCAACGCGCGTTTAAAGCCGTTGTCGCGGTCAGTATCGGCTGAGACGCCAGCAATGCCTCGCATATAGACAACGTCACCTTTGCCACCGAGCTGTTCAAATAACCACTTGGCGCCAAGATAGGCGTATTCTTCTTGATTGTTCGAAAGAATGTAGGCGCCTTCAGCCGAAACACCGGCATCCACGGCAACAATGACGATATCTTGCGCCATTGCTTTTTCCAGTGCCGAATTCAAAGCATCCGGGTTGGATGGGTTCAGCACGATGGCGTCTACACCCGCTTCGATGAGGTTGTTGATGTCTTCCAGTTGCCCGGCTGAATCAGTGTTGCGATGCGCGACGATCAGGTTTGTCACATCGGCTTCGACCAGAGCTTGGGCACGCATGGCGCAAATCATCTGTTCGCGCCAGCCATTGCCTTGAACGGTGTTGGACACTCCGATTGTGTATTGCTTGTGCCCGTCAGCCATCGCCACAGTTGAAAGAGACGCTGAAACTGCAAGAGCAGCAACACCATAAAGTAGGTTCTTCATTTTAGTTTCCTCCCAGTTTTAGTCATTTCAAATTTGATAATTTCTTCACTTGATGAATGGTGACAGGACATCCCGGGCCAGCAGAAAACCCCGCTTGACCTTTTCGTCAGTCCCTTCGAACAATCTGTCTTCATGTTCGATAATGATCGGACCGTCGTAACCGGCGCGGTACAGGCCGGAAAAGAAACCGGACCAATCCACATCGCCCAGCCCGCAAAGCCGTGGGATTTGCCATCCCATGCCGGTAGACATCACACCGTTGTCATAAAGCCCGTCCTCATCAACCATCACGTCCTTGGCATGGACATGAGCCATGTGAGAACCGAACTCCTTGATGAACCGTGTCTGATCGATGAACTGCCAGATCAGATGTGAAGGATCGAAGTTCATGCCAACCGCATCGCCCCATTCCTCGAATATTCGCCGCCAGATTCTTGGCGAGTAAGCAATGTTGTGACCCCCGGGCCATTCGTCATAGCTGAAGATCATCGGGCAGTTCTCAAAGCACAGACGCACACCAGAGTTTTGTGCATGCTTCACGATCGGATCGAAAATTTCGGTGGCACGCTCCCAGTTCGCGTCGAGATGCAGAGTGCGATCTCCGCCGACGAATGTGTTGACAACTTTGATGCCCATAACACCGGCGGCGGTGATTACTTTGTTAAGATGTCCAATAACTTCAACCCGATGCTCTTCATCGGCGTGGAGCGGATTGGGATAGTACCCCAGACCCGTAATCTCGACCCCCTGATCGCCGAGTTGCCCGACAATTTCATTGCCCTGATCCGCGGAAAGGCCATCTACGTTGATGTGGCTGGTTCCCGCATAGCGCCGTTGTTCGCCACCTGACGATGGCCAGCAGGCGACCTCCATCGCCGAAAACCCATTGGAACCAGCCCAGGCCGCCACCTCAGTCAAATGAAGGTTTTCGAATGGTGCAGTCAGTAAGCCCAGTTTCATGTCATCGCCCTCAAATCTCGCTCAAATCGACCCAGCGGCTCTCACTCGCCGACTTGACGACGGCATCGCAGAACTGCATCTCGTAGTGGCCGTCCTCAAATGTGGCCCATGTGCTGCCTTGTTGCCGCCCGCCTGCGATGACGTCGGCATAGACCGCCCGGAAAAAGTTGAAGAATGAATCTGCGAACCCTTCGACATGCCCGGGCGGCAAGGTGGCGGCTGCGATCCCCGGACCGTTCATCAAGGTGAAGTCACGCATCAGGGTCTGGTTGGGCGCGTCACGATGCCCAATGAACAGATGATCAGGAGTTTCACTGTCCCAAGCCGCGCTGGCATTTGCTCCGGCGATGTCCCATTGCAACGAGTTCTTTCGACCCATGTTCACCTGGGATGTGCTCATCACGGCCCGCGCTCCGTTCTCATATCGGATAAGGATCATCGCAGCATCGTCGGTGTCGATATGCACAGTTTCGGTTTCGCCGGTTCCGCTGGTAAATGTCTCAACCGGGCCAAGAGGTTTCTGGCGTTCCGGAAGGAAGGTTGTCAGCTCAGCAAAGACAGAGGTCGCCTTCAACCCGGTGACGAAGCTGGTCAGGTCAACCCAGTGCGTTCCGATGTCACCAACTGATCGCAGCGCGCCGCCCATTTCGCTTTCTAGCCGCCAGTTCCAGTCGCTAGGTTTGGCAAGCCAGTCCTGATGGTAGTGCCCGGTAACAAAACGGATATCACCCAGATCCCCGGCCATTACCATGCCGTGGGCTTGTTGGTTCAGCGGATAAAAGCGAATGTTGTAACAAACCGCTGCAACCTTGCCAGAAGCCTTGGCTAGGTCGACCATCTCGGCGCTTTCTACGGACGTCATGGCAAGTGGTTTCTCGCAGATGACGTGTTTGCCCGCAGCCAGGATCGATTTCACTTGCGGATAGTGTGCGTGGTTAGGGGTCGTTACGTGCACTATATCGATGTTTTCATCCGCCAAAAGATCCTCCAGAGAGTCATAAGCTCGGGCCACGTTCATTGCCCGCGCTCGTTCCCTTCCGCGCTCTGGCGATGACCCAAGAACACCTCTTACGTCCACGCCCAGACGCCGAAGCGCCTGAACGTGCACTGTTCCAATGAAGCCGGTCCCGATCACCGCAGCGCGGATTTTTGCGAAGTCACTCATCGTGCGCTCCTGTCAAACAACCGAATACCCTCCGTCCACGATCACGCAGGCACCGGTCACAAAGGCTGCCGCATCGGATGCGAGAAACAAGGCTGTTCCAGCGATATCTTCTGGGTGACCCCAGCGTGCCAAGGGTGTGCGTGCTTCTACAGCTGTTGAGAAATTGGCGTTTTTTCGGGCTTTCGCCGATTGCTCGGTCACGATGAACCCGGGCGCGATCGCATTCACCCGAATACCGTCTTTGGCCCACGCAATCGCCAGTGATTTTGTTAGTTGTTCCACGCCGGCTTTTGACGCGCCATAGGCTGGGTTGAGCGGTGAACCAAAGCGCGCATACATGGAGGCCACATTTATGACGCGCCCTTTCGCGACCGAAAGGGCAGGGTGCAGCGCTTCGGCGCAGCGAAAAGACCCGGTCAGATTTACGTCCAGCACGTGGGAAAAGAACTTAGGTGCCATTTCTTCACCGCGTCGAGTCACCGCCGCACAGTTTACCAAGACGTCAATATGGCCCCGTTCACCTGCAAATTTGTAGACTTCCTCGGTGTTGGTTACATCCAGTTGAATGTAGTCAAACCGGGCAGCGTCCTCTTCGATGCATTGCGGTTCCACACCGGTAATCTCCACTGTGGCACCCGAGTCCTGGAATTCTTTTGCAATAGCGGCACCAATGCCGGCTCGGCTGGCACCGATCACCAGGACCTTTGCCCCGGCAAAGTCGAATGTGACCTTCGAAACCATCAAAGAACCCGGCTTTTGTTGCGTTTGAATTCGGATGCCATCAGTTTCCCTCGTTTGGCGAAATCGTTACTGCAATCGATTACATTTTGGAAAATACCTACTTTCCAAATTGTGTAATCGATTACATAATCGGCATCACATGAGATTCGAGTCAAGCCAGAAATCGACTGCCAAGCAATGAGCAAGATACCCAAACCCGCCACAATACAGGACGTCGCACGTGTTTCGCAGGTGTCGACAGCCACTGTCAGTCGTGTTCTGTCCAATCCTGATCTGGTGTCAAAATCAACACGTGTTGCTGTTTTGGAAGCTATTCGCGAGACGGGATATCGCGTTAATCAGGCAGCCCGAAACCTGCGGATGAAAAGGGCGGGGGCCGTACTGATCCTTGTTCCCAACCTCGGCAAACCTTTCTATTCGGGCATACTTGCCGGTATCAGTGAGGGGTTTGCGGGATCGGACTATGCAGTTCTGATTGCCGATACCGAAAGTAATCCGCTGCAGGAAGAAACTCTTGCCGGGTACTTTCGAGACGGCCGGATAGATGGCGCAATCTCTTTGGATGGTGGCATTCCTTCGACCGCACTTCAGCAATGCGTCACATACGGCGCCGGCGACCGCATAGTATTTTTGTGTGAATGGGTGGAAGGCGAGGCCTTTCCGGTGATTTCCAGCGACAACGCCGAAGGTGCGCGATTGGCGATCAGGCACCTGCATGATTTGGGCCACAAAAAAATCGCGCATGTTACCGGTCCCGACGGGAATGTTCTGACGACCGCTCGGCGTAAGGGCGTGGTCGAAGAACGGACACGCTTGGGGCTTCCAGCGCGGCCCGAGTGGATTATCAGAGGCGACTTTTCGCTGGAATCCGGACATGAGGCCGCCAGACGAATACTTGCGATGGATGAGCGCCCAACGGCGGTGTTCTGCGCTGCGGATATGGTTGCCTTTGGGTTGATTTCTGGGCTGGTCGCGGGTGGGTTGAAGGTGCCCGGTGACATTTCGGTTGTTGGTTTCGACGATATTGAAATGTCAGGATCTTATGTTCCGGCTCTGACAACAATCCGACAGGACCGACACCAACTGGGACGCCGTGCGGCAGAGGTTTTGCTGGGCCAGTTGGCGAACACTGGCAAAGCGCTTCCAATGAAATCAGCGCTTCCCGTAGAGCTTGTAACACGGGCGAGCTCTGCGCCGCCCAATTAGCGAAGTCAAAATTCAGGCGCCTTTGCTATAGTCAACGAAGAAGCGGGTGGCGCTGTGAGCGATGGAGAAAGGGGAAATGAGTAAGTCGACCATACCCATTGGCTCTGAACTCACTGTTCGGGATTATTCCCTGACTGGTGCGAATACGCGTCAAGCGATAGAAAACGGTCTGTCGGCCGCAGAGTGGTACCACAGCGATGTTCCTCGTAAGAAGCTGAAATCGCTTATGAAGCGCAGGGATGCGCCGGCCATTCGTGACACAGTGATCTGGATCGCTTTGCACTTTGTATTTGCGGCTAGCGGGCTGTACTTCTGGGGTAGCTGGCTTTGCGTGCCTTTCTGGTTTGCATACGGTGTCGTGTATGGTTCGGCCTGCGACAGCCGTTGGCACGAATGCGGACACGGAACGGCGTTTCGAACCCGCTGGATGAACGACGTCGTGTACCACATCGCGTCCTTCCAGATTATGCGAAACCCGGTCAATTGGCGCTGGAGCCACGCTCGGCATCACACCGATACACTCATTGTTGGCCGCGATCCGGAAATAGCGTGGATGCACCCGATCAGCCTCGTCCTGAAAGCGCTTGCGTTTGTGGGGATTGTTGAAACGTGGACCTCGCTCAAAGTTCTGACGCGAAATGCGATGGGAAACTTGTCGCAAGAAGAGCGGGATTACATTCCGGAAAGCCAATGGCCCAAAGCGGTCCTTTGGGCGCGGATTCACATTGCAATCTACGTTGCCGTCTTGTTGATTTCATTTGTTTTGCTTGTCTCCGGGGCCGCATGGAAATCCCTGATCCCCATACTCTTAATCGGAGGTCCTCGGGTCTATGGGTGTTGGCATTTTGTAATGACGGGGTTGCTTCAGCATGGAGGGCTTGCGGAGAACGTTCTTGATCACCGTTTAAATTCACGTACACTTTATATGAACCCGATAAGCCGTTGGGTTTACTGGAACATGAATTACCATATTGAGCATCACATGTTCCCGATGGTTCCGTATTACTCTCTTCCAGCGCTTCATGATCTGATCAAGGATGATCTGCCGCCGCCGAATACTTCGATTTGGGACGGCTACAAAGAAATGATGGGTTCTGTCATGAAGCAGCGTGTTGACCCGAGTTACGCCATACGAAAGTCTCTCCCGCCGACGGCCCGCCCATATCGGGAACATTTTCACTTGGCAGTTCCGGAGAGAAACACGGGGTTAGAAATCGGTGATCGAGGAGGAACGTAATGCCTTGGGTTGACGCATGCGCCGTAGACGATGTTGAGGAAGAAGATCTCATTCGTTGGGACCACGACGGTAGAACCTACTTGATTGTTCGCAGTTTGGACAATGAGTTCTATTGCACCGACGGCCTCTGTACACACGAACAAGTGCACTTATCGGACGGTCTGGTGATGGACAATGAGATAGAGTGCCCCAAGCATAATGGGCTATTCGACTATCGCACGGGCAAAGCTTTGAGGGCGCCCGTATGCGAAGATCTTCGCACCTACGAAACCAGAGTAGGAAATGGTCGCGTCATGGTATTGGTGGAATGATTTTTTGGGCTAGGAGTGGTTTGTGATCGAGCTGTCCGCAACAGGCATCCGGCTTTCATTCGATTTGCAGTTGGGGTTGATCGAGAGTTTCAGTGTGTACGACGGTAACGCTGAGATTTCACCACTACATCGCGCACCTTGGGTCGGCACAGACGAAGTTATGCCCGAAGGTATAGCTCCTCATTTGGAAAAACTCGGCGGTGATTTCTTCTGCGCCCCATTCGGGTCAACTGAGGGGACATCGCCGCTGCATGGGTGGCCAGCTAACTCTCGTTGGAGACTAGAAGAAAAGACCGACAGCTATTTGCGCGCTGAGCTCGACAGAACGGTCTATGGAGCTAGGCTGCAAAAAGAGATTACACTGCATCCTGAGCATCCATTCGTCTACCAGCGTCACACTTTCATTGGTGGCGACGGCACAATGCCGGTTGCAAATCACGCAAATGTATCCTTGCCCAATGGTGGGATCATTCATACCTCTCGAAAGCAGTGTTGGAGAACGCCTAAGGTTGAACAGGAAGTTGATCCGGCCTTAGGCTATTCAGCGCTTAGATATCCGGCTGAAAGCCAAACGTTGGCGTCTTTTCCCGGGAAAGACCGCGAAGTGAATCTGTCAAACTACCCATGGTCTCCACAGAGTGAAGACTTTGTTGTTGGATTGGATTCGCCTGAAGAGAAATTGGGTTGGACCGCGGTAACTCGCCCGGTGGAGGGCGACATGTTCCTGTCGCTTAAATCGGCTCAGGCTTTGCCGATGACGATGTTGTGGCATTCGAACGGTGGTCGATACTATGCTCCTTGGTCGAGCCGCCACTTCGCCTGCCTTGGGGTTGAGGAGGGGGCCGCTTCGCCCATCCTGGGAAATGTCGAAAACAGTTTCCCGAACGATCACGGCGTCATTCATCTAAACCCCGTTCGCCAAGTTGAGGTTACACATGTCATCGGGGCGCTTCGTTGGTGTAGTGGAGCCAGGGTGATTGCAGTTGAAACTCTGGGAAACCAACTTTTGATTCGAGGTACAGAAAATCAGGAGATTCTTGTGCCATTCGATCCGCAAGCCCTGAACATTTGAACGGGTGGTGCAGGGGAAATTGGCTTGAGACAGGCAGGGCAGTTTCGTAGCTTCGCTTGATGACAAAAACGCTCACTTTTTTGCTGCTTCAAAACCAACCCTGAGATCATTCGTCTAGCAGTCATCGTGCGCGTTCGATTCTGGTTGAATAGGTTTGGCCCTATCTGTGCCGCAGAAATTAGCCGAAAACGCATAAATCGGATGCGATGTTTCGCGAACTGGTAGCGGCATCTAAATAAGGTTATTGTTGAAGATCAATGGCAAGCAATATCACCTGTGGCGGGTAGCCGACCAAGAAGGCGAGGTGCTGGAAATCTATTTCACGAAGCGCCGGGATCGTGTTGCGGCCCTTTTACACTTGAAGAAAGCGATGAAACGATGGGGCCAGTCAGGTTTCGTCGTCACTGACAAGTCGCACTCTTACGACGCCGCGATGAAAGTCATTGGGAATGCGTTAGGACAAGAAACTGGCCGTTGGAAGAACAATCTTGCTGAGTATTCCCATCTTCCGTCGGCGAAAAGAACGTGCGATGCTCTGCTTCCGGCAAATGCGGTGTTTGCAAAAGTTTGCCGCAGACGACACTTCCGTCCATAGTCACTTCAATCATGAACGGCAGCTTTACTCACGCGACAAGTTCAAACTCAGTTGAACCGCCGCTCTTTCGGTGTGGAGCCAATTTAGTTTCGCCTAATTTTCAGCTTTCTGAGGTAGACTGAGACTGGTTCGAATTTGCCTGACAGCACCGCCACTCAGCCTGTTTCACCAAGCAACCTGCGATTTCTTTCTTCTGCAAACGCGGATTGGCTTCGCTGCAAGAATGTGCGTCGCGCTGCAGATCCTTCGAAATTATTTCCCACGAATAAGGGTCAGTTGCCCTGATTGCGGGCTTCCAACCGTTCAAGGTTCACAACGGTCGACAGCATCAACCTGTCATGGCTCCAGTCGTCTACAGGCTGCAATGACGCAGCGCCTAACGCCAATATCACAGCAAAAGCCACGCTTAAGGCAAAGAACAGAGGGGGCATTGTGGGTTGGATTGCAGGGGCATCTGCCAGGGCAATCACACGTTGACGCAAGACGCGTTTGGCCTTGCCCCCTTTAACCAATGCTACGTTCAATACACGCGGGCTGCCGCGCATTACTGAATTGGAGCAATAGTTCAGCAGGCAGGACGTGTATTCGACCGCGTTGATTTCACGGCGCGAAACGACGGATTGATCACAGGCCAGCTCGCGCAGCCGATCGAATTGAAACTTGAGAATCAGATATGCCGGGTTCCAGAACAGGAACGGCCGCAAAAGCTCGAACCCCAGTTCCCATTCAACATCGGCAGCCCTTACATGTTGCAGCTCGTGTGCAAGGGCAAACCGCATATCGCTGGGGGTGTTGAGCAGATGGCTGGGCAATACCACATGCCTGCGCCACAAACCGCGAACGGCGAAGGGGACTGTGACCCGGTCGGACAGGCGGATATCGACCTTTTCCGAGCTTCGCCACAGATAGCTGGAGCGAACAATGCCTCGGATTGCCAAACCGTCACGGATAATGCGCAGGATGCAGACCGCAGAATAGAGCGCCATTACCACCAAGATTGCCGATACAATCGGGTTTTCTCCTGCAAGGGTCTGTTCGATCCACCTTTGCCGGGTATTGAGCAGGGCCTCGAACTGGGTGGCGGGCATGGCGATATCGCCACGCAGATAGGCGGCAACGGCAAGATCCCCAATGGCGACCCCGCCTTCAACGGAATACATCGCCATGACCAAACCAGCCCCGATTGCCAAAAGGGGGCTGAGCAGTACGCAAAGACACAGAATTTTCAATGCGCGCAGCTGTGCAACAAACCCGTGTCGCATCTGCGTCATTGAAACCACGTATCTTGCCGCGATCCATACAATCGCTGCTAGGGCAAGAACCAGATTCAGTTCGAGAAATGCGTCGAGAACCGGTTTAACCGCTGTCATTTTGCAGTCTCCTCTCTACCAGTGCCCGAATATCCTCAAGATCTGCCTCGCTCAGACCGGCGTCATCTACCAACCGTGCAACCAGCGTGGCTGGTGTGTCATCGAACAAGGTTCGTGACAGGTTCTGCAGTGAGCGCGCCTGATACCTATCCTTTTCCAGAAGCGGCGTATAACTCAGGGTCTTGCCGTTTTTGCGACTTTCTACAAAGCCTTTTTCGTCAAGAATGCGAAGGATTGTGGCCCCTGACGTATAGGCCAGGTTCCGATCTGGTGGCAGCCGGTCCAGTACATCACGCACCGAGCCCTGACGCAGAGCCCAGAGTTCGTTCATGAACTCCAGTTCGACCTCGGTCAGCAGGTTTGTCGTCTTTTTCTTTCGCATTGATCCCAGTGCCGTCATTTTACCTGTGCCTGACAGACAAGCATCCTTTGATGGTTTCGCAAAGCTTAAACTTTCCAGAACACGAAAACGCCCCAGCCGATGGACAGGAACAGCGGTGTCCAGACCGGTTGCCCGACTAGCCCTAACCAGGCCAGAAAAATGTAAGCTGCCCCAAGCAATGTGATGAACAGCCGGTCGCCCAATGTGGTGGTCAAGCCCAGAACGCCGCGCCGTTCAATCCCGTCGCGGTATTTGAACCCTTCCAGCAGACCGATCAGCGCGATGGCTGAAAAGATGCCGACAAATACGGCCAGGGTCGCCGGTGTCCACGCCATCCAGAAATCCGGCCACAAGGGCGCGGTCCAGGAAAACTCTTTTTCTTCGGGCTGACCCACACTTCCCCACCCGGCCTGTGCTTGCGCCAAGGCCGAACCGGGGATCAGAAAGGGGATCAAAAGCAGTTTACGCATATCGAACCTCATACACGCCCCATCGCGAAACCACGCGCGATGTAGTTGCGGACAAACCAGATGACGATGGCGCCGGGGATGATGGTCAGCGTCCCGGCGGCGGCCAGCAGGCCCAATTCGTACCCGGCGCTGGACGCGGTTCGGGTCATTACGGCAGCGATGGGTTTGGCCTCGACCGCTGTCAGAGTCTTGGCCAACAGCATTTCGACCCATGAGAACATGAAGCAGAAGAATGCCGCGACGCCTACACCCGCTTTGATATTTGGCAGGAATATCGTGACGAAAAAGCGCGGAAAGGAATACCCGTCCACATAAGCGGTTTCGTCCAACTCTTTGGGGATGCCACGCATGAACCCTTCCAAAATCCACACCGCTAGCGGCACGTTGAACAGCGTATGCGCCAGCGCCACCGCCAGATAGGTGTCAAACAACTGAATTGACGAATAGAGCTGAAAGAACGGCAAGGCGAACACAGCAGCCGGTGCCATCCGGTTGGTCAGCAGCCAGAAGAACAACTGCTTGTCCCCTAGGAACCGATAGCGTGAGAACGCATAGGCCGCTGGCAGGGCTACACAGACGGAAAGTATCGTGTTCAGCGTCACATAGGTGATCGAGTTGATGTAGCCCCAATACCACGTCGGGTCTGTGAAGATCGTGATGTAATTTTCCAGCGTAAAGGTCTGCGGGAACAGAGAAAAGCCCGACAGGATCTCGTTCGTGGTCTTGAAGGACATCGCCACTAGCCAATAGATCGGCAACATCAGGAACGCGATATAGAGGATCGGGATGAGGGAGCGCTTTTTCATTCGGCGTCATCCTTTGTCATCAGAGTGTAGAAGACCCATGAGACCAGCAGTGTGATGGCGAAATAGATCAAGCTCATCGCAGCCGCAGGGCCAAGGTCGAACTGTCCCAGTGCGATCTTTACAAGATCGATCGACAGTAAGGTGGTCGAGTTTCCGGGACCCCCGCCAGTCAAAACGAAGGGTTCGGTGTAGATATTGAAACTGTCCATGAACCGCAGCAGGATGGCGATTGTCAGAACCGTCTTCATCTTGGGTAACTGGATATACCGGAACACTGACCACGGGCTTGCACCGTCGATCTTGGCCGCCTGATAATAGGCGTCCGGGATCGAAACCAGGCCCGCATAGCACAGTAGAACCACCAGCGAAGTCCAGTGCCAGACATCCATGATGATGACAGTGATCCAGGCCGACAGAGGCTGTTGGGTCATGTCATAGTTGATGCCCAAAACGTCATTTAGGAAGTATCCAAGCAGGCCGATCTTGGGCAGCGTAAAGATGTTCCACATCGAGCCCACCACATTCCACGGTATCAGCATCGGCAGGGCCATCAGAACCAGACAGACCGGCACCCAAAAGCCTTTACGCGGCATGGATAGCGCGACGATGATGCCCAAGGGCACCTCGATGATCAGGATCATGAAGGTAAACAGGAACTGTCGCCCAAGTGCGGCCTGAAAACGGTCGGAGCGCAGGATCTGTTCGAACCATCCCAGCCCTTCCCAGAAGAACTGGTTATTGCCGAAGGTCTCCTGCACCGAGTAGTTGACTACCGTCATCATTGGCACCAGCGCGTTGAACGCAACCAGTGCCAGAACCGGCAGGACAAAGAACCATGCTCTTTGGTTTATTGTTCTCATTGGGCCCGCTCCTGCGTTGCGATCCAGCCGTCGCGATAGACGCGGGACTGCTCGGGTTTGAATTGCAGAAAGACCATCGAGCCTTGTTCGGGCGCATTGTGTTCGGTGACGGCCTTGATCGGTGTGTTCCCAACCATGGCACTGACCACGTAATGGCGCCCGATATCGGCTACTTTGGTGACATGTGCCGGTATGCCGGATTGGTCGAAGCCTACATATTCCGGGCGTATTCCTAGATCGGTGCGACCACCTTCACCATGGGTCGGACCTTCCAAGACCACCTCATGCCCTTCGAAAATAGCGCGATCGCCCTTGGTCTCGCAGGGCAAGACATTCATGCCGGGCGAGCCGATAAAGTGACCAACGAATGTATGCTGAGGCCGCTCGAACAGTTCAATCGGCGTACCAATCTGAACCACTTCACCATCCTGCATGACCACGACTTCATCAGCAAAAGTCAACGCCTCGGTCTGGTCGTGGGTGACGTAGATCATTGTGGCTTTTACGCGCTGGTGCAGCTCTTTCAACTTGGACCGCAGTTTCCATTTCAGATGCGGGTCGATCACGGTCAGCGGCTCATCAAACATCACCGCATTCACGTCATCGCGCACTAGTCCGCGCCCCATCGAGATTTTTTGCTTGTTGTCCGGGCTCAGGCCAGAGGCTTTGGTGCCCAGCATATCCGCGACATCCAGCATTTCGGCAATCTCATCAACACGCCGCTTGATGGTTGCCGCGTCAACGCCCCGGTTTTTCAGAGGAAAGGCTAGGTTCTCGCCTACGGTCATCGTGTCGTAGATCACTGGAAACTGAAAAACCTGCGCAATGTTGCGCTGATCAGGGGGCAGGGCGGTCACGTCGCGGTCATCAAACAGGATCTGCCCCTCGGAGGGTGTCAGCAGGCCCGAGATGATGTTCAGCAGCGTAGACTTGCCGCAGCCTGATGGCCCCAGCAGCGCATAGGCCCCACCATCGCGCCAAGTGACGTCGATTTCCTTCAGCGCATAATCCTCGGGGCCTTGCGGCGATGGCATATAGCTGTGTCGAAGGTTTGAAAGCTTGATCTGTGCCATGTCAGGCCACCCTTTTGCCGTCTTGGCCGAAATACCGGCAATGGGCCGGATTCATATAGAAACTATGGTCTTCGCCAACCTGATAGGGATGTACGCCCGCCGCCAATGAAACCCATGCGTCGTTCCCATGTTGGAAATGCGCACTGGAGTCAGATCCGGATAGCTCGGTCACGATCACACGCCCGGTCAGTTCTACATCTGCGTCCGATGTGCGGAATGGCGTCACGCGATGCGGGCGTACCGCAACTGTGTATTCACCGTCTGCGATGCCGGTGACGGCCCATCCACCGCCCCCTGCAAGTTGCGCCTGCGCACCCGAGACGGTGATATGCGCGACGTTGATGGGCGGATCCGAGAACACACGTGCGGCAGCGATGTTTTCCGGATTGCGGTAGATATCAGCGGTTGGCCCAAATTGGGTGACCCGGCCGTCTGCCATCAGAGCGGTATGACCACCGAGCAGCAATGCTTCTTCCGGTTCTGAAGTCGCATAGACCACAACGGCCCCGCGTCCGGCAAAAAGATCAGGAAGTTGCTCGCGTAGCTCTTCGCGCAGTTTGTAGTCCAGATTGGCAAGGGGTTCATCAAGGAACACGGCCCGGCTTTCCTTGGCAATCGCGCGGGCCAAAGCGGTGCGTTGTTGTTGTCCACCCGACAGCTCGTGCGGGCGGCGCTGCAGCATCGGGCGCAGCTGCAGCAGATCAGCGGCCTCTTCCACGCGGCCTTCGATTTCGCTTTTCGCCATGCCTGCTACGCGCAGGGGCGAGGCAATGTTGTCGAAAACGCTCATATGGGGGTAATTGACGAAAAACTGGTGCACCAGACTGATCTTACGCTTCTGCGTATTCAGCCGGGTCACGTCCTGCCCGTCCATCAGGACCTTGCCTGCGGCGATCGGATCCAGTCCGGCCATCATCTTGATCAGTGATGTTTTCCCGGAACCGGTGGCACCCAGTAACACATTGAAATGGCCTGTTTGCAGCGTCAGATTCGTGGGTTTGATATGGATGACGTTGCCGACTCGTTTGGTCGCGTCTTGAAGTTCGATCATCTGGTGTTCTCTGGGGGTATTTGGGGGTAGGCCGGGTCTGAGCCCGGCCTACGAGTTTACGCTTACTGGGACTGCCAGCGCTGAACCAGTTCGTCATAGTTGACGGTCTGACCTTGCGGCTTTTCGTTCTCCAGCTTGGCTTTTGGCGAACCCGGCTTTTCCAGCCAGAAGGACGCATCCTGCGGCTCGTTCAAGCGCGGACCACAACCGCCGTAGACACCGGCGCTTTCATCCGCGGCCTGCATCCGGCCCATTGTGATGTCCATCTCTTCGGCCAGACGATCCATCGCTTCTTGCGGAGTGAAGGCACCCGAGTTCACGTCACCGATCTGCTGCCACCAGATCTGGGCCAGCTTTGGATAATCCGGCACGTTGATGCCGGTCGGCGACCATGCCACGCGGTCAGGTGAGCGATAGAACTCGACCAAACCACCCAGCTTGGGCGCGCGTTCGGTGAACGACTCGTGGTTGACCGAGCTGTCGCGAATGAAAGTCAGACCCACATGGGACTTCTTCACGTCGACCGTCTTGGATGTCACGAACTGGGCATACAGCCAAGCCGCCTGAGCACGATCCGCAGGGGTCGACTTCAGGAAGGTCCAGGATCCCACGTCCTGATACCCAACCTTCTGACCATCTTCCCAATAGGGGCCATGCGGGCTCGGCGCCATCCGCCAAAGCGGTGTGCCTTCGTCGTCGACGGTGTTGTTGCCTTCGGACTTCGGCTTCACCATGTCGGCGGTAAAGGCGGTGTACCAGAAGATTTGCTGGGCCACGTTGCCTTGACTAAGCGCCGGCAGCGACTGGTAGAAGTCATAAGACGCGGCACCTGGAGGTGCATAGTTGCGCAGCCATTCGTCCCATTTGCGGATCGCATAGACCGCAGCTGGACCGTTCGCAGCACCGCCGCGCGACACAGAAGCGCCAACAGGGTTACAGGTGCCCGCTTCCATACGGATGCCCCATTCGTCAACGGGGATACCGTTCGGCTCACCCTTGTCGCCAGCACCAGCCATCGACAGCCACGCGTCGGTCATACGCCAACCCAGGTCAGGTGCGCGCTTGCCGTAATCCATGTGGCCATAGATCGCGGTACCGTCGACTTCTTTCACATCGTTGGTAAAGAAATCGGCGATGTCTTCGTAAGCGGACCAGTTGACCGGAACGCCCAGATCATAGCCGTACTTCTCTTTGAACGCGGCTTTGTTTGCCTCATCGTCGAACCAGTCCTTGCGGAACCAGTAGAGGTTCGCAAACTGCTGATCAGGCAGCTGATACAGCTTGCCATCCGGACCGGTGGTGAACTGAATGCCCATGAAGTCATCCAGATCCAGCGTCGGAGAGGTCGTGCCCGCCCAGTCGCCACCCATCATGTCGGTCAGCGGATACGCCAACTGCAGACGCGAGTGGGTGCCGATCAGGTCACTGTCGTTCACGTAGCCGTCATACAGGTTCCGACCTGTTTGCAGCTGGGTTTGAACGGCTTGAACTACTTCGCCTTCACCCAGAATCTGGTGATTGACCTTGATGCCGGTAATTTCTTCGAACGCCTTGGTCAGAACCTCAGATTCGTAAGAGTGCGTAGGGATGCCTTCGGACAGGACGTTGATTTCCATGCCATTGTAAGGCTGTGCAGCTTCGATGAACCATTGCATCTCAGCCATCTGTTCGTCTTTCGACAGGGTTGATGGCTGGAATTCGTCGTCGATCCAGCGTTGTGCTGCGGCTTCGTCGGCCCAAACGGGACCGTGCCCCGCAATGACGGCAGCCGCCGCCACTGCGGAAAGTAGATGTCTCCGCATCTGTTTCCTCCCAAAGATAATGTGATCCGGCGCAGACCGGATGACGATCAGCATCAGCGATTTGCCTCCTGCGTGTCAAACTAAATTTTTAGTAATTGAGGTGATGGCAGGGATAAATTTCTGAAAATGAATTGATTTACATCATGTTTTAAAGCACCATTTGCCCATTAATTTCAGTTCGCAGACCCCTTGAATGCAGGGTCGCGCGCGTGGTTTTTCGGCAGACGCTGTGATGTGGGTCCATTTGAAAAGCAGACCTTTGTGACCGTTTGCTGCACGATTTGAGTTCAATCAAGTTTTCAGGCTAAGAGGATCAGCAATGTCCCGAAGTCTTCTGAAATTTACCCGCGTTCTCGAGATCGTGGGGGATACGCTAAAGATAAAAGTTCCGAGTGACGGGTCCGCTGACGCGACGGTGCGTTTCAACGATCTGGCCGTGATCGAAACGGTCGATGGGCACAGAACGCTGGCGCAAGTCATCTTCATCGACCGCGATGTGATAACCTTGCAAGTGTTCTCGGGTACCAAGGGGATTTCGACCGAGGCGACAGCAACGTTCCTTGGTCATCCGATGCAAACCCCGTATTCGGCCAATATTCTGGGCCGGGTGTTTGACGGCGCAGGCGAGGCGATTGACGGCGGTCCGGACTTGTCTGCCGAACCGCGCATCGACATTGGGGGACCGACGGTGAACCCGGTTGAGCGGTCGGTTCCCAACAAGATGATTCGCACGGATGTGCCGATGATCGACGTGTTCAATACACTGGTCGAAAGCCAGAAGATCCCAATTTTTTCGGTATCCGGCGAGCCGTTCAACGCGTTTCTCAGCCGCATCGGCATTCAGGCGGATGCGGATATTGTTGTGTTTGGCGGGCTAGGGCTGATTTTTGACGACTACCACACGTTCAGAACCTCGTTCGAGGATGCGGGCGTGTTCTCGCGGACCGTGATGTTCGTCAATCAGGCCATGGACCCGTTGGTCGAACGCCTGCTGGTGCCGGATATGGCGCTGGCCGTTGCCGAGAAATTCGCTGTGGAAGAGGGCAAGCGTGTTCTGGTCCTGCTGACGGATATGACCGCCTATGCCGATGCGATGAAAGAGGTTGGGATCAGTCAGGAACGCGTCCCATCGCAGCGTGGATATATGGGCGATCTCTACTCGCAACTGGCACGACGGTATGAGAAAGCTTGCGACTATGCCAAGGGTGGATCGGTTACTGTGCTGACTGTCACAACCATGCCCGGGAATGACGTGACCCATCCGGTCCCGGACAACACCGGGTATATCACTGAAGGCCAGTTTTACCTGCATTCCGGGGTGATCGACCCGTTCGGCAGTTTGTCGCGCCTCAAGCAGAATGTAATCGGCAAAACCACACGCGAAGACCACGGCCAGATCATGAACACGATGATCCGGTTCTATTCCGAAAGCCGAGATGCTGCGCAGAAACAGGCCATGGCGTTTGACCTATCGGATTATGACAACCAGTTGCTGAAATTCGGCGCTTTGTTCCGTAAACGCTTTATGGACATCAACGTCTCGATCCCGCTGGAGGATGCGCTAGATCTGGGATGGAAGACACTAGCTGAATGCTTTGCCCCCGAGCAGTTGCTGATGAAGCAGGATCTGATCGACAAATACTTCCCAAAGGATGCACATGGCGCGGTTGCAGCTGAATAAATCGTCGCTTGCACGCGAGCAGACGCAGCTGAAAAGCTATGAGCGGTTCTTGCCGTCTCTGGACCTGAAGCGTCAGCAACTGATGGCTGAACGGGCCAAGGCACGTAAAAATGTGCAGTACCTGCAGGAGGAGGTGACGCGCTTGGCACAGCAGGTCGGGGAAAAGCTGCCCATGCTGGCGCAACAAGGTGTCGACCTGGAAGGGTTGGTCGAACTAAAGGATTACCGGCTGAAGAAGGTCAACGTGGTTGGCGTTACCATGCCCGATCTGGACCGGATCGAGGTCGCGGTACGTCCGTATTCCCTTTTGGCCAAGCCACATTGGGTGGATGCAGTGGCGCGTTTGTTGCATGACATGATCGAAGCTCGATTGCGCGTGAAAGTGGCCGAAGAAAGGGTCAGGATTTTTGACAAATCAGTGGCCACGATCACCCAGCGCGTCAATCTGTTCGAGAAAGTGTTGATCCCGCGCGCCAGGGCCAACATCAAGAAAATCCGCATCTATCTGAGCGATGAACAGATGCAATCCGTTGTGCGCTCGAAAATCTCCAAACGCAAACATGCGAAGGAGGTTGCGGCATGAGTGTTGCAAGGCTGAAAAAACTGTCTTTGGTCGGCCGCGCCGCGAACAAGGGGGACACTCTGGGCGCGCTGCAGACATTGGGATGCATGCATGTTTTACCTTTGGCACCGCCGCCGGCAGAGCCAGAGCGGATCAACGAGCGTGGAGCCCGAGATGCGTATAAAGCATTGCGGTTTTTGAAGGAATCGTCGGAAACGCGCCGTCAGGTTCGGCGCGATTCTGGTTTTGATATGGACCAGTTCGTCGGTGAAGTCCTGGACTTGATGCAGCGCATAAGGGATATGACCGACCACCGGGATTTTTTGGCCCACCGGATCGCTCAGGTGCGCCCGTGGGGAGATCTGGATTTTCCGCCGAGTGATGTGTTGGCAGGCAACCGGCTTTGGTTCTATCAACTGCCGCTAAAACACCGTGAGGCACTGGCGGAGCTTCAGTTGCCCTGGGCCATCCTGCAAGAGGATCACCGGTTTCTCTACGCCGTTCTGATCGCCCCGGAAGATCCCGAAGACGACATCCTTCCAGTGCCGCGCACCCATACGGGTTCGTTGCCCATTCACGAGCTTGAAGCTCAGCTGGAAGAGGCCGAAATCGCCATTGAGGCGCTGGAAGCCGAGCGTATCGGGCAGACCCGTTTTCTGACGTTGATGCGGCGTAATCTTGCCGCCGCCGAAAGCGCAGCCGAACTGGCCCATGCCACGCAAAAGGTCCGCGACGAAGGCGAAGTGTTTGCCCTGCAGGGTTGGGTGCCCAGCGATCAGGTCGAGGCTGTCCTGGACATGGCCAATTCGCAGAACGCCGCTGTTTTGATCGAAGACCCGGGCCCGAACGAGATACCTCCGACGCTGCTTGAGCAGCCGGAAAATCGCAGTGCAGCGGTAGACCTTGCCCTGTTCTATCAGGTTCCTGGGTACCGAGAATGGGACCCCAGCATAATCGTGTCCGTCTCGTTCGCGATCTTCTTTGCGATGATCGTTGCGGATGCCGGCTATGGCCTGGTTATCCTGCTGGGGCTGTTGGCCTTCTGGAAACGTCTCGACAATACACCAGCGAAAAGATCGTGGCGGCTTTATGGTCTGATCATTTCGGGCGCGACGTTCCTGTACGGGATTTTGGTTGGAAGCTATTTTGGCGCTTCCCCGGCCTCGAGCACGATCTGGGGGAAACTCAAGCTGTTGGACCTGAACAATTTCGACTCGATGATGATGATTTCAATCGTGGTCGGCGTTCTGCACCTGATATTGGCGAATGCGCTTGCAGCACGCGCGTCTTGGGGGCGGCGCAGTTCCGTTGCCAATCTTGGCTGGATCGCGGTGTTGATCGGCGGGTTCATACTGTGGCTGAGCTATATGAAAGGCGGACCCACAGCACCGGGTGCTGCGATTATGATCGCAGGCGCTTTGGCGATCCTTCTGTTCACCAGCGAGCGCGAGATTGCCAAACCGTCAGACTGGCTTTGGCGCCTTATAGAAGGAGTGCAGGGGCTGGCCGGGGCGATGGGCGCCTTTGGAGATGTGCTTAGCTATATGCGCCTGTTTGCACTGGGACTGGCCTCGGCCTCACTGGCGATTACGTTCAACGAATTGGCGGTCTCGGTGATGCAGTCTCTGAAAGGGCTGGGCCTTCTGTTTGGCGTGCTGATCCTGATCGCCGGGCACATCCTTAATTTCGCGCTCGCCATGATGAGTGGCGTCGTTCACGGATTACGTCTCAATTACATCGAATTCTTTAAATGGGGTCTGCCGGATGAAGGCATCGTCTTTCGCCCGTTCGCCCGCAAGGAGGTTCAGGAATGAATGAGCTTGTACTTACATTGGGCTGGTTGGGAATCTATGCCCCCATGGCGCTGGGCGCCGCAGCAAGCGCGATTGGCTGTTCCATTGCTGGACAGGCCAGTATCGGAGCGATGACGGAAACCGAAGGCGGGTATGGCCGGTTTATCGGCGTGTCGGCCTTTCCCTCGACCATGGTGATCTACGGCATCGTCATCATGTTCACGCTGAACCGCGATGTGACGCCTGAAAATGCAGGCGGGCTGTTCGGGATCGGTATCCTGTCGGGCATCGCCCTGATGTATTGCGGCATCTGGCAGGGAAGGGCCTGTGCTGCAGCGATCAACGCAACCAAGGAAAAGCCCGAGATTTTTGGCCTGGCACTTGCGCCGGCTGCAATCATTGAGGGCTTTGGCGTATTTGCCTTTGTCTTTGCTTTGGTCATCAGCGCGGGGATTAGCTGATGGCACAGGACGGGATTATTTCGCATGGGGTGGATGCGCTGATCGACAAGCTGCGCAGCGATGGTGTGGCTGCCGGTCAGGCCGATGCAGACAAGCTGCGCGCTGAAGCCAAAGCCGAGGCGGCCAAAATTCTTGCCGATGCCAAGCGCGACGTAGATGAGTATCGGAAAAAGGCCCGTGCCGAGGCGGATAATTATCGCACAGCCGGAGAAGAGGCGCTGAATACAGCGATGCGTGATGCGGTGCTTACAATGAAGGCCGGTCTGACAGATCGATTCCGCAAGGATGTTGAACGGCTGGTCACCCAAGAAATGACTGATCCTGAACTGCTGAAACAAATGATCCTTGAAGTCGTCGGTCGCGCCGCGTCAGACGCCAGACTGGAAGGGCCCGCGCAGGTCATACTGCCTCCCAGGGTCGCCACTCAGGATGACATCAAACAGAACGCCGATGATATTCAGTCGGGAAAGCTGACGCGTTACGTTCTGGGACTGACGGCTGAAATGCTGAAGGAACAGGTTGAGCTGCACAGCGCGGATGACACCCAGAATGGCATCCGCATCCGGGCTGATGAACAGGGGGTTGTTCTGGATCTGACCGATAAGGCCGTCGCCTCGTTGTTGATGGAACATTTGCAGCCGCGCTTTCGTGCCGTTTTGGAAGGTGTGATCCGGTAACATGTCGGACCCTGACGCCTATATCGCGCTGATCAGCAGCCTGCCGGGCTCGGAACGGTTGTTCATCGCCAAACAACCTCCGCTGTCGCGGCTCAGGCTGGACCGGCGATTGCGGGTGCTGACACCAGCGGATGCGCGGGTTCTGGAGGTAATGGAACACGCTCTGAACTGGAACAACTATGATATGAACGTCTCGGATGCACAGACCATTGAGCGATGCAAAGAAGCGCTCCGGCACATTCCACAACCGACCTTGCGCAAGCTGTTCATGGAACGGATGGATTTGAGGACTGCGGTTGCCGCGCTGCGCCTGCGCAAACAGGGGGGTGCTGCACCTAGTGGCGTCTATGGCATTGGACGCTGGAGCCGACACATTCCAGCCAACTGGGGCGACCCTGCCTTTCGGCTGGAAACCCCAATGCCCTGGATCAAAGAAGCCAAACACTTGCTGGATGTCGATGACCCCCTGGGGCTTGAACGGTTGCTTTTGTCGGTCAGCCATATGCAACTGAAACGCTACGCCGCGCGCCATCTGTTCGATTTCGAAGCCGTGGCGATTTATGTTCTGATCTGGAATATTTTTGATCGCTGGGCGCAAAGCAATGCGCGTGACGCGGCAACGCGCTTTGAGAAACTGGCGCAACACGCCATGGCAAGTGCGATCGACTTGGATTTTGAGGGAGTAAGCGCATGACAGCCCCAACCTCCGCCACGCAGACCTCTACTGCCCGCGTCGTCTCGGTACAGGAAGGGCTGGTACAAATTCAGGCGAACCCTGATGCCACAGGCCATCCCGGACAGCTGGTCAAGAATGAGGTCGTTTTCATTCTGCCCACGCGGCCCGGCCCCGGTGGACGTCAGGAACGTCTGAAAGCCGAAGTGTTACGGGTGCGGGGCGACACTGCCGATGTGCAGGTTTACGAAAGCACTGATGGCGTCGCCGTGGGCGACCCGGTCGAACAATCCGGGCAGCTGCTCTCGGTCGAACTTGGTCCTGGGCTGTTGGGGCAGGTGTTTGACGGCTTGCAGTCGCCTTTGGCCAAAGTGGCGGCAGAATTCGGAATCTTTCTGCCGCGTGGGGCGGACGTTGCGCCGCTGGACACTCAGGCAAAGTGGTCGTTTACCCCATCGGTCAAGGTGGGCGACACGGTCACAGCAGGCGACAGCATCGGGGCGGTGCCCGAGGGGCATTTCACCCATAAGATCATGCTGCCCTTTAATTGGGTTGGGGACTACAAAGTCATTTGGGTTCAGAAGGGTGCGGCCATGATCCATGATATCGTCGCGCGGCTTGAAGATGCACAGGGGGGTGAGCACACGCTGACCCTGTCGCAGAAATGGCCGGTACGGCGGGCTTTGCCGGAAAACGTTCTGAAACGCACCTTGTCCGAGCGGCTCTATCCAACCGAACCTGTCCTGACCTCTCAGCGCCTGATCGACACGTTCTTTCCGATAGCCCGCGGTGGGACGGCCTGTATTCCCGGTCCGTTCGGCGCAGGCAAGACGGTGCTGCAGAACCTGATTGCACGCAACGCCAAGGTGGACATCGTGATCGTGGTGGCCTGTGGTGAACGCGCGGGTGAGGTTGTCGAGACGATTGCGGAATTCCCGAAGATGACCGACCCGACCACTGGCGGCAGTCTGATGGACCGGACGATCATCATCTGCAACACCTCCTCGATGCCCGTAGCCGCGCGCGAGGCGTCTATATTCACCGGGATCACCCTGGGTGAATATTACCGCCAGATGGGGTACGACGTGCTGCTGATTGCGGACAGTACCAGCCGCTGGGCTCAGGCCATGCGCGAGACCTCCGGCAAGCTCGAAGAAATTCCGGGGGAAGAGGGCTTTCCCGCCTATCTCGAAAGCTCGATCAAGGGGTTGTACGAACGCGCCGGAGCGATGAAGACCAATGATGGGGACACCGGCAGCCTGACCCTGATCGGGACCGTCTCACCCGCAGGTGGCAACTTTGATGAACCGGTCACGCAATCGACGCTGTCCACGGTGAAGTGTTTCCTCGGCCTGTCGTCCGAACGCGCCTACAAGCGGTTCTATCCCGCGGTCGATCCGATGCTCAGCTGGTCGCGTTATCTGGAACAGCTCTCGGACTGGTACGACACCAACGCCGAGGCCGGATGGACGGGCAAAGTACGCGACTTGCTGGCATTGATCGAAAGGGGTGAGCAGGTTGACCAGATGATGCAGGTGACCGGCGAGGAAGGGGTCACGATCGAGGATTTTGTGACTCAGCAAAAGGCGCTGTTTGTCGACATGGTCTATCTGCAGCAGGATGCCTTTGACCCGGTGGATGCGTCGGTTCCGCTAGAGCGTCAGAAGATGACGTTCAAACTGGTCTATGGCGTCACTCAATCCACCGCGCAGTTCACCGACAAGGCCGAGGTGCGCCAGGTCTTCACTCAGCTTACGGGATTGATGAAGAACTTCCACTATGCCGCCGAAAACACGCCGGAATTCAAATCTGTCTGGGGACAGGTGCAGGCCCTGTGTCAGGAAAAGTTCGGTGTGTGAAGAAATGGTAGCCCGTAGGGGAATCGAACCCCTCTTTCCAGGTTGAAAACCTGGCGTCCTAACCGATAGACGAACGGGCCAC
>NZ_JBXWPF010000006.1:0-195201 GCF_059611265.1 Ruegeria sp. CDSA241
TGTTATACCCCTGAAACTCACGGGTATGAATCACGCAGGCGGGATGACGGCAACCAAATTAACAGGTCCAGAACCTAAGCCGTGGCTAACTGTCCACGCAGCCAAGCTTTGAACAGGTCGACATCGATATGCGAAACGTTCAAATGCCGGGCCGCTGCCTCGAAGCTGCATAACCAACTATGGGTATTGGGTTTGATCTAATCTAGCGACAAATAGTTTTTGTGGTAGATAGCCTGTTTTATCATTTTCACTTGCAGCTCAGGTCGCGATACAAGTTTTTGAATTGTCTCAAATCCGAACAGGAAATCTGGACTTGATCAAACCAGACGTCTCATCGACGAAAGTCAGGATTGCCACATTCGTGGCCAATCCGGCGCTTGGCTTCGACTTCGTGGCAAACGCGGCCGGTCCTGGCGTTATTGCAGGTTCCAACGTCGTTTATCAGACAAAGGGGTCGGTGGCACCTTGTTCTCGGGAATCGCTTATCGACCGCTCACCTAGCGGATCTGTTTGTTTGGATTTTTCGTACACTCGGAAGGAATAGAAGATGAAAGTAGGGTTCATTGGACTTGGTAATGTCGGCGGAAAGCTTTCAGGCAGCCTGTTGCGGAACGGAATCGACCTGACGGTTCTTGATCTAAACCGCGACCTGATGGCAGCGGCGGCGGACAAGGGTGCCAAGTTGGCGGAAAATGCCGCAGCATTGATGCGTGATTGCGATGTCGTCATCACCTGCCTACCCTCGCCTACCGCATCGGACGCTGTCATGCAGGAGATGCTGCCAGAGGTGAAAGAAGGCAAGATCTGGCTGGAGATGTCTACCACTGACCAAGCCGAAGCCGAACGCCTTGGCGGTATCGTCATCGCCGCCGGTGGTGCCGCAGTCGATTGCCCGGTATCTGGCGGTTGCCACCGCGCCGACACTGGTAATATCTCGATCTTTGCGGGCTGTGACCGCTCAACGTTCGAGCGAGTTCTGCCGTTGCTGAAGACAATGGGACGCCGTATCCTGCATACCGGTGAACTTGGCAGCGCCTCGATGCTCAAGGTACTTACCAATTATCTGGCCACCGTCCATCTGGTCGCCAATGCCGAAGCGTTGGTGACGGCGAAGGCTGCAGGTATGGACCTGAACACAGCCTACGAGGCGATCAAAATTTCGTCCGGTAACAGCTTTTCCCATGTTACCGAAAGCCAGGTAATCCTGAACGGTTCGCGCGATATCTCATTCACCATGGATCTGGTGAAAAAAGATGTGGGCCTGTTCCAGAGTATTGCCGAACGAAACAATGTGCCGCTGGAAGTCTCACCCTTGATTTGCCAGATTTTTGACGACGGCATTGCACGCTATGGCGATCGCGAGCTATCGCCCAACATTATCCGCCGGTTAGAGGACGCCACCGGTCTTTCCATCCTTGCCCCCGGCTTCCCTGCGGAAATGGCGGATGACGAACCAGAAGAGCCTGGATACGAGGTGATCCCGCAGGGTTCGTCGCGCGTCTCTGCCGGCAGCTAGAGCCCGTTTCAGCAGCCACGAGCAAGTTGAGGGCAGGTATCATACCTGCCCCGACGGCCAATGCTCAGAGGCTCAGAGGCTCAATGCCCTTTGAACGGCGTCGCACCAGCTTACTCGGCCTCGAATTGCGGGACGGTATGATGCAATGCGCAAAACAAAAAATCCGAGGATGAGGCGGATATACGATAGGGACGAAGGTCCGACAGGGCCGTATTGACACTGGGTGAGGGCGTCGAATGTGGACTGCCGACCGCCCAAAAACTCATTTCCTAACACGCCCTCTCTGTGATCCCGACACGCGCCTCTGTTCTTACCCGTCGAGCATAGCGAGAACAGCGTCACGATCGGACAGAACCAGCAACAAAGCGATATCATCCGGTTGTAGCTTTTCAAGTATCATTGATGCGGCTTGTGTGGGCGAAGCGGCTCTGAGTATTTGTTCTGCACCATACCCATGTTCCAACGCTGTCTTTTCGATCAGATCAGAAATTTCCCCCGAATCGCGGCCTCTTAGATATCCTTCCAGCTCGGTTGCGACGACCACGTTAGGTTGGAAATTCAGCGCTGTCGCGGTTACGTCCCGGATATCCTGATCCGATCTGTCCCCCGCATGGCTGAGCATGATGAAACGCCGTTTTGCTGGCAAGCTCGACAGCGCATCGCAAACGGCGGAAATCGAATGCGGGTTATGTGCAAAATCCACAAAGACCCGTGCCCCGTTGTATCGGAACTCGTTGCAACGGCCTGGATTATCCTTGGCGTCTGGTTTGAACCCGGCCAATCCATCCCGAGCCGCCTGAACGGGCAAGTCCAGCGCCAAAGCCAGGCACAAGGCCGCTAGCGCGTTCAGGATATTGTATTTCGCAGCGCCGCCCATGGTCAGGGGAACATCGGAAACTGCAATCACCACCTGTTCCGCCGCACCGTCGAAAAACACGATATCACCCTGCCGCACATAGGCGCAGCACCTGTCTGCATCGCGCGCCTGGCGGATCAGGTCGTTCTGCGCGTCCAGCGAAAACCACCAGATATTCGCCGAGGTACTCTCCGCCTCGGCACGGACAAAGTCATCATCGGCATTCAGAACCAGCACGCCCCCTTCGGCCAATGTTCGATGTACGGCGAATTTGGCCTGGGCCAGTTCCGGCACCGTGTTGACCCCGTATTGGCCCAGATGGTCGTTGGCCACATTGGTGACAGCCGCCGCCGTGGCGGCGCGGGTCGGCAGACCCCGGCGCAGGATGCCCCCACGGGCGACTTCAAGACAGGCAACCTCCAGCCTTTTATCGCGCAGCAACATCCGCCCGCCGCCGGGGCCCGAGTAATCGCCACGGTCCAGTATATCATCGCCCACGCGGACAAACTCGGTCGAGGTTAGCCCGGCGACCTTGCCCGAAGCGCGCGCGATAGCCTCAAGCAGCCGGGTCGTAGTGGTCTTGCCGTTGGTTCCAGTGATGAACGCGACCGGGATATCATGCAGCGCAGACCAGTCCACCTCACCCGGGGTGGGCAGCCCATCAACAGGCCAAGTCTGACTGCCTGTGCCATGCCCGATCGACACCTCGTCATCATCGCAAAGGATATCCACGCCATGCGCCTCAGCCGCTGCGATCAAGGCGATCAGCGCAGGATTGGCTTCCATTTCCATGACGCCTTTGACATCCGCAACCATCTGATCGAAATCTCCGGGCTCGGATGCCAGCAGTTCTGCAGCACAGAAATGCCAGGCGGTTTGCGCTGCGAATATCCCAGAATAGAGCTGATCCATCGGTGTCGAGATCGCCAGATTGACGCCGCCCGTAAAGGTACGGTGGATCAGACCCTGTCCCTGCCAGCCCAATGCGTCCAGAACCCGGCGCGCATGCTTCTCCCACAAGTCGGTGATCTGCGTCGCGTCGATATCAGTGAAGAAAACATCCATCACCGCGCCCGGTCGGTTCCATAGCAGGCCCGGCCCGGTCAGACGCCGGGCGTCATCCACCTGAATATGGTCAACGGTCGCGCTTTCTATTGTCAGCGCGGTCTCAAGCTCTTCGATCCGGTCCATTCCGGTGCCTCCGCTCAATCCGCGTCTTCGCTGATTTCACGGGCCAGACGCACGCCACGCTCATCCCGGATCAGGTTCTGGTCGCCTTCGAACATATCTTCGAACGAGGTTTCGGCGGGGGCTGCCACAGGTGCGACCTCGGGTTCTTCGCCATCAGAATTGAAATAGATGATCTGTTTCCAGCAGCGCGTTGTGTCATCACCAAAGATCACCAACAGATCGCCCTGTCCGGCCTGTTCCAACGCGGCACTGACCGCTTCGACCTCGTCGGGGATGACCGTGATGGCTGCGGCATCCACTCCGTTGTCGATCAGGGCTTGACGCATCATCTGCGGCACCTCGTCATGCCCGCGTCCGCGACGGCGGTCATCTGCCTTGCAGATGAAATGATCAAAATGTCCGGCCAGGGCGGCGGCCCCATCGACAATATCTTCGTCGCGCCGGTCGCCAGGCATCGCTACCACGCACAGCCTGCGGCCCTTGATCTCTAACTGATCGGCCAGCGCCGCCATCGCTTTCAGCGCGGCGGGGTTATGGCCATAATCGAGGATCACCTTGAAGGGATGTTCGTCATAGACATTCATCCGTCCAGGTGCCTGGAAATAGCTGGTGTCGAAGGTGCGCAGCCCATGACGGATATTATCCAGATCCACGCCGAAACTATAGGCCATCGCAGCGGCAAACATCGCATTCTGGACGTTGAAAATTGCCTTGCCTTCCAACGTCGCCGGGATCAGATGCGACCACAACACCGGGATATGAAGCCCGTTGTCATAGATGGTCAGCATGTCACCATTCATGCCTTTTTCAAGCACGATAGCCTTGCCGCCGGCCTTGATATGTTCCTTGACCAGACTGTGCGCTGGATTGGTCGTGACATAGAAAATCTGATCCGCTTGAGCGTAGTCGGCCATTTTCAGACAGTTGATGTCATCGGCATTCAGCACTGCAGTATCCACAGCGCTTTCAACCACCACGCGCTTGACAACGGCCAGCTCCTCGACCGTGTTTATGCCGCCGAGACCCAGATGATCGGCCGAGACATTCAGACACGCCGCCACGTTCGACCGCTGATAGCCCAAACCGGACCGCACAAGCCCGCCGCGTGCGGTTTCCATCACTGCAAAATCGACCGCCGGATCACGCAGGACGATCTGCGCGGATTTCGGTCCCGTCATGTCGCCCTTAACGCTTAGTTTACCGTCCACATAAACGCCATCGGTCGAGGTCATGCCAACGGTCTTGCTGCTGGTTTTCATAATATGCCCCAGCATACGCGAGGTCGTCGTCTTGCCGTTGGTGCCTGTGATCGCCGCAATCGGGATACGGGTTTTTTCGGTGGCAGGGAACAACATGTCGATCACTCTGCCCGCCACGTCGCGGGGCTGACCTTCGGACGGCGCCACGTGCATCCGAAAGCCAGGGGCTGCGTTCACCTCGACGATAGCACCGCCAATATCCTTGTAGGATTTGGTGATGTCGTCGATCAGAAAATCCACACCTCCCACATCCAATCCAACCGCCATTATGGCGCGTTCGGCCATGTCACGATTGTCAGGATGCACCACATCCGTCAGATCAATCGCTGTCCCCCCCGTCGACAGATTTGCCGTTGAACGAAGATAGAATATCTCGCCTTCCGGCAGCACGGTTTCTTCGGTCACGCGCGCATTCTCCATCAAGCGTTTGGCCTGATTGTCGATTTCCAGCATTGTCAGCACTTTCTCGTGCCCGATGCCACGGCGTGGATCCTGGTTCACGATGTCAACCAGTTCGGCAATCGTGTGTGTGCCGTCTCCAACGACATGTCCGGGGACACGCTTGGCCACCGCAACCAGTTTGTTGTTCACAACCAACATTCGGTGGTCAAAACCGGTGATGAAGCTTTCCACCAGAATGGCCCTGCTGCGAGAATGTTCCTTGGCTTCGGCAAAACCGGCCTCGACCTCGGACTCCGAATTCAGATTGATCGAAACACCGCGTCCATGATTGGCGTCAAGCGGCTTGACGACGACAGGAAACCCGATACGCCCAGCTGCTTTTGCCGCCTCGCGTGCCGAATAGACCATGCGCTGCTGTGGTACCGGCAGGCCCAGATCGTTCAGCAGATTGTGGGTATCTTCCTTGTCGCAGGAAATCTCGACCGAGATATGTTTGGTCTCAGAAGTGATGGTAGCCTGGATGCGTTTCTGATACTTCCCGTGTCCGAACTGCACCAGCGAGCCAGAGTTCAGCCTGATCCACGGAATGTCCCGCTCTTGTGCCGCCTTGACCAACGAGCCGGTCGAGGGGCCAAATTCTTTGCGCTGCGCCCGCAGCACAAAGCTGCGTAACTCATCATCCCAGTTGAAATCCGGATCAAAATCGTAATCCACCTGGTCCTTGAGGGAGTGTGGCAACAGATGCATTAGCAGACGCATCGCCAGCTTGCCCGCATCCAGTCCGACATCGCGCTGGCGGTATTCATAGACCATGTTGTACTGGCCGGGTTCGCCAGTGCCGCGCGTTCGGCCAAAAGTCACATCCGTACCGGCTACGTTTTGAACCTCGATAGCGCAATGTTCCAGCACATGACCCAGCCATGTGCCCTCATCTTCGCGCAGGCGGCGGATGAACCCGCCGGGTTCGCGATAGGAACAGCCATGTTCTGCCAAACCGGGCAGTGCCGCGACCAGAGCGTCGATAAATTCCGAACCAATTTTTGCCGAAGGCCATTCTTCCAGAATACCCAGATCGATAACGTGGCGAATAACCGGAAAACTTGCCCAAACATTCGGGCCGACAAAGACGTTGGTCGAAATTATTTTCATGAGGCACCCTGTTGGTTAGTTTTTATTTTCCCCCGCCGGCGCCCTCGTCCCCGGACAGGTCCGGCAATGTACAGAACGCCATATGCTCATCCGGCGGAAACGCCTGGCGAGCCGTCAGATCATAACGGCACCCTTCGCCCAGAACGTCAAGCCGAAGTCCCAGAAGGCTCAACGCCTCTCCGCGGCGGGCATCCCACATCGATGAATGCGTCAGATGGCTGGCATCCACCACAGTGACCGTTCCGCTGCCCACTACCTCAAGGACGTTATCGGGCCCAATGAAGGCCGCCGTGTCTTCGTCAACGCCCAACCCGATCAGGAAAGGGTTGAAAGATGAGGCGGTTAACAGGCGCCCCAGGCGGTTACGCTGCGTGAAATGCTGGTCAATGATGACTGCATTGGTCAAACCCATGCCCGGGGCCAGAGTGATATTGCCTTCGGCTGGGGCGGAATTGCTGCTGCCGCCTGCAACCATATGCTCGGACATGACCGACGCCCCGGCTGAGGTTCCCGCAATCGGTATCCCCGCCGCATTCCGGCGCCGGATTTTCTGAGCAACAAGCGTGCCACCCAGAATCGCCGACAAGCGCAGCTGGTTCCCGCCGGTCATGAATATCCCGGTGGCGCGGTCCAACATCTCGGCATAGTCGGGATTGTCGCAATCGGCGCGACGCGAGATGGGCAGGAACTCAACCTGACCCGCTCCAAGCTCAGAGAAAATGCGGTTATAATCCGGCCCTGTTTCTTCCAGCATCGAGGCTGTCGGGATCACGACAATATCGGCATCGCCGCCGCCGGACAGCTCCACGAATTTGCGGTGAATCTGCATTTCCTTGACGCGGTCTTCGCCACCGCCGATCGGGATGATGAACCCGCGCGGGGTCTCTGCATCAATGGGTGCAGGGCACATATCTTAACTACCTTCCGGAGCTATAGCGGGCAGCCACCGGGGACCGCGCGGACGTTCAAATCTGTTCATACATGCCGCGCCGGGCTATCTGGCCATCGCGGACATGCCATTCCCCCCGGGCCATCAAATGCCGCACAGCGGTGTTTTCGTCAAGAACCACCAGATCGGCGTCCATACCTACGTTCAAACGGCCTTTTCGGTGCAGCTTGAGCAGATCGGCGACATTTGACGTTAGCGGGGCCAGCGCATCTGACAGGGGCATTCCTTTGTCGGTCAGCTCGCGCAGCGTTTCTGGCAGAGTGTCGGACAACCCCACACCAAACCGTGTCAGATTGCCCTCACGGTCAAAGGCCGGCAGGCAGCCACCCCCATCAGAGCTGATGGTGAAACGGTCCGCACGACCACCCAGATCGCGAAATTGGATATAGGCCTCGGCGGCTGATATGCCCGGCTCGATATGCTCGCAGGGGAATGCGGTCGCGTCGATGTAACATCCGTGCCGCGCCAACGCGACAGCCTGTTCAAAGAGGGGTTTGTTGCGATTGACATGAGTTGGATTGAAGACGCGTGCGGGGATTTCGCAGGTCGCGATAGCCTGTTCCAACATCGACAGGCCCCTGTCGCCGTCGCCCATATGGCAATGCACGATCCCTGCCTTGCCGGTCATCAGGCCCGCGACATGCGCCTCACTTGCGATCCGCAGAAACTCGTCCAGTGTCGGTTGGCTTGACCGGTGATCACTGATCGCCAGTTCCCCAACACCGATAACCGGATCAAGGAATACGATATCACCCCGGGCGGAACCGGTCAGGGTGGTCAGAGGGACGTGATAGCCACCAGTGTGACACCAAGCCGAAAGCCCCTCCTCCCGCAGCCCATAGGCCTGCTGCACCAACGTCTGCGTGTTGCGGGTCAGATCGTCCGTCCCCAATACCCCCACAACCGACGTGACCCCGGCACGGGTGAACGAGGACAGGACCATCGGCGGCACCCGGCTGGCTGGCCCGGTTTCACCGCCACCACCCGTGATATGTGCATGTCCGTCGATCAAACCCGGAACAACCGATGCACCTTCGACGTCAACGACTTCAGCCTGAAGCGGATCCGGCAGTTCGGGTTGAGTGCTACCGAGGTAAATAATGCGTTCACCCGCGGTGAGAATATGGCCTAAACCAACAGGCTCAGGCGTATAGAGCCGCGCATTCTTGATCAGTTTCAACACGTTTCATACCCGTCAGAAAGAGCAAAGACATCCTTTCTTGCACTGAAAGTCAGCAGAAGAACCATCCCTTAATTCGGAGAAAGCGTAAATGTCGGGCGCAGGCCTTAAAGGCAAAATCTTAGGAGCGCTGAGGTAAAGCTGGGCATTTGCGCAATTCGCCGCGCCAGTCGCTTTCGGATCGGAACAACCGTAAGAAGCGAATGTAGCGGACGCCGTGAAACCTTTGTTGACAGCCGCCTCACTGAGAAAAGGCCCGCCGAAATGGTGGGCCTTTCTATTTTCACGTTCAGCTCTTTTTGCCGACATTTTCTTCGAATGAGACTTCAAAAGCCGCCTGCTTTTCAGGACTGGCTTCGGTCTGATACTTGGCTTTCCATTCGCTCATGGTCATCCCGTAAAAGATCTGGCGGGCTTCGTCCTTGTCCATCTCAATGCCCTGTTCATTGGCCGCTTCCTGATACCAGCGCGACAGGCAGTTGCGGCAAAATCCGGCCAGGTTCATCATGTCGATGTTCTGAACATCGGTCCTGTCTTCCATCAGGTGCTGCTGCAACCTGCGGAATGCGGCGGCCTGAAGTTCGGTTTCAGTTTTCTGGTCCATGTTCTCGCTCCGGATGCTTGCCCAATATGTTCAAGATGACCTAACAACCAAAGCGGGCCGTTTCAATCATCAGCAACACCTCAGTGCGCTAGGCCAGTTTCAACGCCAGCCAGGGCACGATGGAAAAGATAAGCACCAGAATTTTGTAATTGGCCAGATACCTGAAATACGCACGTTTCACATCCGCGCGGTCCATTTGGAACATCCGACTATGGATGCCAGCCGCCCAATCCTGCATCAGCACGACCATCAGGGTCGAAAATAGTAACACAGCAAGGTTGATCACCGCCATCCAGCCGAAAACAGATGTCAAAAGCTCTTGCGTCATGATCGCCTCCTTTCGCCTGATATATGGGGTTTCGGGCGTGGTCGCTCAATGGTGCGCAGGCTCTCAGCCACCAAAAGTCACAATTCGCTTTGCGAAAGGGCGTCTTCCAGGACAATTCCCAGACGTTCGGCCCATGCGCGCTGCCCCGCGTGGTCGGCGATCAGGTCATTGCGCAGTTCGATTAACGCATTAGGGCGGCCAAATGCAGTGCAATGCTTGTCGATCGCATCGCCCGGCAGAACGCCAGTATAGGGTTCATTGACGCCAACACATAGGTCCTTTTCAGCCTGCAACCGGTGGATCAGTGGGCGCGAAAAACGCTCATCCGGAGTGTGCAGCACACCGACATGCCAGGGACGCGGTTCGCGTCCACGCAACTGCCGGGTGAAGGAATGCATCGACACGATCACCGCATGGGGCAGTGCGGCCAGCTCAGCCAATGCCCTATGGTAAGGGCGGTAACACATGTTCAGACGCCGCTCGCGCTCATCCGCATCGGCGTTACGGTTGCCGGGAATGATTGACCCATCATACAGTTTCATCACAAGAGTCGGGTCGTCCTCGCCTCGGTTCGGATCGATCACAAGGCGCGAGAAATTCGCCGCGATCACAGGCGCGTTCAGAATTTCACCCAGATGTTTCGATACTTCATAGGCGCCCACGTCATAGGCAATGTGGCGCTCCATATCCTCACGCGGCAAGCCAAGATCCCCACCATTGATTCCCGGTGGAACAGTATTGGTCGCGTGGTCACATGTGATCAGCCAGCGGGAAGGGCGATCCGCGCCATGGATAAAAAACGGAGAATACGTCATAAGCCTGTCATGTTGTTTCCGGCAGGTTTAGGACAGTTGCTTCGGAAAGGGAATTGCGCAATAAGCGGGCAGAGTCGATGTTTGCGGTAACATTCGCGCAAATTCAGGACATGATTTGAGGAGAACAAGGTCAATGCGACGCCTGAGAAATGTGAAAATCGTGGCGACGCTGGGGCCGGCGTCCAATGACTATGACACCATTCGCGCATTGCACGAAGCCGGAGCCGACGTATTTCGCCTGAACATGAGCCATGGCAGCCATGACGAAATCCGCGAGCGGCACCGGATCATCCGTCAGGTCGAAAAGGATCTGGACAGCCCTATCGCCATTCTTGCAGATCTGCAGGGGCCAAAGCTGCGTGTCGGCGTATTTGCCAATGATGCGGAAGAGCTGATCGAGGGTGCCGTGTTTCGGTTGGATCTGGATCCGGCCCCGGGCGACGCAGGCCGCGTATGCCTGCCCCATCCCGAGATTTTTGCTGCGCTGGAACCCGGTGCGCGCCTCTTGGTCAATGATGGCAAAATTCGCCTGATCGTACAGGATTGCGGCCAGGATCATGCGAATTGTACCGTCGAGGTCGGCGGGACAATTTCGAACCGAAAGGGCGTGAACGTGCCGGATGTCGTGCTGCCCTTGGCCGCGTTGTCCGCCAAGGATCGTGGTGATCTGGAATTCGTCTGCCAGCTGGGTGTGGATTGGTTGGCGCTGAGTTTCGTTCAGCGGGCCAAGGATGTTTTTGAGGCTCGGGCACTGGCCGATGGGCGCGCCTCGATCCTGTCCAAGATTGAAAAGCCTGCTGCGGTTGAAGCGTTTGACGACATCCTCGATGCCTCTGACGGCATTATGGTTGCGCGCGGAGATCTGGGCGTGGAGCTACCGGTTTCCGCGGTGCCCCCGATCCAGAAACGTCTGGTCCGCCGGTGCCGTAGCGCCGCCAAGCCGGTGATTGTGGCCACACAGATGCTGGAAAGCATGATCGAAAGCCCGATGCCCACACGCGCCGAGGTTTCAGATGTGGCAACCGCAATCTACGAAGGCACGGATGCCATCATGCTGAGTGCGGAATCTGCCGCTGGCTCATATCCGATCGAGGCCGTGCAGACCATGAACAAGGTCGCCATCGAGGTCGAAGCCGACCCCACTTATGATCAGATTATCGCAGCATCGCGCACGGCGAAGGGGACTACCGTGGCCGACGGCATCGTCGCCGCCGCTCGCGAAATTGCCGAGAAAACGGATATCAAGGCCATCTGTTGTTTCACTCAAAGCGGCACAACTGCGCTGTTGACCGCGCGCGAACGCCCCGGAGTTCCGATCATTGCAATGACCCCAGCAAAGGGAACAGCCCGTCGGTTATGCCTGAGCTGGGGCTGCCATTGCGTAATGACGCCCGAGCTAGAGCGTTTCAAAGGGGCGGTCGTGAGCGCCGCCCGTGCTGCTCGTTCTGGTGGATTTGCAACTGACACGGATCAGATCGTTGTCACCGCTGGTGTTCCGTTCAACGTGCCCGGCACGACCAATATCCTGCGGATCGCGCCTTGCGACGAAAGGCTGATCTATAACACGGATCCTGGCTGATCAGGCGGGTATGACATTCTGCCCGACCGGTTCCTTGACGATTTCCATCACGGTAAAGGAACTGGTCTGGTGAATGCCCGGAAGCTTATTGATCTTTTCCCCCAGGGTCTGGCGGAAATGGGCGATGTCGCGTGTGCGAACGGTTAACAGATAATCAAACGACCCCGCCACCATCAGGCAGCTTTCGATTTCGGTGACATCGCGCACGGCATCGTTGAATTTATCCAATGAGTTCTCAGACGTTGCAGCCAGGGAAACCTGCACAACCGTCATATGCCCGAGACCCAACCGCTCCTTGTCCAGAACGGCGCTGTATCCGGTGATATAGCCGGTTCTTTCCAGTCGTTTTACACGCTCTGAGCACGGGGTGTTGGTCAGGTTTACCCGCATGGCAAGCTCGACGATTGGCAGGCGGCCATTGGCTTCCAATTCCTGCAGGATGCGTTGATCGATCTTGTCCAATTCTCTGTCCATTAGGTAAATTCCCTGTAATTTTGGCGCATAATGGGATAATTTACTGAGAATAGACCAAAAATAATACCATTTCCTAGTGATTTTTCCTGATACTGACTTGAGGGCAGTCTACAATAAATGCTCCAAGTTCCGGCTGCCCTGCCGGGGGCACGGGCCCCGGTCAAATGAACAATAAATGGAGGAACGAGATGACAACAAAAATTGTCATAGGACTGGACGGGACAGAATCCGGAGAACGTGCCATCGCCTTCGCCAAAGATTTGGCTGAAAGAATTGGTTCATGCGAGCTTCTGGTTGCATATGTCATTGAATGGTCGCCCTACACTTTTCAGACACCTGAAGAAAACGCAAAGCGGCACATGCGGCGTGAGGAGGAGATTGAACTAGCAACGACACGGGTGGTGGCACCCGCCGTCGACGCCCTGAAGGCCGCGGGTTTCGCCGCGACCGGAGTGGTGCGCCACGGAGATGTGGCTGAAACGCTGAATGCCATCACGGTAGACAGCAAGGCCGTACAGATTGTCGTTGGACGCTCGTCCGCGGATGGCCTCAAAAAGCGTATCTTCGGCAGCTCAACGCAAAACCTTGTAATGCATGCCGATGTACCGGTCACGGTCGTGAATTGAGGGAGGCACAGGAATGAAAACACTATCTCAACTGGGATTGGCAGCCGCCACCCTGATGGCCAGCCCCGTCGCCGCGCAAGAGGCGCCCGGGTTGGACGAAAAGATCAATCAGGCTTTTGCTGATATCACTGGGCCATTCGTTAGCTTCATATTCGCACCAATTCCCGGGACAGGATTTCCCTGGATCGTGATGTGGTTGGTTATCGCGGCGTCGGTCTTTACTCTGTACTTTGCTTTTGTGCAGATGCGCTTTTTCGGCCACGCGATAAGTCTGGTCAAAGGCGACTATTCCGATCCCAACGATGCTGGTGAGGTTAGCCACTTTCAGGCATTGGCCACTGCCCTGTCGGGCACGGTCGGGCTTGGCAATATCGCAGGCGTTGCCGTTGCTGTTGGCATTGGTGGCCCCGGGGCGACCTTCTGGATGATCCTGGCTGGTCTTCTGGGCATGGCGTCAAAATTCACCGAATGTACACTTGGCGTAAAGTATCGCAACGAATACGAAGACGGCAGCGTCTCGGGCGGCCCGATGTACTATATGTCCAAGGGTTTTGACGAGCTTGGCCTGCCCGGAGGTAAGATCCTGGCGGTTGTGTTCTCGATCTTCTGTATTCTTGGAGCGCTGGGCGGGGGCAACATGTTTCAGGCCAATCAGGCGCATCAGCAGATTGCAGGCATCGTCGGGAATTACCCGGGTTGGATCACCGGTGTGGTCTTTGCGGTTGTCGTGTTCATGGTGATCGTCGGTGGACTTAAATCCATCGCGCGAGTGACTGAAAAAGTTGTGCCCTTTATGGGCGTGATGTATGTCGCGGCGGCTCTGGTCATCATCGTCATGAATGCGGATATGATCGGTTGGGCCTTTGGTCAGATCTTTGCCGGTGCGTTTACCGGTCTTGGTGTGGCCGGCGGAATGGTCGGTGCTCTAATCCAGGGCTTCAAACGGGCCGCGTTCTCGAACGAGGCCGGCGTTGGGTCTGCTGCGATTGCCCACTCGGCGGTGCGCACAAAGGAGCCGATCACAGAAGGCTTTGTTTCGCTGCTTGAGCCGTTCATCGATACGGTCGTGATCTGTACCATGACCGCGCTGGTGATCATCATCACACAGCAGCTGATCATCGACCCCGAGACCGGCAACTATATGTTGAACGAAGCAGGAAGCGCTATTGCGACCGTTGACGGCAACTCGGGCGTCAGCCTGACCTCTGCCGCCTTTGGCAGCGCGTTCAGCTGGTTCCCCTATGTTCTGGCGATTGCGGTGATCCTTTTTGCTTTCTCGACTATGATCAGCTGGTCCTACTATGGCCTGAAGGCCTGGACCTATCTGTTCGGTGAGGGGCACACCAAAGAGCTGGTGTTCAAGATCATCTTCTGCGTCTTCGTGGTGATCGGTGCTGCGGCCAACCTCGGCCCGGTTATCGACTTCTCGGATGCGGCGATCTTTGCGATGGCGGTTGTGAACGTCTTTGCGCTCTACTTCCTGATGAAGATCGTTCGTCAGGAACTGGCATCATATAGTGAAAGACTGAAAAGCGGTGAGATCCGCAAATACGGTCACTAAATAGACCACCGGGGCGGCCTGCGTCGCCCCGGTGCCTGACTGGGCTGCTAAAATTGCAGATTCAGCCAAAACCCCCTTGCCAGTATGGTCGAACTTGCGTAAACGGCGCTTCTGATCGCGTGACCGGCCGAGATGGCATGCCGAGTCGCGTTTCGAACCGAACCCCGAAAGGAGACGGAAATGCCTAAGATGAAGACAAAGTCGAGCGCCAAAAAGCGCTTTAAGGTGACTGCGACCGGTAAGGTCCTTGCTGGCCAGGCCGGCAAACGTCACGGCATGATCAAGCGGACCAAGAAATTCATCCGCGATGCTCGTGGCAACACCACCCTGTCCGCCCCCGACGCCAAAATCGTCAAGGGCTATATGCCCTACGATCGATAAGAGGAGATTAAGACATGTCCCGCGTTAAAGGTGGAACCGTAACTCACGCCCGTCACAAGAAGGTTATCAAGGCCGCCAAAGGTTACTATGGCCGCCGCAAAAGCACCTTCAAGGTTGCCCGTCAGGCCGTAGACAAGGCCAACCAATATGCAACCCGCGACCGTAAGAACCGCAAGCGTAACTTCCGCGCGCTCTGGATCCAGCGGATCAACGCTGCTGTACGTTCGCATGACGAAGCCCTGACATATTCCCGCTTCATCAACGGCCTGAACCTGGCCGGTATTGAAGTGGACCGTAAAGTTCTGGCCGATCTGGCCGTGCACGAACCGGAAGCGTTCGGCGCGATCGTCGCCCAGGCTCAGGCTGCTCTGACCGCCTGATCCTCTGTAAAGAGACAGTGAATAAAGGGCCGTTCCGTTTGGGGCGGCCTTTTTTGTTACTGGTAACTGGTAGGGTCCGCTTTGAACCAAGAAGGCCGGATGCTGTGCAATGTCTGTCTGCCCGATTACTGAGAACGGTCAAACGATCTTGGGTTTATTTGCGATTTGGCTCACATAGGACATAAAACCAAAAAACATCTTGGCAGATACTCTGCGTTTCGCTTCTGATTTCAAAGCCTCTGCAGTTTCGGAAAATAACAGACCCTCTTCCACCATGCGGTCCGCTCCGCGTTCAATTACGGTGAGAAAATAGGTCGCTTCCCCTTCTGCCACATATCCATGACCTTTCCGGGCCCCAAGTTGAAATCCGGCATCGACCAGGATGCCTGAAATCTGACGCATTATCCAAAGATTAGTGACATTTTGATTGATCATGAATTTGATGAGTTGATCGAGCGGATCAAAGTCCGCGATCTGCGCAGTTGCGGTACTGTAGTCGCCATCACAAATTGCCAGTACACCTCCGGGCTTCAAAAGGCGGAAGGCCTCTTGGACAACGTCTTCAGGTCCAGGGACGTGGCACAACAACGTGTGCATTAACACAAGGTCAAAGGTCTCGCTTTCAAAACCTGTGTTTTTGGCATCCCCGATATCGAAGCTAAGTCGATCATCATCCCCAAAGCTCTTCTGGGCCCGAGCGACCATGACGGGCGAGGGTTCAATTCCATGGGCCGTTGCGGCTCCTGCAAGCTCCAACAAATCTCGGGTAACGTGTCCTGTTCCTGAACCAAGCTCCAGCGCCCGTGCACCTTTGGGGAGACTCAGGTTTTCCATGTAGGCTTTGCGAATTGCAATCTGCGCAGGCTCTAAACAGCGCACTTCCATTGCTGTTGCGATCCGCTCTTGAAGGGCGGTGTCTTGTGCGCCGAGGTCAGAGTATGGATCGGCCATAAGTTAACTCATTTGAAATGGACCACAGGAGGACATGATAGACCAACATTTTCATCGGCACCAATAGCGGCCATTGAGGCCCATTGGTCGTGTGACGGGGCATCTCCGGCCCTCTGCCCCCTAGCTACACCAGCAACACATAGGGGCTTCGCCATCATCATGTGTGAAGTTGGCTCCTGAAAACCGCAACTCAGCGCGTAATATGCCGCCTGGTTTCGGCCATACTAATACCCATTGTCAGGCTGAGTATGCCTATTCTCAAAGCGGCCTGTCAGGATGCAGGATCACCAACTATCGTGTTCAGTGCGCGCTCTGAGATTTTGGTGCCGCACCTTCTTTGCGCCGTTCATCCCGACCAAGATCTGCACGCGGCACCAAATGTTGTCAAATTCGTTGCGACCACCCCATGCCACACAAACGCCCAGCATGGGATTTCTTTAGAGTGCTGCCTTGCGGCTTTCGTCCAGATAAATCTCGCGCAGACGTTTGGCTATGGGTCCCGGCGTGCCGTCGCCCAGCGCTGTGCCGTCAATTTCAACCACAGGCATGACAAAAGCACTGGCAGAGGTGGTGAACGCCTCATCAGCCTCCTTGGCCTCGTCGATAGTGAACAGGCGTTCTTCGACAACCATCTGCGCTTCGGCTGCCATTCGCAGAACGGCCTTGCGGGTGATGCCGTGCAGGATGTCGCTCGACAACGGCCGGGTGACAATCTTGTTGCCTTTGACAAAATACGCGTTGTTGCTGGTGCCCTCGGTCACATAGCCGCCTTCGACCATCCAGGCATCATCACAGCCCGCAGCCTTGGCCATCATCTTGCCCAGCGAGGGATAGAGCAGTTGTGTCGTCTTGATGTCGCGCCGGCCCCAACGGATATCCTCGATCGAGATGACCTTGGCACCTTTCCGGGCAGCAGGGCTGTCTGCCAGACCCGGCTTGTTTTGGGTGAACAAAACCAGTGTGGGTTTGGTATCAGCCGCAGGAAATGCAAAATCTCGGTCGCCGTCGCTGCCGCGCGTGACCTGGAGATAGACCAGCCCCTCTTCAATGCCGTTCAACTCGACCAGCTTGCGGTGGATCTCCAGCAGCTCGTCCTTCGCGCAGGGTTCAGCCATCTGCAATTCGTCCAGCGAGCGCTTGAGGCGGACCGCGTGGCCTTCGAAGTCGATCAGCTTGCCGTCCAGAACGCTGGTCACCTCATACACGGCATCGGCCATCAGGAAGCCACGATCAAAGATCGACACTGTGGCTTCGGTTTCGGGCAGGTAGTCGCCATTCACATAAACGGTGCGGGTCATGTCAATCTCCTTAGCCCCAGAGCGCCGCCAATGGCGGGTACACTCCGGCATCATCAAAAGTCAGCGGGTTGTCGCGGTCTTCGGCCAACAGAAGTGGTCCGTCAAGGTCCGTTACCATCGCACCCTGCGCCAGCAATGTCGCAGGGGCCATCGCCAAAGAGCTGCCGACCATACAGCCGACCATGATGTCATAGCCTTCAGCAATCGCCGCTTTGCGCAGCTCCAGCGCTTCGGTCAGACCTCCGGTCTTGTCGAGCTTGATGTTGATCACATCATATTTGCCCTTCAGTTTGGGCAGGCTGGCACGATCATGGCAGGATTCGTCGGCGCATACGGGAACCGGGCGCTCCATCCCGATCAGCGCGTCATCGTCACCGGCGGGCAGAGGTTGCTCGACCAAGGCCACACCCAGGCGCACAAGATGTGGCGCAAGATCGGTGTAAACGGCGGCGGACCAACCTTCATTTGCGTCCACGATGATTGTCGCATCCGGTGCGCCTGCGCGAACGGCTTCAAGTCGGGGCATGTCATCCGGCGTGCCCAGTTTGATCTTTAAAAGCGGGCGATGTGCATTCGCAGCCGCCTGCGCCTGCATCGCCTCGGCGGTGTCCAATGACAATGTATAGGCCGTGATTTCGGGGCCCGGCTGAGGCAGCCCAGCCAGATTCCAGACGCGTTTACCGGCACGCTTGGCCTCAAGATCCCACAGCGCACAATCTACGGCATTCCGTGCAGCGCCCGCAGGCAATAGGTCCATCAGTTGCACTCGGTCGAAACTGTCGGGCAATCCGGCAATTTCAGCCTCGACCGAATCCAGTGTTTCACCATAACGCGCATAGGGCACACATTCGCCCCAGCCCTGATACTGGCCGTCAGAAATGCGTACAGTCAGAACCTTGGCCTCGGTCCGTGACCCACGTGAAATTGTAAAGACCTGAGCCAGCCTGAATACATCGCGAGAGACGTCAATTTGCATAACATACCTTTTCCTGGCTGAGCCGCCCGGATTTTCCAATTTAGATCCGGGCCGGCGGGACCAGACCGCTTTATACTGCTGCCAGCGCGTCGACCAGCTTGCCTGCACCAAAACGGAACGGGTCCGTCGCGGGCAGCCCCATGTCGGCTTCGACCTGTGCCAGATAGGCGGATGCGTCTGCTTCGCTCATATGCTGCGTGTTGACCGAAACACCGATGACCTGACACTCAGGATTGGCAACCTTGGCCAGCGCCAGCGCCGTGTCCCGCAGAGCCTGCAAAGATGGCAAACTATAGGTCGGCAGACCGCGCATATGCTCGCGGGTGGGTTCATGGGACAGGATCAACGCGTCCGGTTGACCGCCATGGATCAACGCCATTGTCACACCGGAATATGACACATGAAACAGTGACCCTTGCCCTTCGATCAAATCCCAGTGGTCGTCATCATTGTCGGGTGTCAGCCATTCGACCGATCCCGCCATGAAATCTGCGATCACCGCGTCCAGCGGTACACCGTCACCGGTGATCAGAATGCCAGTCTGGCCAGTAGCTCGGAAGGTCGACTTCATGCCACGCTTGCGCATCTCGGCATCCATGGCCATCGCGGTGTACATCTTGCCAACCGAACAATCGGTGCCCACTGCAAGACAGCGCTTACCTTTACGTTTGATGCCGTTGGCGATTGGATAGTCGACCGACGGAACCCGCACATCATGCAGCTTGCGGCCTGTTGCTTCGGCGACTGCGACTAGATCGGGTTCATCACACAAAAGGTTGTGCAGGCCCGAGGCCAGGTCGAAACCTTCCTCCAGCGCCATGACCAGCACCTTTTTCCATTCCTGACTGATCACACCGCCACGATTGGCCACGCCAATGACCAAAGTCTTGGCCCCGGCCTCTTTGGCCTTAGCCAGGGACATGTCGGTCAGGCCCAGATCGGCTTTACAACCCTCCATCCGGTATTGACCCACGGCGTTTTCCGGACGCCAGTCCTTGATTCCAACGGCAACCTTGGCCGCCAGCTGGTCGGGCGCATCGCCCAAAAACAACAGATACGGTGTCTCGATCATTGCGGTGCACTCCTTTGATTCTGGCGCAGGCTATGGGACGGGCAAGGCGAGTGTTTCTCGATTTCGCCCAGCATCGCTGGGTCCCGCAGGAAAATTTCGCGCAAATATCGCAGCTTGCGCAAAATTTTTTCAAGTTTTTAAAGCGATTAAACTTTAATCACCAGAGACACGGCGCATTGCGGCGAATGCTGCGACTGCATTGCCGCAGATGCACAAACATGCTTGCGGAGACCTGCGCAATTTAATACCCCATAAGACAACAAAATCGCAATTTCCTTTCCTGCACGAGGTCCAGATGAGCTTTCGCATTCAACCCGCCGCCCCCGCGCGCCCCAACCGTTGTCAGTTGTTTGGCCCCGGGTCGAACACCAAGCTGTTCCCCAAGATGGCGGCCTCTGCGGCGGATGTGATCAATCTTGACCTTGAGGATTCGGTTGCACCATCTGACAAGGATACAGCGCGTGCCAATGTCATCGAGGCGCTGAGCACCCTTGATTGGGGCTCCAAATACATGTCCGTACGAATCAACGGACTGGATACGCCTTACTGGTACCGCGATGTCGTGGATGTGATGGAGCAGGCCGGAGATCGACTGGACCAGATCATGATTCCCAAGGTCGGTTGTGCGGCGGATGTCTATGCGGTGGACGCGTTGGTCACCGCCATCGAACGCGCAAAAGGCCGTACTAAACCGATCAGCTTTGAGGTCATCATCGAATCCGCAGCTGGCCTCGCCCATGTCGAAGAAATCGCTGCCTCGTCCCCCCGGATGCAAGCCATGAGCCTTGGGGCCGCCGACTTTGCGGCCTCGATGGGCATGCAGACAACTGGCATCGGCGGCACGCAGGAAAATTATTACATGCTGCGCGAAGGTGAAAAACACTGGTCCGACCCGTGGCACTGGGCGCAGGCCGCCATCGTTGCCGCCTGCCGCACCCATGGCGTGCTGCCGGTGGATGGACCGTTCGGCGATTTCAGCGATGACGAAGGCTATATCGCGCAGGCCAAACGTTCTGCCACTTTGGGCATGGTCGGCAAATGGGCAATCCACCCCAAACAGATCGCGCTGGCCAACCAAGTCTTCACCCCCTCGGACGAGGCGGTGTCAGAGGCCCGCGAAATCTTGGCCGCCATGGAGCAAGCCAAGGCCAATGGCGAAGGTGCGACGGTCTACAAAGGGCGTCTGGTCGATATCGCCTCGATCAAACAGGCCGAGGTGATCGTGGCCCAGGCCGAATTGATCGCTGCCAATAGCTAAAAGTAGAAAGGCGCCTCACCGGGCGCCTTTTTCTTACCGTCCGAAGACATCATTGGGTGTCCAGGTGAACCTTTCGCCCTTTTTACCAGATTTCATCATCAGACAGGATGTTCCGAGCTTCTGGAAATAGATGATCTTGAGCGCGTACCACCCGGCTTTGGGCACATCGACTTCGGTCCGCTGATTGGCCTCGCAGCCCTGAATGCCCGAGACTTGTCCAATGTTCTGGCCTCCGACGAATGCCTCTATCCCGTCATTTGACCACGTTTCCAACTCGTAGATTCCAGCAGAGTCGAACCGCATGTACCCCGTAATCTCGGCGGCGACATTGTAAGCGCCGTCAAACGTCATGACGTCCTGACCCTTACTGGTGTCCCTGTAATCCAAGCCCCGCAACGGTTGTCCGGGCTGCGCTTTAGACAGCATGCTTTTTGCATGGCTCAGATCTCGGATCTTCTTGTGTTGATTGCCAGTGCCAAAGTAATTCACATTCAATCCCGCCTTGGGGCTGGGCTGTGGGTTGGCAGGTTGCAGTTTTAACGGAGCTGCAAAAGATGCACCCGCAATCATCACCAAAGTTGCGACCAGTGCTCCGGTCCGAACAAGTTTCATCGTCTTCTCCCTGAATACGACCGGTTGGGGTTGTCCCCATTTTTGGTCAAATCTTTGGCAAGACAGTAAAACGTGAATCCAACTCCGGCAAGCCGGTACAGAATCATCTTTCCAATGTCAGGCCCGCATATCCTTGGGCGAGCCCATGACGACATAGGACGTGATCGACGTGACATGGGGCAAAGTCCCCAGAACTTCGGTGTGAAAAGTTTTGTAAGACGACAGATCGGCACATTCCACGCGCAACAGGTATTCGATCGTGCCGGTGATGTTATGGCACTCCACCACCTCAGGCGCGCGCTGCAATGCACGCTCGAACCCTTCCTGAGCGGCCTTTGTATGTTCGCCCAGCCCCACGCCAATATATGCGACAAAGCCGATGCCCAGCGCAGGTGGGTTCAATACAGCACGATAGCCCGAGATCACGCCCGCGCGCTCTAATTCCTGAACACGGCGCAAACAGGCCGAGGCTGACAGCCCGACCCGATCGGCCAATTCAAGGTTGCTTATCCGCCCATCACGTGTCAGCTCACGCAATATATGGCGATTTATATCATCCAACTTGATCATTAATTGCAGAATTACCGCAATAACCAGCGCAAACGCAATTTCATTTGGGCGGATTCCATCAATTATCTGCGCTATGAACCCTGAATTGCTTTTTGCCCTCGTCACCTTTGCCTTCGTCTCGTCGATCACGCCGGGACCCAATAACCTGATGCTGATGGCCTCGGGCGCGAATTTCGGGTTTCGACGCACAATCCCACATATGTTCGGAATCGGGTTGGGCTTTACAGTCATGGTCCTTCTGGTCGGAACGGGGCTGGTGCAGGTGTTTGATGCCTATCCAATCAGCTATACCGTGTTGAAAGCGGCGTCGGTGGCCTATCTGCTGTATCTGGCATGGAAAATCGCGCATTCGGCCCCAGCCGAAGCGGGCGCACCTGCGGGGACACCGATGACGTTTTTACAGGCCGCAGCATTCCAATGGGTCAATCCAAAAGCCTGGGCCATGGCCCTGACAGCAACAACCGTATACACCCCCGATCGCTCCCTGAACGCCATCGTCATTGTCGCGATTGTTTTCGGCGCAATCAATTTGCCCTCGGTCAGCACATGGACGGTACTCGGGCAGCAGATGGCGCGGATTCTCACGAACCCACACCGACTGATGCTGTTCAACTGGGTGATGGCGGGGCTGCTGGTCGCGTCGCTCTACCCTGTGCTTTGGCCCGTTTGAGAACGCTCGCAGGCTGACAATGACCGGTCATCAAGGCCCTTTTGAGGGTGAATACGGGCACCCCTACCAACCCTTTGAATCTTGCTGAGTTGCATCCGGGGCAACGTCAGGCCATATAGCAGGGAACTTCCGCGTTGAGAGGCGTCATGACCCAGTATCTGGAATTCGAAAAACCTTTGGCCGAGATCGAAGGAAAGGCCGAGGAACTGCGTGCGCTGGCGCGCGCCAATGAAGAGATGGATGTGGCCGCAGAGGCCGCCGCTCTGGATGCCAAGGCTGAAAAGCTGTTGGACGAACTCTATGCCGATCTGACGCCATGGAGAAAATGTCAGGTCGCTCGTCACCCTGGACGTCCCCATTGCAAAGACTACGTGGAAGATCTGTTCACCGAATTCACACCTCTGGCAGGCGATCGGAATTTTGCTGACGACCTGGCCGTGATCGGCGGTCTGGCGCGGTTCAACGATCAACCCGTTATGGTGATCGGCCACGAAAAGGGCAGCGACACCAAATCGCGCATCGAACGCAATTTCGGCATGGCTCGCCCCGAAGGGTATCGCAAGGCTGTCCGACTGATGGAAATGGCAGGACGCTTTGGACTGCCGGTTATCACCTTGATCGACACGGCTGGCGCCTATCCCGGCAAAGGCGCCGAAGAGCGCGGCCAGTCCGAGGCGATTGCCCGCTCGACCGAAATGTGCCTGAAGATCGGCGTCCCGTTGGTCTCGGTCATCATCGGCGAAGGTGGATCAGGCGGTGCGGTGGCTTTTGCAACGGCAAACCGTGTCGCGATGCTGGAGCATTCGGTCTATTCGGTCATTTCACCCGAAGGCTGCGCCTCGATCCTTTGGAAAGATTCAGAGAAAATGCGCGAAGCAGCCGAAGCGTTGCGGCTGACCGCGCAAGACCTGCACAAGCTGGGCGTTTGCGACCGGATCATTTCGGAACCCAAGGGCGGCGCACATCGCGATCGCGCTGCGACCGTGGACTCCGTGCGGGATGCGATTACGGCGATGCTCAAGGATCTGGACGGCAAGGATTCCGCCGCCCTGATCAGAGATCGTCGTCAAAAATTCCTCGACATCGGCTCAAAAGGGCTGGCTGCGTAACCCTCAGCCCCCCAACTGCCTCAGCAGCGCAACTGAGGGCTCTCCGGTCGCGGGCAGCCCATTGGCCCGCTGGTACGCAGAAATCGCGGATGTCGTGTTATTCCCGATGACACCATCCGCCCCTTGCGTATCGTAGCCCGCGGATGTCAAACGGCGCTGCAACTCTTTGCGGTTCTCAAGTGTCAGCCCAGTCTCATCCGGGCCGAACGAGGCCTGGAACGGCGCCCCTCCGGCAATTCGGTCTGATAGATGCCCTACCCCGATCGCATAGCTGTCCGAGTTATTATACCGTTTGATCACCTGAAAATTGCGGAACACGGCAATGCGGGGCCCTGGCACCTGGGGTTGCAGCACAGCAACCGGCGTACCGGATACCGTCCCGGCCTCACCGCCCCAGGGCTGCCCACGCACCCAACCGGAACGCGCCAGATAAGCCGCCGTTGATGCCAGCGAATCCGTTGGATCGTCGGACCAGATATCGCGCCGTCCATCGCCGGTGAAATCCACCGCATAGGCCAGATAAGAGGTCGGAATGAACTGCGTGTGCCCCATGGCACCGGCCCAACTGCCTGTCATGTTGGCAGGCGTCGTGTCGCCGTTCTGTAGAATCTTCATCGCTGCCATCAGTTGGCTCTCAAAGAACTGCCCGCGCCGACCGTCATAGGCCAGCGTCGACAGGGCCGATACAACAGGCACATCCCCACGCCGCGCACCATAGCGGCTTTCCAGCCCCCAAATCGCCACGACAACTTCTTTGTCCACGCCGTACTGCGCCTCGATCTGAGACAGCGTTCCCGCATGACGCACCAGCATTTGCTTGCCGGTCGCGATCCGTTCATCCGAGGTTGCAATCGCCAGGTAGTCTTCAAGCGACCTCTTGAACTCGACCTGATTTCGGTCCCGCTCGATCACTCCGGGCAGATATCCGGCGCCCTGGAAGGCGCGGTTAATTGTGCTTTGCGAAATCCCCTGTGCGGCCGCGCGGCTTTTGAAGCCCGCCACCCAGGCGTCCCAGCCCGCGTTCCGAACCGGTTGCATGCGCGCGGCCGGCGCCGAAGGAGAAGGCACGCTGTCCGTACAGGCAACCAACAAGCCGGAGCCCAGCCCAAGGGAAAATAACCGTCGATCAATCATGGTTGAAAACTGCTCTTATTGTGATTTCTCACAGCCTAGCGCAGAGAAATCGCCGGGGCCAGAACAGCGATACCGAACCGGGCGATTTCGGCAGCTTCGGCAACAAGCCGCTTAGCTGACCAGCATCCGCAGGCCCTGTGTAACATCCGAGCGAACCGCAAGGCGCAGACCCGGCTCATCCCCGGCCTTTAGCGCCGCAATTATCAGCTTGTGGTGATGCGGTGGTTCCGTTCGCCGCAGCCGCCCATAAAGCGCGCGCATCGTCGGCCCAAGCTGCAACCATACGGTTTCAGCAATCGCCAGCATCGCCGGGGCCTGCGCCCGCAGATACAGAGTTCGGTGAAATTCCAGATTGGTGCGAATATATCCAACGGCATCCCGTTTGGTGACCATCTCGGCTACCGTCATGTTGATGCTCTGCAATCGGTCAATCAGGGCAATATGCGCACGGGGCAATGCCCGGCTGGCCAGCTCGACCTCAAGCAAGGCCCGCAGCGCAGCAAGCTCTTCGATCCGGTCATTGGTCAGCTCGGGCGTCGAGACGCGGCCCGAGGACGACAGAAACAGCGCCCCTTCAGCCGCAAGCCGACGCACCGCCTCGCGGGCCGGAGTCATCGAGACACCAAACTCTTTCCCAATTCCCCTTAAGGTCAGTGCCTGACCGGGGGCGATGTCGCCATGCATGATGCGGGATCGCAGGGCCCGGTACACCCGGTCATGCGTTGCGGTCTGCGTTTCCGAGGGGCGTGTGTTCAACATGTCTCTATGTGATCACAAACACCGCACAGGTCAACTCGCAGGCGCGTCAAATCTGAACTGATGCAACTGCGCCCCGTTGTCGCGCAGCCAGCGCCGCTGTTCTTTGTAATCTCCGAATAACCGCTCGACCTGGGCCCAAAAGGCTGGGGAATGGTTCATCTCGGCCAGATGCGCCACCTCATGTGCGGCAACATAATGCAGGACGTCTGGTGGAGCGAGAATCAGCCGCCAGGAAAACATCAATCCACCCTCAGAACTGCATGATCCCCAGCGCGATCGGGTATCCCGAATAGAGATGCTGGCATAAGCCCTACCCAACATCGCTGCGTAGTCATCACATGCGCCGGTCAGCCGGTCGCGTGCCAGTTCTTTCAAAAAGCGCGCCAAACGTCGCGCTTCAGCGCCTTCAGGTACTGAAATCTGATCCGCCTGCAACAGAACGCGTCGGCCCGTTGCCCGGACAATGCGCCGTTGGGTGCCCTCAACAGGAATATGCTGCCCAAATTGAACCACCGAGGGGTCTGGCCGATCACTCAGGTGCTGCCGAATCCAGCTTTCTTTTTGGCGGGCAAAGTTCAACGCATCGGATTCAGAAACGCCATTTGGATAGGTCAGTGTAACACGCCCGTCCAACTGGGATATACGCAGACTGATCCGCCGTGCCCGCGCCGATTTGCGCAATGTCAGCGGCACCGGAGGCGATCCTGGCAGTGCGTGATCTCCCATAGGTCTGTTTCTCCTGCTCAAAGGCTTTGACAGTGCCCGCTGCTTGTGGCACCTGACCTGAATCGTCGATACGACTCACCTGATATCAAGGGGATTGGACATGCCCAAGGAAGAATGGGGTGTAAAGCGCGTTTGCCCGACCACCGGTAAACGGTTTTATGACCTGAACAAAGACCCGATCGTTAGCCCTTATACCGGCGAGATCGTGGAACTCGAAACCGGTAAAAGCCGAATGATCGCAGCAGATGCAGAAGATGCCGCATCGGCCAAGGCGCGCGAAAACGCGCCTGAGGAAGAACTGGTTCTGGATGACGACGACGATGTCGAAGTCGATCTGGATGATGATCTGCTGGATGACGATGATGACAGCAGTGATGAAGTTCCGCTGGACGACATCACTGACATTCCAGCAGAGGACGATAGCTGATCACGGTCAGAGGCGGCCTCGCGCCGCCTCGCGCCATTTGCAATCTGGTTGCAAAATTTTAACGGCGACGCCTGTTTTTGGACTTGCGCTTAGCGCCACTGTCTCATAAACGTCCGCCCACTGCTTCTGCAGTTCCTGTATGGGGCCTTAGCTCAGTTGGGAGAGCGCTTGCATGGCATGCAAGAGGTCAGGGGTTCGACTCCCCTAGGCTCCACCAAACCCCCATGATATGCTTTGAACTCAATAACTTCATGGTTTTCAATGGTTTTCCCAAGGGTCTGTTACATTGAGGTGTTACAGTGAGGACTCTTGAGAAGATGCCTGGACACCCCCGTCTGTATCGCCGTGGATCAACCTATTATCACCGTGCAGCCGTCCCGAAGGACCTTGCTGACTCGTACGGTAAAGTCGAAGAAACCTTCTCTCTACGCACCAAAAACAGGGCTGAGGCTCTCGTTAGGGTCCGTATCGAAGCAGCCCGCATTGACCGCCTGTTTGAGGAACACCGGAGAGCGCTAAGCAGGCAACAGGAGAAGGATGCGGAAGAGCCTCTGGAAGAACTCACCCCCATCCAGATAGCCCGGGCAAAGCAAGCCTACCTGCATCACCTCTTGGATGAGGACGAAGAGGTACGGCTGGAAGGTTTCGAGGACCCAGACGATCCAGACGAACCCATCGTCTATGAACCGCGTCCAACCTTTGAGGAATGGCAACAGGTCAACCAAGACATGAATGAGGTTAACCGCGCCAACCTCGCTCGAGGCAAACGTGATGAGTTCTTCCGGTCTGAGGCCGAGGAGGTCCTCACGTGGGAAGGCATAGACCTGAAACTGGCCGAGGGTTCCCCAAGTTGGCCGAGGTTGATCAGAGCGCTCCAAGAGGCATCCGTGGAAGCCCATGAGGCGACCAAGGAAAGAGACCTTGGCAACTCGGTAGTCACCCCGTCCTACCCCGACGTTACCCCTAGCGGAACTGACGGTGGCTCGGAGGGGCCTCTCCTGTCGGAGGCGGTGTCGAGTTGGGAAGCCGAGAAGTCACGAGGCGCATGGTCACCCAAGGTACGCGATGATCATTTGGCTTGGATGGCCGCGTTCACGGAGATCGCAGGCGATAAGGCCCTCTCTCGGTACAACAAGGACGATGCTAGACGCTTCAAGGCAGTCCTGCTCAAGCTCCCGGCGAACTGGAAGAAGAAACCCGAGGTCAGAAACCTCTCGATCCTAGAGGCCGCTGATAAGGCTGCTGAGACCGGTATGCCACCGATGAGCAGTGCTACGCTGAACAAAGCCTTACGCCGGGTCGGTGCCTTCTGGAATTGGGCAGAGGCGCACCATGACGGGATCAGAACTGGGTTGTTCAAAGGGTTGACGATCAAGGAAACGGTCAACGCTCGCGAGCAACGGGACCCGTTCAGCGCAGACCAGTTGACCAAGCTGTTCAATAGCCCTCTGTACACTGGATGCCGATCTGAGCGTTTCTGCGCGGAACCCGGGAATCACTCCATGCGTGGAACCGCACGGTACTGGTTGCCGCTCCTCGGATTGTTCACGGGGGCAAGACTCAACGAACTCTGCCAGTTGACCGTCAAGGATGTACGCGAAGAAGACGGGATTGCGTTCCTAGATATCACAGACGAAGCAGAGGATCAGAAGGTCAAGTCAGCCAGTGGACGGCGGCGCATACCTGTTCACCAGACGCTTATCGAACTTGGGTTCTTTGAGTTTGTTGATGAGCAGCGCGATGCGGATGAGCATCAGCTATTTCCTGAGCTTAAAGTGGATGCCTCGGGGTACCGCTCGGGAGAGTTCTCGAAGTTCTTTAGTCGATACCTTGAGCGCATCGGGGTGAAGACGGATAAGACATCGTTCCACTCATTCCGTCACAACTTCGAGGACGCCTGCCGAAACGGTGGAGTTCTCCCGCACATCATGAACGCGATACAAGGTCACTCCGAACAAGGTATGGCCGGTCGATATGGCGACGGCGTCTACCGATTGGAAATTCTGATCGAAGCCATCCAGTGCGTCGAATACTCGGATTTGAGCTTGGAGCAAATCAAGTAAACCCACGCGGTTCCTTCAGGAAATCGCTGTCTGTTCGGTTGTGACGAAGGGAATTGTCCTTCTTCTTGGCTTCGGCACTGCGCTCTTCACTCTATAGGCTTGTTGAACGCTACTTCAGTGCCGCAAAGGTTGCGCCATGATGGCCCTGCGTTTATCCGAGGAAAGAACAGAGTGAGGGATCATGGCGAAAGAGAATATTGGTATCGCAATTCTTGTTGCAGGATTCGGCGTGTTAGTTGGATTTGAGTTGTCGAACAGTCGATACCAAAGCCTCAGCAATGCGAACGGTAGAAGCCTGGTACAGACAGACACGAGTACGGGAGCTATGCGGTTCTGTTTAGTAAAAAAGGGGAAAGGTTCGTCAAGCGCACCTGAGAGCTACCGCGTGGAATGTGGGAACTGGGCCGCCAAACAGGAGTAACGGTTCTAGCAGTCTCATTTTGAGTGGAAAATCTGAGAAGGTTACAAATACGTAATCCTTCCCCCGTTCCCCCCGTGGGGCCTCGAGATATCCGAGAAAAAGCATCAGGATAGCCCCGGGTCACACCATTCACTCTAGCCACGCGCCAAATTCAGGCGTTACCTCCTCAGATGTCGCGATAGTTGCGCCCCCACTTAAATCCAATGCCCCATGCACAGGCTGCACTAGCAAGAGCGGTGTAGCCAGCGCCCATTTGTCCGGATGCATAGAGGCACACCAGCCCGACTATCGCCATCAACCAAGCCTGCGCTTTATCAGTATTATCCATTGCGGTAGTTTTCCTCATCTTCTGCATAAGCTGACTACTTCTCACGCCCTCAGCCGTATCAAAGTTGCAGGGTACTTTGGCGTTTCTATGTCCCAAAATCGGAAATCGCATTGGTTTTAGCAAATCCGTAACACTCACAACCTTCCTTGACGATTGCAACGGAGCCGCCTATCTGCTTGAATTGAGCCATCAGAGGAAGGCCATTCAATGAAGCAGTACGTCACCTATCGACGAGTATCCACGACCGAACAGGGGCGCTCTGGGCTTGGCCTAGAGGCCCAGACACGGGACATAGACTTGTTCCTGGCTAACTACTCAGACGAACCATTCGAGGTCATAGGAGAGTTCACGGACGTCCTGAGCGGGGCAGACAATGAGCGCCCTGAGTTGACTAAGGCGATCACCCTAGCGAAGCAAGCAGGGGCCGAGTTGCTGGTCGCTAAGTTGGACCGTCTGTCGCGCAAGGTATCCTTCATTGCAACGCTGATGGACGACAAGAAGCTGTCCCTGCGTGTCGCCTCAATGCCCCATGCCGACAAGTTCCAACTGCATGTCTACGCGGCATTGGCGGAACAGGAACGTGAGTTCATATCCAAACGCACCAAGGCTGCGCTGCAGGCCGCTAAGGCTCGAGGTCAGAAGCTCGGTGGTATGCGTGATGCCACGATGAAGCGGAACAAAGTTGTGATGGCCAACGCAGCCGCAAGGGCCGAGAAGTTGAGAGGCCTTGTGTTGCCCCTGCGAGACGCGGGGAGGTCACTACGGGAGATCGCTGCAGAGCTTGATAAGGCGGGCGTGGCGACTGCAAGGGGTGGTTCTTGGAGTGCCGCTCAGGTGAAGCGGATTATCGAGAGATTGGAGGTGAACTCTTAGATTTCAGGGGACCTTCACGGATCAATTCGTCGTGTATTGGCCGTGTTCTTGTCCTTTCCTGCGTGGTGGATTGAATACCTAAACTAAGGGCGATCCGGCCCCTCAATGCGACCGCATATGCTTACGATATCGCAAGGGTTAACATATTGTAATTCTTGCAAAAACAGCTTGCAGTTATGCTTTACATGGTGAGTCGCGGGGCGTATCCCGGTTCCATAAGCACGGAATAGAAGGAACTACTGAATGACAACGAAACACTTCGATAACAAGCAGGCAGTTATCAAGTTCGCTGTGGACGAAACCCTAGCGGCACTGCGGGAAGATCAAGCAGAGATGATGGGGACGCGGGCTGATGATTTTACTGACGATGAGTTCTACGCATTGGAGGACAAGATCGACGATTTGAAGTCAGTTGGCCGCTCGATGGGCCTTCGGGTCTAGGTGCTATTCCTGCACACTTCTGAATGAACCCAAAACGTCTCGGCTGGTGATCTTCTGGCCGAGGCCCCGCAATAAATACCCAACTGACCAACTTCGACTTCAATACCAACACCATCCGCGTCGTGGAAACCGACGGGAACCCGTGGTTCGTCGCCAAGGATGTTCTCGACGTCCTCGCCATCAAAAACGTCACCAACGCAACGTCTAACTTAGGTCAGGCGGAAGTTAGGCTTCTACGGCTCAACGGTGGAACACGCGGGCGTCCCAACAAACTGATCTCTGAGAGCGGTCTCTACAAGCTCATCATGCGCTCCGACAAACTCGAGGCCCGTGAGTTCCAAAATTGGGTCACTCAGGTTGTCCTACCGTCGATCCGTAAGGATGGAGGGTTACCCCCACGACCGACGATAGAACGAGGGGCCAGAAGCCCAATGAAATAAGGGGGTTTTGAATTAGTGCTGACTTATGAGACAGAGAAGAAACGAAAAGTTATTACCTATAGTGTACACATCAGGTTTCACCTTAAGTTAACTCCCGGTATCTCCTCTGTGTTGTTGATCGATGATGGTCATTCACCGGTCGATGACACGCTTGGTACACATCGTTGTAAATCAATGGGTTGGAATTCCAGCTCCCTCATAGAGAACAGATACCAAGAGTTATACCTATAGTTACACGATCAGGTTCACCTCAAGGCTTCACGGTTCCCGGTCAGTGTACTTCATGTGACTGTCCACCGCCGATAATCAACCATCAATCCTAATCCCTATACCGCATCGATCTTGGTCCTTGGTCGATGCTGGTTCAGGTCTCACGCGCATCCCTGTCTTACCTGACGGGTCGATGTAGTGAGACCTTTAACCCGTTTCACTCCGCCCGTGCTGTCTTTGTGAGCTTGACACATGGGCGGGTTGATGGGGGGCTCTGTTCCTTAGTGACTGTATCGCAGAGACCCCCGAAGTATTCCCAACGTACCACTAGCAACTAGCGAGGCCACCATGACCGTCTGTGCCTCTGCTAGTTGCGACAACCCACTACCTGCCTTTGAGTACACTGAGCGTCCACCTCAGCGTTGGGGCCTGTGTTCCCGCTGTCGGACGGTCGTTCAGAACCGTGGTGTGCCTCTCGGAGGCTTCCTGCCCGGTGGTGTGGTTAACGCTATTGCCCGATCGGTAATGAAACAGACCAAGCCGACACCCTCAGAGATCGCCGAGGCCGTTCGGTTAGCCCGAGGTACACGTCATCGCGTCGGTGATTGGGATCATCGCCCAGCATATCGAATGGCTGCGCTGCGACACGGCAAGGCCAGAGAACGGTTGCATCACTTGCTGGTCGGTAGACGATATGAACCGAACGCATCAGCCATTGTCAGATCATTCGTCCACTACGTCCTCGCCCGAGAGTTCCTCGGTACTGGTCATCGCTATAACGTCTATCTCTTTGGCGGTACGTTCATGGGTCGCCAAGGGCTGTGTGTTCCACCTGGTCGCAAGGCTGAGGTGTTGACCGGTGATGTCCGATACTCGAAGTACCGCCTGAGTTACGCCGACTTCGCCATTGTCGGCACGCACGTCTTACGCGCTGCTGAGAAGCTCGGTCTGCGTCGATCTGATCGAGACCTAATCGCATTCATTGTGACCGCCTACGGGCGTCTCCTCGCCTCTGGTGATGCGTTCCCGCCGGTCTCCGTTCCCATTCGATCTATGAAGACGGACATGCTCGGGGATAGCTTGTTCGATCACGTCCTCCCGAGGTCCCCAGCGATACCCTCGAGATACCACAAGGTAATTCGTCGCTCATCCGGACTGATCAAAGGTGAGTGGCCCGAAGGCATCGAGCCGGTGTCCGATCTCACACCCCGACCGACACCCCCGGCCAAACCCAACGCAGCAATGCAAGCACCACCGATGCCGTCTACGGATTGGCTGTTTGACACGTAAGGACCACGACGATGCCCGTTGCCAAGTCGAAGAAGCCACCCCCGCAGATGTACCTTAAGACCTGCAACGCATGTGGTGCGGACCACGAAACCCACAAGCCCAAAGCCTCGAGGTGCGAGACCTGCATCGATGAGAACCGCAGGATTACCTACAAGACCTGCATCTCGTGTGACGCAAAGTTCCCCGCCCCGTTCGGCGATGAATACAACTGCATCTCGTGCGCCGAAGACCTTGGGATCGGCCAAGCAGAACTCACCCCGGAACAACGCGAGATCATCAAAGCAGAAGAGACGCTCGCCCGATGGAAGAACAAGGTCGAGATACTCGAGGCAACGCTCGATGAACGCAGCAGCGCGAAACCCAAAGGAACCCGCAAGATGACCACCAAGATAAAGGAAAGCACCATCGGCGTGGCCTTCCTGGAACTATGCGCAAGGGACGGACAAGTCTCCGCGCTTTCGCAGATACACGAAAGAGACTTGGACGATGACACGAAGTTGCGTCTCGTCCTCGCGTATTCCCGCATTCGACTTCGCGGATACTCGGTCGAGGCAATCTCAAGGCTCTGCCCGGTACACCTAATGAGCCTTGATGAAGGCAAGGCAATCGACGGCCTGCCTTTTGTAGAAACCCAAAACCCACCAACGTCACAACAACTGGCCGAGATCGAACTCGGTCTCCACTAATCAACCCCACGCAAAGGACCCAAGAAACATGGTTGAAAGAGTAACCCTCGGTGGCGGAGATGCCACCATACAAACAATGCCGTCATCCAAGTCTTACGCTTCAAGTGCAGAATACACGAGCGGTGGCGTTGTCGCCCGTGTTACCAACAACATGCAACGCGACGTTCATTCTCAGGGTGATCTCAAAGACAGCGACGTGATCGACGTACAGGGCATGTCGATGAAAGTTGCCCAAGCCAAGGAACTCGGCTTGCTCAACACCGTCTTTGATGAAGGTCTGTCGATTGGCGCGGCTCAAAGGGCAGCGCAGGAACATAGTTCGGCGGTCGACGAGACGCCCGAAGAACCCAATGGTAGCGACACAGGTCATGCTGAGTTCGACTCCGTGATCGATGGTCTCAACGCCTCGCTTGATGACAGCATCATGTCGATGGGCGAGGCTCAGACATATGAAGCAGCGTTCGGACAGATTGCTATGTCAGGAATGTCAGTCGATGAGGTCACTGAAACCATGCGCGGTCTGGCTGATGGGTCCGTATCGGAACTAGACGTGGATGGTGACACCCGCGCCATGTTCTCGAATATCCAAAGCACAATCACCGAGGCCGCAACCCAGAGTGCCATGCAGGAACTTGGACAAGATGGCTTCGACTTCCTGAAACATGCATCAGACACGCATACCGGTGTTGATCGATGCGTCCGCCAGTTCGCCGTGGACCGGGCAGCGGGTCGCGCCGATGGCATCACATGGGCCGAGTTCGCGCAGCATATCCGTGAACAGCTTGGTCACTGACCTTCTGCTTGGTGATGGCTCGCTACCATTGCCAGCCACGACCCCGGCAGGTTCGACACCCAGCCCAGACCAGTGACACCCGAGGGTGAACTGCGAGGATAACTGCGGTTCACCTGTCGGGGTTGCAAGAATGAATGACAAGAACATGACCAGCTTAACCGACATGGTTTGGGACACAGACATCGATCTGGTCCTGAACCGTATCCAACCCCGCGCCTGCGCTGACCCGGACTACCTCTATGCAACCGTCGATCTGATTGAAGAGGGTCGTTCACCAACTGGAACCGGGCAGTTGACGCTCAGTGAACTCGAAGCATGGGCAGAACGTGTGAAGACAGGACCAAACACCAATGTTGAACATCAAGAGAGCCGATACATACCTGCGAACAACGATGTTCGCTACGTTGCCCCGCGAGAAAACCACAGGTTTGTTCATCCGTTACACCGGACACCCACCTGACCCACGGATCGATGCAGCCCTCATTGACATCGAACACGCGAGGATTGGACGTTTGGGGATCGGTTGGCATTTTCTCGTTTTGCTGGACGGCACGATAGAAGTGTGTCGCCCGCCATTGACCATAGGGGCGATGGATCGCGACTTTAACGGAACGCAGAACATACAGATCGGAGTAATTGGAGGTCGAGACCGGGAGACCGGTAAGTTCTCTGAGACCCTCACGTCAGCCCAACGTGGCGCCCTTGAAGCCCTTTACCAGAGGCTTGCGGATACACTCGGTGCCGTACTCGAGATCGATGAGAGCCTCGAGAAATATGCCCATCAGCAACACGAGCAAACCGAGGCCGCCGAGGCTGAACTCGAAGAACACCTCGACCGCAACGAAGCGATGACAACAGGCCCTCATTAAATCCCTCGTTTCCCGGCGAAACGTACGATCACCCATTCCCACGGAAAATCAGAAAATTGTGGTTGAGAAACCCTGTTCCCTCAAGGGGTTACAGAAGGCGTTCTCACGTCCTCAGCTTTCGCACCATCCCCGCAATCAAGGAACCTAGCATATGTCCGTAGAGACAGTCCCTGCATCCGCCAAAAAGGCGACCCAACACTTCATTGAGAACAGCAAACTCCGCAAAGGTAAACGCCGAGATGCGCTGATCGACCAGATCGCACAAGCCAAGCGACCGATGATACATGCCAAGAAACTCTTGGACACCTTCGGCAAACCCAAGCCCTCATCACTGACACCCAGAGAGTTCGAAAGGCTATTCCTCGAACACGTCGCCAAGTCCGGCATGCCCGATCCATCGATCCTGCCGACGATCAAGAAGGCTAAGCTCCGCGCTCGAGATGAAGACCCGACGCTGGATCAAGCCAAACACGTTCTCAAGATCGCTGGCCGTGCTTTCAACGGTCGCTGCCAAGATGAGATCGACCAGAGCCGCGATGCTGCTCGGTTGGTTTTGGGCTTAGACCCCTATGTCAAACCCGAGATCACCGCGAAGAAACCCGAGGTCAGCCCTAGCATGCCCGAGGACAAGGTTGCTGACGCTATTGGCTATAGCGAGACCACAGCGTCGGACACGGCTCGACGGTTCTACGCCAAGGCTATCGCTGAGAATGCTCGAGGTGAACTCACGGCCCACCGGGCGGACCAGATCGCCAGACTTATCAATGTTCGATGAACCACCACCACAATCAACAACGACACACAGGACCAGAAACTATGACAACCAAAACCAACACCACTCCGGGACCGCTGACCGATGATAGCGAAAGCTGGCAGCGCACTCTGTCTATTCTCGCGGGTATCCGTCAGGTGCGCCAAGAGATGCGAGAAGAAGCTGACCAGATCACAGCTGCAAATCCTAACCAGATGATTGCCCCCGGTCGCGGTGAACGCGCCGACATCGTGTCTGTTCTGGATGAGGGCTACGCATCAATGGTCAATGACGTTCGCAGGATTGCCCGAAGTTGTGGTCTGATAATGCCGGAGGACCTGAGGTGAGGGTGGATTGGTTCACAACCTAACAACACATATTCGGGGCGGCTCGGGAAGAACCCCTTTGGTCGCCCAAACTGGCACAGACTTTGAAGCCGTTGCTGGTGTGCCGTCAGTTCTTCAGCTTACGGGCGGCTTGCTTCTCTTCGTACTGCTTCCACAACCCCATATGTCCATTTTGTCTTGCGTTTGCCAGCCAGAGCTTTTTTCGGGCATCAGGCATTTCCATTGATTGGTACCTTCCGCCTGAAAATTTTGGCCAGTCAATCGCGAGGCCAAGTTTGACCATTTCAGCGGATAGATCACGGCCGTCCTCAAGGTAGCACTTTGCAACAGTCCGTCCGTGGGTGTCTTGCTCGGTCACTTCCGCCCTAATTTTTTGACCCTTACAGAGCGAAACGAGCGCCCATTTCGCCTTCTTTCCATAGGGATGGTTCATCTCGGGAGCATCGACACCAAACAGACGAATCTGTGTTTTCTTAATGACCAGTGTATCACCATCTACAACGTAGGCTGAACCCGATAGTATCGTGAAGTCGGGTTTAGGTATCCTATGGTCAGGATCAAAACGCTGAGGCTGCGACGTGCGCTGTCCTTGGTTCGTGGCTAATCTAGGTTTTTTGTGCAAACCAGGTCGGCTTGGGGGAGTAGTTGTGTCGTCAGGCCTGTTGCTGCGAACTGCCAAATACACCGCGCCAGCCAAAACCAAACCCAAAACTATCAAGATTTCCACGAGACAGGCCTCCAATAGTTAGTTCAATCAAAATTTTCATACTGGATCATGATCGACCCAAGCATACGTTCGGGTTGATATGCTAGGGACACTTCACATTCACTTAGAGAGATGTGATGAGTTTACCCCGCTAAGCGCATTCAAGCGCGGGTCAGCCAGGCAACTGATCTCTACTTACTCATACTCCCAGAATAACAACCGGAATTTCAGTTAGTTCCTATTTTTCACGTCTACTAGGACAGGTGGCGCAAGTTGGCGGAAACTCACAAAAGAATGGCAGCTTCGCGCAAGCAATCAATTCATAACGTCCAGATGTGCAACCCAGGGTGAAAAGTCTTAATGAATGATTAAGTGACGAACTATCGCGTGATGAGAGTGGAGCAAGACGCAATATGACGGAGAACAAGGATCGCTTGACGGCTGAGGAAGCAAAGGGACTTCGGACCGCTAAAGAACTAGAAGGTCATCTAGCGTGGTTAGACACGTTTACGCCCGCAGCCTTGGGTGTTCTGGCCATTGCATCTGGTATTTACACCTATCTCGGCGTGTCCTCATTGCTCGAAGACAACGGCGCAGTCTCATTCTTCGCAGCGGTTGCGTACTCAATCGCCGTCTCTGTCGGCATCTTCGTCTTTTGGAGCTACATGCTCCGTTTGTTGCCTTCAATGCGTACGGCCAGTGGTTTCATTGGTCTGACCATCTCCACGATTGTTGGCTCTGTCGCCATTATCGCCATGTCTAGCTGGCTTAACGCAGCCGCACTCGCAGGCTCGGCGGCGGTCGAACAACACTTGGAAAACACTGTCCGTGACTACCAAGCTGCTCTTGAGCAAGCTCACGATATAGCTCTGAGTGGTCAAGCGTTGGGTCGCGAGGTGGAACGCGCCCGCCAGAGTTTTGAAGAACTGGCTGAACTCGAGCAGTCCGGAGACCTCTCAGGTACCGCCGGTCGGGGTGCCGTGTTTCGTGTGCTGACACAAAAAGCTGAGGAGTTACGAAACCTTGAAGAGCAGATCGCGGCGCAGCAAGAACCTATCGAGGAAGCCTTCCAACAAGGCAACGAAATCCTCGCAAAGATGCGCGAGCTTACTGTAGCCCCCGGTCCAGTGGATCGCCGTTCGGTTCAGTTCTCCGAGGAAAGCGTGAAGCTGGCGGGTGTTATCTCGCGCCTCAACCAGTACAGCGTGGCACCACTTGTTGCTCGTGCTGCCGAGGACCTGCCATCCTCGGTCGTACTTCCAGAGCTTGATGGGCGCAGTTCCGACGTGCGAGATGCGCAATCGTCCACAATCAACTCCGTTTTGAATGCGCTGGACCAACGCAGCAAGACACTCAAGAACGCCGCTGACGAGGTATTGGACATGGAGCCGCCCATCGAGACGGCATACAACCCGATTTCTAGCGCCGATGCGGTAATCAAGTACGCCCACAACTTCGTCCCATCTTGGGCCGGAGCTATAGCTATCGACTTGCTACCCGCTGTTTTGGTGTTCGTGCTGGCAATCACTCAGGCGGCCATACGCAGCGGTAAAGACGGTATGAGCATCGAGGACACGCTGACACTGGCTGATCTGAGAGCCGCGATGAACGCCATGAAGGACGTCGAGGCAACTATGGGTGTGGCAGATGCGGCCATCCTCAACCGAGCCGCGCCGCAAAAAGATGAAGCATGATGGGCCTGCTACGTCGTCTCAATCCACGCTCTGGGCTGCGCTATGTTCTGATTTTGCAGCTAGCGATTGCGGGCGTTCTAATAGCGTCGGACGTTCTTGGCGTCATTCCCAGCCCATTCAAAGAGCGCGTTGAACTCCCAACAGGGCCTGTATCTCCCGGTGATCAGCGCAGAGAATATCGAACTGATCGCAGTGATCCATCGCTTGTGCCTCAAGACGGGCCACTAGACGTCCCCGTACCTGAGGCTTTTCCAAACCGATTGGACTTCTCGGTTCAGGAAGTCGAAGGACTAGGGAGGGTACTTCTACTCAGCGGTCAGATAGAGGTGGATGACTCGTCTCGCTTCGCTTCGTACTTGTCGGACATGCAGGAGAAGCCTGACCTAGTGGCTCTTCACAGTCCAGGAGGAGTGGTTTCAGAGGCATTGTCCATCGGTAAGAAAGTTAGAGAGGCTGAGCTGGCTTCTGCCGTTCTCGCTGGCGCGATGTGCGTGTCCTCTTGCCCTTACATCCTAGCAGGCGGCGAGGAACGCATAGTTTCACTTCGCGGCATAGTGGGTATGCATCAGCACTACTACGACCAGCCTCGCTTAATACCTGTCGTTTTCGCCGTAGAGGGTATCCAAAAGGGGCAAGGAGCGACGATGCAGCATCTGATTGACCTGGGTGTGGACCCGTCACTGATGCTGTTCTCACTGAACACCCCACCCGAGGAAATCTATGCGCTTATCGAGGAAGAACTAGTAGATACCCGCATAGCGACCCAAATTATCGACTAACACGAGACACCGAGGACTTCGCCTTGTTCAAGAAGCTAACCATTGCCTTGGCATTTTTCGCCACTACTGCCGCCGCTGGTGGCCTCCAAGTACGCGACGCAGACACGATCGTTGTCGATGGCACTCCCGTCCGTTTGAACGGTGTGGACGCCCCGGAGCTTGGCACACTTTCTGGTCAGGATGCTAAACGCTGGATGGTGAACTTTCTTCGCGGCAAGAGCATCGAGTGCAAACTCAATGGTGAGCGCACCTATGATCGTTGGGTGGGCGTTTGTTATGCGGACGGACAAGACATTGGTGCTGCCGTGATTGCGGCGGGGCATGCTCTGGATTGCGCGAGGTACTCGGGTGGGCGATACAGGCACTTGGAAACCCCGGCTGCTAAGTCTCGTTTGAAGCGGGCTGGATACTGTAGGTAAGGACTGTAGATATGAGAAAATCTAGGTTTGTGGGTGGAATCACTGGTGGAATTATTGGGTTATTGGTTGGCAGTGGAACAGGGATCGTTGGCGGTCCATTCGTGGCTGTAGCGGGTGTCTTTGTGTTCACGATAATTGGTATAGGTTGGGGCTTGAGTGCTGGCCCGGACATTGCGGACAAACTTCGTGCGTTGCGATCAAAAAGTTGATCTGCTTTCAGTGAATTCGGTCAGGAGCAAGTCAGGCGGAACCGTGAGTTGTTCCCGGTGAATACTGGGCGTGGAACTGTGCGGGTACGGCGTAGGACGTTTGAGGATTTGCTTAAGGAGGGGCGTTGAGTGAACTTGGAGGGAGCCAATGCGGCTTCCTTCATTTTTCAAGTACATCTACAGGAGGGAAAGAATACGTCAGGACTCAAGATCCGACGGTTTCTTCTGTTTGAACGGATAGTTCGTCCTCAGTAGAGTCGCCTCCTCGTTGGTGGCTTTCGTCCACAGCCTTCCTATTTGAAGGAAGAAAGCTCTTGGACAAGTAATCTTTCATGTGATCCCTAAGCATATCCATTTTTAAGCGAGTTCTTAATTCATAGATGTCATCGTCAGTCAATCCATCAAGTCCTTCTTCCGATGCCTTCGAAACATCAGTCGCGATAATGCTAATCTTTGACAGGTTCAGTCGTTGTTGATTGATGCGCATGATTTCCGCAACGAATAACGCTGCAAGCTTATATGCCGCCCCAATAATCGCAGTTGAAATTATGACATACGGCATACGTGTTATAAGAATAGAGAAGATACGCGCGTTGTCTTGTTCATCTACGACGGTCGTCAAATTGGCCGCATTAAATACAAGCAGACTTGTGATAACGACCAATATCAAAATCGGTATCCAAGAAAGCCGCCAATACGTTTTCGTACTCTGAACTGCTTGACCTACGAAACCACTAATTTCAGTGGGGAACATGTTGATGTCATCTTGCAGTGACCGGAGTTCCTGTCTTTGCTCCGCGATCAACCCTGCAAGGCCAGTACGTTCAGAATTGCGTTCGGCAATTCGCTCCTTTATCGTTTCTTCTTGCTCATCAAGTTTTGTGATTGTTTCTTCGCGCTTGTTAACATCCGCTACTAGCCCGTTGCGCTGTTCGGTGAGCCGCCCGATTTCGTTGTTAAGATTGGTCACTTCTTTGTTTGATGCAGCTACGTCACTGGCAATCTGGTCTCTTTCTTGCCTGAGTTCTTCGAGGTTTTCGTTAGCCTCAGTGGCGTTGTCGAGGGCCTTCACGCTTACAGCTTGGATGTCATTTCTGAACCGATCCAACCGCGTTACTAGTTGAACAAAATCTTCCAACTCATCAATTTGGAAGCCAACCAGTTTGATGCTGTTTATTACTTTGTTACCGGCAAAGAGTTTCTTTGGCGGCTTAAAGGCTACTGCCGTCACAAGTTGATTTATTGTTGCATGATAGGTTGTATCTGATGCTCGCGCGATATCCTGAGATGCTTGGCCCTCTTGCGCTAAATCCCATCTGAACTCGAAAGTATCGTAAGAGCTATAGTTTTCCATCGTGACAACAACGTCGCAAAGGAAAACAGGTTCAGTAAAACTGAATTCGAACCAACGGTTTGCGCCGCTCATGGATGTGTCACTACCGGAGTTGGCGACCAGTTTTGTTGTTTTGTTTGATCGTTTACTCTGCAACTCAAATGGTAATTCAGTGACCTGCTTGACTGGCAGGTCACGAACCTGCTGAAGTTTCTCAGTTGCTTTACTCAGGTCAATATCTTCCATTCTGTCCGCCTTGTTTAAATATTGTGTTTTATACCTACATTTTCCGACCCCCAAAGGAGCTGACACAATATAATGTGCAGGTTCGGTTTTGTGGAGTCTTTTGCTAACAACTATTTGGAGAGGGTTCCTGCGCGGCTGCACAAATAAATGGTGTTACAGTAGGCTGTTACAGCGCAAGATGTAGAGTATACGTAAGTCACTGATTTAATTGAAACCTATCACCTCAGGATCGCATCCCCTAGGCTCCACCAAAACCTCATTCAGATATTTTGCGTCACTTAAGACTCTGAATAGAAAAGATAATTCTCCGGTTCGAAGATCCGATTTGGAAGAGTAACTTCCCTTCTGAACAAATTGCATTCTAAGCAGCGCTCTCTTGCCCCTATAGTCGCTTTTTTTCCATACTTTCCAAGATTTTGACAGAATTTCGGCGACCGGTTCCAACATCTCTTCAAAATTCCTTTGCGGAACTTCGAAGTCTTCCAACTTCAGCTTGAGCTCTTCCTGCTTCATCGTCTGTCTGGCTACAGGAAAGGCAACCCACACGTTGCGGATTTTTCCGCCGCTCTACCCATGATTGATAATCATCTGGTCTGTAGCACATTGCGACAATAGTGACGTGTGCTGGTTTCAAGTTTCAATCCTGGCCGCTTTGACCGGATTGGGCCTTGTAGTAAGGAATCTTGGAATTGCGGCCTGATCCAGGCAATATTGCCAAATCAAAGCGGTCTCAATCGAGTGCTGCGCCCACCCCGGAGTTTGATGCGGTAATGTCGACCACTATCCACTCAGCCAAGGGTGGGCGAGACAGACATCCCCTAGCCTAATACTGCTGTAACCGCGCGCAGAGTTGCGGCGACGACGGTATCAGCTTCTTCACGACTCAGGCAAAACGGTGGCGCGAAGCCCAAGATGTCGCCTTGCGGCATAGCGCGTGCGATGACCTTATCCTGTGCCAAAAGAGCGGCTGAGACTTGCGGGCCGATCTTGTCCGCGGAGTCAAAGAAGGTGCGGCTATCTTTATCCTTCACGAACTCGACCGCGCACAACATTCCTTCGCCGCGCACATCGCCGACATTGGCGTGTGCTGACAGTGCATCCTTCATCGACTGCTTCAGATAAGCGCCGACTTTGCCTGCGTTTTCGATCAGGTTCAGATCATCAATCAGTTTGAGGTTTGCCACACCGGCCGCGGCCCCGATCGGGTGTGCCGAATAGGTCCAGCCGTGGCCGATGGCGCCGTTTTCATCCGTGCCCTGTTCCAGCACCTTCCACACTTTTTCAGAAACAATCGAACCAGACAGCGGCGCGTAGGCCGAGGTGAGGCCTTTGGCGATGGTGATGATATCGGATTCCAAGCCGTAATGCTCCGACCCGAACATGCTGCCCAGGCGGCCAAACCCGGTCACAACTTCATCGGCAACCAACAGGATGTCATGCTTGCGCAATACGGCCTGGATGGCGGCCCAGTAGCCTTCGGGCGGGGGCACGATACCGCCGGTTCCCAACACCGGCTCGCCAATAAACGCGGCGATTGTATCAGCGCCTTCACGTTCAATCAGCGCCTCCAGTTCAGTAACGCAATGCGCGACGAATTCGGCTTCGCTTTGGTCCAGATTATCTCGGCGGAAATAATAGGGCGCTTCGGTATGAACCACCTGCGTGAGCGGCAGATCGAACTTTTTGTGGAATAGTTCCAGCCCAGTCAGCGACCCGGTGACAAGGCCCGAGCCATGATACCCTCGCCAGCGCGAGATGATCTTTTTCTTTTCGGGGCGGCCCAGGATATTGTTGTAATACCATATTAATTTGACGTTGGTCTCATTTGCATCTGAACCGCCCAGGCCGAAATAGACCTTGGACATGTTCGAAGGCGCGCGATCAAGGATCATCTTGGACAGGGTGATGGAGGCTTCTGTGCCGTGGCCTACGTAGGAATGATAATAGGCCAACTCGCGGGCTTGATCCGCAATCGCTTCGGCAATTTCCTGACGGCCATAGCCCACATTCACGCAATAAAGTCCTGCAAAGGCGTCCAGCAATTTGGTACCATCACGGTCTTCGATATGGACCCCGCTTGCGGTTTTGATCACACGGGTCGCTGTTTCGCCCCGCGCGTGCTGGGCCAGATGAGTGGAGGGATGGAAAAAGTTCTCGCGGTCCCATTGGTCAAGTTGATCGTTCTTCAGCATCTTTTCACTCCTCATGCCCAGTCGCGGCAGACATATTTGATTTCGGTAAACTCTTCCATTCCCCGCCTTGCCCCTTCACGGCCCAGACCGGATTGTTTGGTGCCGCCAAAGGGGATCGGCGCGCCGGTGACCTTGGTGCGATTCACCGCCACCATGCCAAATTGCAATGCACGAGATACGCGGTAAATACGGCGTGGGTCATGGCTGTGCAGATATGCAACCAAACCGTATTCGGTGTCATTGGCCCGGGCGATCACCTCTTCTTCGGTATCAAAGGGCGCAATGGCCGCCACAGGGCCAAATGTTTCCTCTGACATAAGCACGGCATCGGCGGGCACGTCGGTCAGAACCGTGGGCTGATAAAACAGCGGGCCGAGAGGGGCCCTTGCACCTCCGCACGCCAGTTTGGCCCCCTTGGCCAGCGCATCGGCGACATGTTCTGCCTGCTTTTGAACCGCCTTTTCATTCATCAAAGGGCCGATGTCGGGGTCGTCCATACCGATGCCAAGGGACAGCCTGCGGGTCGCTTCGGTGAACTGCGAGCAGAATGCGTCGTAAATTGAGCGCTCCACAAATATCCGATTGGCGCCAAGACAGTCCTGCCCGGATGTGGCGAATTTGGCCTTGATCGTTTCAGAAACCGCAATTTCAAGATCGGCCCCTTTGAACACAATCACCGGTGCATGCCCGCCTAGTTCCATTACAAGTTTTTTCACTGTGTCGGCGGACTGACGGTAAAGTAACCGTCCGATTTCGGTGGAGCCTGTGAACGAGAGTGCCCGAACACGGGTGTCTTTCGTCCAAGGTTCGACCACGGTCGAGGCCTGGCCGGTGACCACGTTGAACACGCCCGCCGGAATACCCGCCTTTTCCGCCAATTCAGCCAACGCGAGGGCCGAAAACGGGGTTTCACCTGAGGGGTGAGCCACAACCGTACATCCCACTGCCATGGCTGCTGCTGCTTTGCGGGTCAGCATGGCAGCAGGGAAATTCCACGGTGTGATCATTGCCACCACCCCAACCGGCTCTAGCCAAACCTCGACCTCGGCATCGGGCAGATGGCTGGTGACGCCTTCAACATTGGGTCGCTTGGCCTCTTCGGCGTAGAATTCTACAAAAGACGCGGCATAATCAATTTCACCGCGCGCCTCGGACAGGGGCTTGCCCTGTTCCAGTACCATGATCCGTGCCAGATCTTCTTTGTGGTGCAGCATCAGGTCGAACCAACGGCGCAGAATGGCGGATCGGTCTTGTGGCAAGAGGCCCGACCAGGTCGGAAAGGCGGCCTGTGCCGCATCCACGGCGGCAGAGGATTCCTCTGCCGAAAGGCTGGCGGCCTCACCGATAACATCGCCAGTTGCCGGATCAGTGACGCGGATAGCATACCCCGACGCAGCTGCGCACCATTTACCATTCACATAGGAAAAACTGCGCACCAAAGATTTGTCAGCAATATCATCGCGCGCAGAAAGTGCGGTGTTTTTCATGGATGCCTCTCCCTTGTTGCCAGACAACCTCGGGTATTTCAGGCGAAGGATGAGACCAAATTTCGGGTCCAAAGCAGAGTATTCTGCTGTAAATCATCTCTCAGGCAGAGGGTTACTCCTGCCATCCAGCAATGAGGGAAATCGGCGGAACGCCCTGCCCCTTCACTCGTTTGGTGACAATATAGGTAAAATATTTTTCCAGACCTATGTCAGCATTGAGCATTTCATCAATCAGGCGTTGATAGGCATCGATATCGCGCGTCACTATTTGCAGGATGTAATCAAATCCTCCGCCAAGCGCCCAGCAGGCCAACACTTCTTCATAGCGTTGCATTGCGGCCTCAAAAGCCTGAAAGCTGGCAGCGGTATGATCGGACAGTTCGGCCGCAACAAAGACAGTTACATGTGGCCCAAGTTTGCGCAGGTTGATCTCGGCTCTATATCGCTTGATCAACCCGGCTTTTTCCAACTTTTTCAGCCGCTCCCAGCAGGGGGTGGGCGACAGGCCAACGCGGTCGGCCAAAGCCGTTTTTGTGATGCGCCCGTCGGTTGAAAGCACCCGTAGAATATCCAGATCGCGGGCGTCGAGCCGCATGGTCTCACCTCCGGGGAATAAAGTTATCCAACTTTCAACCCGATCACCGCCGCGCAATCGCCCGCTTTGATGAGACCGGGAAAGTGGCGACTGATCAAAAGGCCCGCAACTTTGGCACGGTATTCAATCGGGGCAATCCCGGTGCGATCAACGGGCCAAACGCGGGCCACAACATCGCCTTGGCTGACCTGTTCACCAAGATCAACCATCGGCTCGTAGAGGCCATCGTCTTCCGAGAAAACAAAGCAGTCACCATCGGGCATATCCAGGCGCACGGTTGGATCAATCTGCATCTCGCCCTTCAGAATTCCTGCGTGGATCAGCACATTGCGCAGGCCCTTTTTTGCAACGGCAATCGACTTGGCTGTGGCAGAGCCACCACCGCCCAATTCTGTTGAAACCAGAACCTTACCCATATCTTCGACCGCGGTGTCGTACATTCCGACATTGTCGATCTCCAGTAGCTGCACCGAATAGGGGGCGTTAAAGGCGGCCATCGCGGCGAAACAGGCCGCTTCATTGGCTTTATCTTCAAGGATATGGGCCGCCGCGAAGGGCACGAAATCCAGCGTTTTTCCGCCCGAGTGAAAATCCACCGCAATATCGGCCATTGGCAAAAGAACGCGCTGGAAATAGTCGGCAATCTTTTCGGTTGGGGTGCCATCTGGCCGGCCCGGAAAGGCACGGTTCATATTGCCTTTGTCGATGGGGGACGTGCGTAACCCGGCGCGATAAGCGGGATAATTGAAGGCAGGCACGATGATCACACGTCCGGTGATGTCCTCGGGCTTTAGCGTAACCGTCAGTTCTTGCAACGCCACGGGCCCTTCATATTCATCGCCATGGTTGGCGCCGGTCAGCAAAGCCGTAGGCCCATCTCCGTTTTTGATAACCGTTAGCGGGATCATAATTGACCCCCATGCACTGTCATCCCGGCTGTAAGGCAGCCGTAGGAAACCGTGGTGGATACCATCGCTATCCAGCGGGATCGTCGGGGAAATTGGGTTGGGTGTCATTACTCAGTCCTTCACAACCATTTTGCGGGGCACGTTGGCCAGGCACTCATGGCCGGTTCTGGTGATGCGGATGCTTTCAGTAATCTCAAAACCCCAATCCTCCATCCAGAGGCCGGTCATGAAATGCAGGGTCATGTTCTCCTGCAGAATCGTCTTGTCGCCGGGACGAAGCGAGAAGGTCCGTTCGCCCCAGTCAGGCGGGTAGCTGACACCGATCGGGTAACCGGTGCGGTTATCTTTGGTGATCCCGTATTTCTTTAGCACGCTGAAGAAGGCAATGGCGACATCCTCGCAGAGGTTGCCCTCTTTTGCAGCCTCCAGCCCGGCCTCCATGCCCTCAAGCACAGCCTTTTCAGCGTCGAGGAATGTTTGCGTGGGCTTTCCAAGGAAGACCGTGCGCGACAGCGGGCAGTGGTAGCGTTTGACGACACCTGCGATCTCGAAAAACGTGCCTTCGCCGGATTTCATTGGTTGATCGTCCCATGTCAAATGCGGGGCTGAGGCATCCGCGCCTGAGGGCAAAAGTGGCACCAGCGCGGGATAGTCTCCGCCCGCACCGATCTGTGCGTCATAGCGTAAGGCCGCATCATAGATTTCCGCCACCAGATCGCATTTGCGGATGCCCGGCTCGACCTTTTCAAAGATACGTTCATGCATACGGCCCACAATGCGGCCTGCTTGGCGCATGTATTCCAGCTCGGTTTCAGATTTTACCGCGCGCTGCCAGTTGACCAACGCAGTCGCATCGGAAAATTTGGCATTTGGCATGTGGTGCTGTAGCGCGGCAAAGGCCGCAGCTGTGAACCAGTAGTTGTCCATCTCAACGCCGATATGGCCCTTATCCAGCTTACGATCGGCCAGCTGTGCCGACAGGTAATCCATCGGGTGACGTTCGGTGGATTGTACATAATGGTCCGGGTAACCGATGATATTGGCGGGATCCATAAAGCAGGTGCGAAGCGCGCCATTGGCATCTTGTCCACGGCCGTACCAGACCGGCTCGCCAGTGAGACTCAGCACTACGCATTGATGCACGTAAAAAGACCAACCGTCATAGCCGGTCAACCAGTTCATGTTCGAAGGGTCCGTCACGATCAGAAGGTCAAGCCCACGTTCGGCCATGGCGGCGCGGGTTTTTGCAATGCGCTGGCTGAACTCATCGCGTGAGAAGTGGAGTTTTGGTTCTGGCATAGAATTAATCCGTTGTTAGCTTGAAAACGTGGTGCCTTTGCCTGAGTTTTCCGCGCGCTGGCGAGCAAGCGTGGCAATGGCGGTATCCTGGACACCCGTACCTGTCAGGTCAGCAATAATGATGTCACTGTCGGATTGTCGCCCCGGCGCCTTGTCGGAGGTGATATCACCCAGTTCAGCAAACCTGCCATCAGCCGGGAAAATGCCCACCGCAATGGCGCTGCGCAGCTCGCCTTTGAGGGCGCATTGGGCTTGGCTGTCGGGCACATAGAGCGTTGCCTTGGCAAGACAACCCGGGTCAAGCTCGACCTTGTGTTCCTGATCCGAACCCATCGCAATGACAAGCTGCCCCGGTTGCAGCCAGTCCGCTTTGATCAGCGGAATGTCCGAAAGGGTTGTCGTGACGATGATATCTGCCGAGGACACGGCACCCGCCCTATCAGTGCTGGCCGTGACGTCGACCCCAAGTTCTTCGCGAAGGCTGGAAGCCAAGGTTTCGGCCTTGGCCGCATCCCGCGCCCAGATCACAGCGCTTTCGATTCCGCGCACAAGGGTCAGCGCCTTTAGTTGTAGCTTCGCCTGCACACCAGCACCGATGATACACGCGCGTGTCGCATCCGCGCGTGCAAGGTGGCGCGCAGATACCGCTCCCGCAGCGGCGGTGCGCACATCCGTGAGATAACCATTATCCAGAAGCAAAGCTTCCAGAACGCCAGTGGTGCTTGAGAATAGCACCATCAAGCCTGATGTGCTGGGCAGGCCCAGCTTGGGATTATCGAAAAAGCCAGGACTCATCTTCATGGCAAAGCTGTCGATGCCCGGGACATAGGCGGACTTTACACATACCTCACCGTTATGATCTGGAACCATCAGTGTCATGATTGGCGGCATGACCACTTTGCCCCCGGCCAGTGTCGAAAAACCCTGTTCGATGCAGTCCACTGCATCGATATCGAGCGGCACCAGATCGCGCAATTCGGTTTCTGTCAGAATTTTAATCTGCGCCATTCTAGTCCTCCGCCGTCACATCTACATCTTCACCGGAAATGATCCGGTGATGCAGTTGCATGTCGATGTTTTGCCCCGAGATCAGCGCGACGCACCGACCTGGGTCTTTGATTTTTCCCGCCAGAAGCGCGGCAATGCCGACACTGCCGGACCCTTCAATGATCTGACGTTCCTGCCAATAGGCGAGGCGGATGGCAGCAGCGATCTCGGTCTCGGTCACCAAAATCAGATCATCGACAACGGCACGAGTCATGGCAAAAGTGTGCTGGTTGTCCAATCCAACCCCACCGCCCAGCGAGTCGGCCAGTGTCGACAGTTCTTCGACCAGAACCGGTTTCCCTGCCTTCTGGCTTTCATACATAGCCGCCCCGCGCTCCATCGAAATTCCGATAACGCGGACCTGCGGATTAACCGCCTTCATCACCATCCCGACGCCGGAAATCAGTCCGCCGCCCGACAGCGGCACCAGAACCGTTTCAAGATCCGGGGATTGTTCCAGCATTTCCAGTGCAACGGTGCTTTGCCCGGCAATGATATCGCGATGATCAAACGGGGGAAGCATGACCATCCCATCGGCGACCAGCCTGTCAACTTCTACCTGTGCGTCATCCTGAGAACGCCCGACAATGCGCACCTCTGCGCCCTGCGCCTTGATCCCATCCACTTTGTTTTGTGGAACCAGCTCGGACATGCAGATGATGCACCGCACCCCGGCCTGCTTTGCCGCATAGGCCAAACCGCGCCCGTGATTGCCCGTCGATACACCCACCACACCTTTGGCGCGCTGCGCATCGCTAAGTGACAACACAGCATTGGATGCCCCGCGCAGCTTGAAACTGCCGGTAATCTGGCCTTGCTCCAGCTTGAGGCGAATATCACCGCCGGTGGCTTTGTTGAGCCCGTTTGACGACACCGTCGGCGTGACCCGGATCGACTGTGCGATCCGCGCGCGCGCAGCAAAACTATCCTGAAGTGTGATTTCAGAGCTCATCTCTTGTCCTGACTTTCTTCCTATTTACTGAACAACATACCGCCCGCGGGATAATTAGAAGTAATCCCAAGATGCCTCATGCAGCGCCAAACCATCGCCTGATTGGAGGTAACAACCGGTTTGCCAAGCCGGGCCTCCAATTGTGCGACACATGGGGCGGCACGCACCGCCGTACAGGAAATAAAAAGCGCATCAGCATCGGGATCGCACGCAGCAACACCACCTTCGATAATGCTGTCCCTTGAGACGCGCGCCATGTCGCGATCATCGGACAATCCAAAGCAAACAGCGTTCACCACGTCGAGGCCGTGTTGCGAGAAATAGGTGACCAGAGAATCCGTCACATCCTGCGTATAGGGCGTAAGAACACTTACTTTTTTTACCCCCAAAGCCTCAAATGCATCAAAGGCTGCCGAGCTGGGTGTGACGCATGGCGTGCCTGGCTTTGCGCTGTTCATGTGCTCGGCCACTTTGTCGTTCCCCAACACTACCGAAGCTGCAGTGCATCCATAGACCAATACATCTAGCGCCTCGCCAGGCAGGATCTCTGCTGCGGCATCGGTCAGCAGCGGCCCTGTCTTCAAAAGGCTTTCATGTGTGGTTGGGTTTTCAAACCCGATCCGGTTTACATATACGCCCACATCATGCCCATGCAGAATGCGTGCGAAATCAGTTTCCGTCGTATGATCCGTGGCCAGCGTGACCAGCCCGATACGATGTGTGACAGGGCGAGCATCCAGCGCGAGAGCCACAGACGAAGTCGAAGATTGTATATCCAAAGCCATTGCCATCCTCACACCACCAGAACCGGGCATTGCGCAAGGCTGGTCACCTTGTGAGAGACGCTGCCCAGCAAATAGCCCTCAATCGATCCCAATCCCCGGCTGCCCATGACGATCAGGTCATTCTGATGTTCTTTGGAAAAGCTGACGATAGTCCGCGCCGTTGGCCCGCCTTTGACAAAGGCCCGGATGTTCTCGCACCCCGCCTCGCGCGCAATGGACGCGCCGCGTTCAGCAGTTATCTTTGCGTGATCGCGCATGATCCCGTCAATATCATCGGGCTTTTCTGCATCAATGACATACATCGATCCTTCCAGTATTGAATGATGACGGTAGAGCGTCAGTACCAACATTTCCGCATCACACAACCTAGCCAATTCGGCGGCTTTGCGAAGGGCGGCCTCTGATCCTTCAGACCCGTCAAAAGCAGCGAGTATTGATTTGAACATTTGTCGCTCCTTTTATTTGTTAAATGCGATGTCGCGCAAAAACAGTGCCACCTGCGGGAAGAAGATCATCAAAACCGAGACACTCAAAAGCATGATCACGAAAGGCGGCGTTCCTCTGATTACTTCCAGATAGGGACGTTTGAACACCGCTACCGCCGTGAAGATATCGCATCCGAACGGCGGGGTGGCCGAGCCGATGGCGGCCTGCAATGTGATCAAAGTGCCGACCAGAATTGGGTCCAGCCCGGTTTTCTCGACCACGGGCGCAAAGATCGGAACAAAGATCAAGATGACCACGATGGGATCCACGAACATACAGCCGATGAAGAACGCAATCGCGATTGTGAACAGGACGCCGATCTGCCCCATTTCATCAATGCCAAGAGCGCCCAAAATCTGTTGCGGTATCTGCGCGAATGACAGAACCCAGGCAAAGGCAGCACCTGCACCCACCAAAATAAAAACTACCGCCGTTACCATGCCCGTTGACAGGGCGACCTGGTATAGGCCGGTGATTTTCATTGTTTTGAAAATGAAGACTTCCAGCAACACCGCATAGGCCACGCTGATTGCTGCGGCTTCGGTCGGGCTGAAAACGCCGAAGAAGATGCCGCCGATGATCAGAACCGGGAAACCCAGCGGCCACAAGGCCCGTTTAACCGCTACCGCGCGTTCGCACCATGTGGCGGCCGGTTCAGTGGGGACGTCATTTAATTTGGCGTAGATCATACTGTAGACCGAGAACATGAACAGGATTAACAATCCGGGCCCGATGCCCGCGATGAACAGTTCAGGGATGGAGGCCTTGGCAACTACACCGTAGATGATCATCCCAATACTGGGCGGGATCAGGAACGCGATGTCACTTGAGTTGACGATCAGGGCCAAAATGAAAGAATCCTTGTAGCCACCTTTCAGCATTCGGGGCCTGAGTGGCGTTCCCACCGCAACGACCGTGGCTTGGGTGGACCCGGACACGGCACCGAACAATGCGCAAGCCGCAGCTGTACTGACGGCCAACCCCCCTCGAACATGGCGAACAAAGGCCATGACCATATCAATCAGCCGCCCTGCGGACTGGCCACGTGTCATGATATCCGCTGCCAGAATGAACATAGGCACGGCGATCAATGAAGAGGGCCGGATACCACCCAACATTTGCTGAATCATAAACTCAGTTTTGTCGATTGTGCCAAACAACTCGATCACGCCGATGAACGCGCCGGCAATGAGGGGTACCATCATCGGGAAACCCATAAGCAGCAGGACAACCATTGCGGAAAACATTAAGAGTGCCATGGTTAAAGCTCCACTTCCAGTTCCCGCGCATCTGCTTCTCGCAGATCAGTTGACAGGTAGATTTCAGGTTCCTGAAGATTTTTGATGAAAGTGAGCGCGTATTGAACCCCGGTCACAAACAGCCCAATCGGCACCCAGATGTAGCTGAGATAAACAGGGAATCCGAGGGCAGGATAGACCCGCCCCTTTGCGTACATGCTGATGATGTATTGCACAGCGTACCACGCCAAGAGCAGCAACAGCACAGCGGTGACTCCCGTGACTACAACCATCAAGATTTTTCTGACCCGTTCGGGTAACGCGTCTGAGATGGCGGACATGCGGATATGCCGACCATGGCGCGCGGCGTAGCCGATACCAGCAAATGTCACCAACAATATGAATATACTGTTCAACTCTTCGGCGAATATAATGGAGTGGTTGAAAACAAACCGGCTGATGACATTTGCGATGGTGTTGACTGCCATCAGAATGACGCCTGTGGCCATGATCACCCGCTCAAGCGCAGCGATCCCCTTGTCAATGCCATCAACAATTCCGGCAAGGCCCGACTTTTTCTTCGTCGTTTCGCTCATATTCCCCCCGAACATTCGCAACATAGGCTGATCGCCGGTTTACTATTTCCAAATTGCAGGCCCGAACTATGGTTCTGGGCCTGCATCGATTTTTCAGATGAACACATCGCAAACGTGATGGATGCCTGTGGCAAAGCGCTACTGCTGCGCAGCCGCTAGATCCTTCTTCATTTGCTCGAGGATAGCAGCGCCACGTTCGCCCGCTCTTTCGACAAAGGCTGCTTCGACCGCTTTTGCACGTTCTTTAAAGGGTGCACGCTCTTCCTCGGTTAGCCGGTTTATTGTGTAGCCCGGATTGCTCTCCTGAATTTTTGCCAGACCGGTTGCATCCAGTTCGACGGCAACATCAAGAATATAATCGAGTGCGACTTGCGACGCATTCTGAACAAGTTCTTTGTCCGCATCGCTTAGCGCGTCGTAAAACTCGGCATTTGCCATCACAGCAGTCGTGTACTGACCATGTCCGGTATAGGTCATCACATTAGTCAGGTTATCCAGATCATAGGCCTCGATCCAAATTGCCGGGTTTTCTTGCCCGTCAACCATTTTAGTTTTCAGTCCGCCGATCAGCTCGCCCCAAGGCATTGCAATCGGGGAAGCGCCGAAGGCCGTGTAAGTCTCCAAAAGCAATGGTGAGGTCATGGTCCGAATTTTCATACCTTCCAAATCGGCAGGTGTCCGAAATTCCTCCATTGTAGTGACCACCATTTCACCTTCCGGGAACACCGACAACAATTCCAGTCCCTGTTCGCGATAGATGTCGTGGAACATCTCGTTTACAGCGACGCCTTCTTTGAAAAACTTGCGCACGACTTGAGGGTCCGTCGGCTGGATATATGGCACCAGAAAGGCTTCGGCTTCTGGGATCAACGCACCGGTGAAACCTGGAGATTGATCAATGAACTGCAGCAATCCAGCCTGGGCCTGCTCCATGGCGTCGGCCGATTCACCAAGCGTACCCACAGGATAAATCTGAACTGTGTGATCCGAGTTGGCTTCGATTTCCTCTTTGAACTTGGTGGCATACAGGCCTTGCGGATCTGTCAGCCCCTCTTCCATAGCATAGCGCCAATTGTCCGCATAAGCAGCAGTTGAGATTAGCAATGCAGCAGCAAGGGGTGCGCAGACGCGCAAGGTAAAACGTGCAGTCTTGGTCATCATATCCTCCCAGATATCACCTTCTTTGTTAGTGATGTTCCACCACATCCCGAAGATTGTACTGCGAGTCAATTATTATATTGTTGCGCTACATTCTAATAAGCGAATTGCGGCAAAGGCTCGCGTGGGCGCAAAAGTAAACCGGCCAGAAGCTTCAGAGCTTGGCGAAAACGTTCGATTTCGCGAATGCTTCCCACCGAAATGCGCACTGCATTTGTTGGGGTAGCCTTGGGAGAAAGGAATGGGCTTTCAGGGGACACCGCAACATTTAGTTCGCGGGCATGGGCGACAAAACTGTTGGAATCCCAATCTGGTGGGAGCTGCAACCAAAGATGCAAACTGGCCGGATGGCCCGTCCATTTAAAACCAGCAAGCTCTTGCGTTGCTATGTGATACCGCTTGACGATTTCTGCGCGCTGCCAATCCGCCAGCGCTTGTGCTGTGCCATCTTCCACCCAGCGTGAGGCAAGTTCGCAGATTAGCGGCGTTGCCATCCAACCAAATACGATCAGTCTCGCTGTCAAAGCAGGAAGCAAATGGTCCGGAGCAACGGCATAACCCGCACGCAACCCGCTGACCGTGCATTTGGTGAACGTTGTCAGGTAGACCGACAGTTCTGGTGCGAACATCGAAACAGGCGGCTGGCGATCCGCTGCGACCGGACCAAATGCATCGTTTTCAATAATATGCAGCTTATGTTTGCGGGCGATTGCAGCAATTTCGCGCCGACGTTCCTCTGGCATCATGTGTACATTAGGGTTGGCAAGAGATGGCAATAAATACAATGCTTTAGGAGACTTTTCAACGCACGCCCTTTCCAATGCATCGGGCAGGATTCCGTGCTCATCAGTTTCAAGGCCAACATGTCGGTATCCGAAATATGCGACACTCGAAACCAAGAGGTGATGCGTGACCATATCTGACAGAATGACGTCGCCAGGACGCAATATCGCAGACATTGCTGCCGACATTCCATGCGTTACCCCGTTCGTCATGAGGACTGAATCTGCATTTGTCTCAAGGCCGCAATGTGAAAGCCATTTGACTCCCGTTTTTCGGTGAGTTTCGTGGCCTACATTCGGGCGTGTAGAAAGATATATTGCCGGGTCGAGCCCGGCATGCAAAGTCCTCAGCGTTGATTGCATCGCCTCAACATGCAGGCCATTAAACAAGGGGCGCGAAATCGACATGTCGAACAAGTTTCGAGGTTCTGACTCTAACTTGAATGGCTGTCCGTCGGTTTTGTCAGTGTCGACAACATAGCTGCCACGCCCAATCTGACCATCGATCAGGTTTTGGCGACGCAGAATGTCGTATGCTTTGCTGACGGTATTAACGCTCAACCTCAGGTCATCGGCCAGTTTCCGGTGTGTTGGTAATTTCTGTCCCGGTGACAAACTGCCGTCTTCAATCGCGCCTGCAATCATCGTGGCAAGGCTCGTATGCAGCGGTGAACTCAGCGTATCTCGGGATGGTTTCCAATTTGTCATGCGACAATAGTAACCAATTCGAATTCGCGAACAAGCAGATCAATCACAAAGAGCTTCACAGGTGTCGGAATTACAGCTTTTTGTATGGGTCTCCCTTGGGAAGAAAGTAGTTGCTGTGACCGCGGATCTATCACTTGGTTTTCCTGCACATCTCAACACGCCAGTTTGCGCGGATTGTCCGGGACTGGATGAAGCCCATTGGCTTCGAGGCCAGCGCCTATGGAACTCTTTCAATGCGCCGGACCAAAGTCACGCAGTTCTACAAGAAAAGACAGGAAGTCTTCGGGCGGTTCAGTTGCTCTTGGGTCATGCAAAGATGGTAAGCACGGTTCGGCATCTGAGCGTCGAGCTTGAAGACGCCTTTGCCATCGCAGCAGCAATCGAGATCAAGAGCTTGTAGACCAATTTTGAACCGGCCATCTGCTGCTGCGCATCTCATCGAACCTGCTGTTCGTTGCTAGCGCAAATTCGAACCCACCCCCAACTCGCAAGTTGAGGGATTTTTGCTCCGCGTCGCATAGAGAACAGACACGCGTTTAGCGACGTTTCTACAAGATGAGATGTCCTCGGCTGATTCCATACCTCAATCTACGGATCGCATTCTTGCAGGAGTTGCACTGATGCTTGGATTTTGCCTCACCGCTCCTTTGCTGGACGTAGCTGCAAAACTCGCGTCGGCTAGCGTACCAGTTGGGCAGATTACGGCTGCTCGCTTTGTAGTGCAGTGCGTGTTGATGGCCCCGTTCGTCTGGATAATGGGGCTGTCGTTGCATGTAGCGCGAGGCAAATTGATCGCACTCGCATTCCGCTCATTACTTTTGCTGTTCGCAACTTTTTGCTTCATTGCTGCCATCCGTGTGATGCCACTCGCCGATGCGTTGGCAATCGTGTTTGTGGCCCCGTTCATTGTCTTGTTGGTTGGTAAGTTTTACCTTGGTGAAGACGTAGGTCCGCGTCGTGTCGGGGCAGCTCTTGTCGGGTTTGTTGGGGTAATGTTCGTCATCCAGCCCAGTTTCGCGGCCTTCGGCGCGGTTGCAATAATTCCGCTTGGTACGGCAGTTGCTTTCGCTTTCTACATTCTTGTGACGCGAGGATTGTCACGTCGGATGCATCCCGTGGCTCTGCAATTCCACACTGGCCTGATTGCCAGCCTGTTTTCCATTCCAATCTTAATATTTGCGCAAGGCTCTGGTCCGGAGCTGTTCGATCCTGTTTGGCCGACAGACATCGCTTTGTTGTGGCTTTTGGGAGCTGGTTTTTTTGCAACGGTGAGCCACATGATGATGACCTATGCGCTTTCGTTCGCGCCTTCAGCCACATTGGCACCTTTGCAGTACTTTGAGCTGCCAGTTGCGACCCTGTTCGGCTATCTTGTCTTCAATGACTTCCCGAACACGCTTAGCCTACTTGGTATTGCAATCATCATCAGTGCAGGGCTGTACATGATTCATCGCGAAAGAGTCGTAGCCAGACAATTGGTCACAGAACGTGCGGCACCTCCAATCTAAAACTACTCTCGCTCTCGGCCAAATTTCAGACATTTGAGCAAAGCAGAATTTCGGATGACCGCTTCCGCCGAGTTAGCCCCGTACATTGAACAACATCGGGCGGCTACGGCCCTTCGCAAACCAGCGGGAAGGCACCGATTTCCGGAATTGTGAGCGTGCCTACAGTGACGGATTCGTCTCCTTCGACAGCGGTTATCAATCGAACAGAGGCAACGATCCGACTGTATTCGGGATCGGCGAAGTCGATTACAGTACGCATATCGACATCGGCCCCCTGTGCCACGATGATTGGTATCGCACCATCGACTTCAGTAAGGCTCCAGTGTTTGCCGTCTGCGTGAATGGTCGCGCTTACGACTGCGAGACCAGGGACAGTTCCCAATCCGACATCAAATACAGCGCCTGATCCATCAGGGGCCTCGCAATACAGCCCAACAGTTGCGAATGCCGAGGTTGCCGAGTGGAGCGCTAAGAGCGCCAGTGCAGTAGTTCTGATCATGAACTTTCCTTTTCGTTCGCAATCCGGTCAAAATATATCTTTGGTTCAAAGTTCTCAATAAGCGCGCCTGAACGCGGGTCAAAGAAGCAGAAACACCAGCACCCTCAGACCACAACGTTGCCCCAAATTAATGGCACCGCACGGCTGGAACTTGGCTGGTTCCAGTGAGATTCTGCGCGTTGACAATGTTGCGACCTGTGTTGCCGTTTGGCCGCTAATCAGTTGCTAGGCCCGACTGATAGAAATCAAAATAGACCCGGACTCTCTGCATTTGATGAGAATCGCGCGCCGGACAAGAGCGGGGAATGCCCCATCACGAAAATCAGCGTCGTAATTTCCTTTAGAACGGCGTGGGGCATAATGAAGCTGCAGGCGTTGTCTTGTGTGTTCCGCTGCATTAGCGTCCGGAATCATGGTCATCCGACGAAACACATTTGCGCTATTGACGAGTCTTCTGGTCATTCTGGCCGGATTTGGTGGCGAGTCTCATGCCTGCGTCGGGCTTCACTGCGGGGACCATATGCAATCGGCGGGACACTCCGCCGCGGTGAAAAGCATCCCTGACATCTCGGCCCAAAGCAGCCATCACGACACGGATAATGCCGGAACCGGAGAGTGTAACCCTTCGCTTTGCCAAGCCGTCGTACTGATCTCGCAGAACAGCCAAGTCGTGTGGAACCAATATCAGCTTGACCGAGAGTTCCAGATTGTATCCCAATCCAAGTTGACTGAACCAGATAGCCCCTACAGACCCCCTGACCTTTGAAGCTGCCAAAATCCGCGCGCGCCTAAGTGACCGGCCCTTGCGGCTGTTTGCGATGTGCCGCAGCACTTCCAGCTTCTACAAAGTCAGGTTCAACCCATGAAGAAAAGTCACGTGTTAATCGGCGCTTGCGTCGTCTCGGCTGTTGCCGCTTTCATAGTTTTTCGTTCAGACCCAATCGAAGAAGCCAGCCCCCAGGCGACAGTTTCAAGAGACGGCCTAGTCGCAATTCAGATGCCGCCTATTGAGGGCAATGCAGCAATCGGCCAGCGGGTCTTTGATGCCTCCTGTGCCACTTGCCACGGTGTCAATGCGGTCGGAATTGACGGCGCAGGACCGCCACTGATCCACAAGATTTACGAACCTAGTCACCACGCTGATGAAGCGTTTCAGAGGGCGGTTTCACAGGGTGTAAGAAGTCACCATTGGCAGTTTGGAGACATGCCACCCGTCGACGGCTTGACGCGAGGTGACGTCGCTATGGTGATCGCCTACATTCGCGATATCCAGCGCGCCAACGGAATAAATTGAGGATAGCCCCATGAAGAAGATTGTAACGCTTATACTCTTGGCCGCGCTCCCCAATTTTGCGCTGGCGCATTCCAAGGCCACAGAAACAACACCTGCAGATGGAACCACAGTAACGATTGTGCCCGCTGAAATTGGCCTCAATTTCTCGAAAGACATCCGGTTGACCCGGATAGAGATGGCACATGAAGAACACGGGGCAGTACGACTGGATCTAGGCGACCAGGCAAGATTTGCTCAGAAGTTCAAAATTCCACTGCCAGGCAATGGCGCGGGCACCTATGTCATCGAGTGGCGCGGTTTAGGTGAGGATGGTCATGCTATGCAGGGCGCGTTTACCTTTACTGTGGAATGAGCATGCCAGACATCTGGGAAATTGCTGCAATCCTCGCAAAGCTAGCACTCTATATCGGCTTTGCGGGGGCCACTGGCCTTGTGGTCGTTAAGTGTCTCTATTCCAGCTTGGTCATACCGATAAGCCTGGCGATGAAACGCCAATCCATGGCCTTGGCGTGGCTTGCTCTCATCGCGACGGCACTGGGATTCATGCTTAGTGGTGCCCTCTTGACGGGCGGAGCGGATGGGCTGGTCGACCCCGAAATGCTTGGATTACTCTGGCAGACTTCCGTAGGCGATGTATTTGTTCTTCGAGTGATAGGCGCAGCAATGATCCTTGTCGGATTGTCTGTTCCGCGCTTTGGTTTAGGGATCGCACTTGTGGGTGGCACGATGGCTCTGTGGTCCTTTGCACAGATCGGGCACCTATCGGATCTAGAGAATTTTGGTACCCAACTCTTGTTACTAGCACACCTGCTCTGTGTAGCCTTCTGGGTAGGCATATTCAGCCCGCTGCGGAGTATGGCTCTTCAACCTGAGCAAATTGCAGACGCTGCTGCACTTGGGCATAGGTTTGGCCAAGCTGCGGCACTGATGGTACCCGCATTGATCGTCGCAGGTTTCTGGATGGCTTGGTTGCTTGTTGGTGATCTCCGAGCGCTCATCTCCACTGGTTATGGGCAGGCCCTGTTGCTCAAAGTACTATTTGTAGGGCTGCTATTGATCCTAGCCGCCGCGAACAAGCTTCGATTTGTTCCGGCAATGCTAGACGGAGATACCAAGGCGGCGCAGCACCTCGCCCGTTCCATCGACGTTGAGGCGCTGATCGTTCTGGCGGTGCTGACAACTACGGCGACACTAACAACCGTTCTGACGCTTCCGAATTGAGGTGGGTGGAGATGACCAGGCACTTATTTATATTGGTCCTATGCAGCGTTTATTCCAGCGTTGCCGCGGATCATACGTTTACAGACAGAGACGTGGCGAATGGACAGAGGCTCTACGTAGATCAATGCGCCGCGTGCCACGGCGTTAACCTGGAAGGCCAACCCAACTGGCAAACACCGGGTGAAGACGGTGTGATGCCTGCGCCACCACATGACGTGACCGGGCACACATGGCACCATGATAGCCTGCTTTTGTTTGACTACACCAAATTCGGCGGTGCAAAGACACTGGCCGCACGCGGCGTCAAGAATTTCAACAGTGGCATGCCGGGTTTCGAAGGCACTTTGACTGATGACGGCATATGGGATGTTCTGGCTTATATCCGTTCCACATGGCCGAAAGATATTCAGCAGGCACAAGCCAGTCGCAACCTCGCACACGACTAGAGGCAGGCCAACACGAATGTCAGAGACATCATCTGTGTGGGATGCCTGAACGTTGGCAAATCGCAATGTTCAGGAGGAACTATTTTCCGGAGCTCGAAATCCCAAAAGCCTTTCGATATTTGGGAATGAAAATATCTTTCCCCTTTATCTTGCGTGTGATCCAGTCACCCACTGTCACAAAAAGCCAGCTGCTGCCGATGACCGGCCCAAGGGGCACCAGAATGGGTGCTTTTTTCCAGGGCGCGTAGGGTTTCTGACTTTCAACGGGTGCGCCCTCGATTACTTTCTTAAGCGTTTTGATCAGCCACGGATTCTGCCGTGCCGTTGCTACGATTGTCATTCCGTCGCCAATGTCGGCAATGTCACCGCCGACGAAGACATTCGGATAGCTTGACGGTCGCAACCATTTGTCGGTTTTGACCCTACCCAATGCATCAGCCGACACGCCCGGAAGGCTTTGAACCAAAGACGATTGGGGTTTCGATCCAACCACCGGAAATATAAGATCTGCCGCAATCACTCTACCGTCGGTCAAGCTCACGGATCCTTCGTAGGGCCGATCCAAATGGCGTAAATCCTGCGCCCTCTGGCCGAGAATGACAGTGACGCCCAGCCGTTCCAACTTACCTTTGAGCTGCGCGCCTAGCTTGGCCGGGTACTTGGGAAACAAGATATCATCCGACGAAACCAGGGTGATGGATTTACCCGGATGTGCCGAGGCGGTTTCGCCCGCAAGCTCTGTCCCGACAGCGCCTGCCCCTACGATCACAACTGAATTCGCTTTGGCCAATAGCGCGCTGACGTCTTTGCTCGCTTGCTGAAAATCCGCAATGCTGTCACCCGACGGCTTGAACGGCGCTGCATAGGATGATCCGGTGGCGATCAGGATATAGTCCGCCGGAAAGACAGCTCCAGATTCCAAAGTGACCTCGGTTTCAGAGACCGAAACGGCGCGCCCGCGCACGACCTTACCCGATTGAAGCAGATTGTCGTATGGCAGGATGAGCTGGTCCAGCAAGGCGGGTTCAACCAGCGCGCGGATCGCTGCAGGCGGATGCACGAACGCTTCGCGTTGCTCAATCAGGGTGACGTCCGCGCAAGCGTCCAGTTCCCGGGCAACTTCAAACCCGACATAGCCCCCGCCAATGATCACAATTTTCTTCTTCGCCATAGGGTCCCCCCGTTGCGGCATAACGTTCTGACCACTATCTAAAATTGCACGTTCACACGAACAAGTACGGTCATATAGGATACTGCCTTGAAACATGATGAGTTAGAGGATCATTGTCAGATCGAAGCATTGATCTCAGCGATCTCAGGTCGATGGAAGCTGTTGATCATCTACTGGCTTTCGCAGGGGGACTGCCGGTTCAACCAGCTTCAGCGAAACCTCGGACGCATCACGCATCGAACGTTGACGCGCCAGCTGACCGAGTTGCAGACGACGGGCTTTGTCTCTCGCAAAGACTTCAAGACCATACCGCCGCATGTCGAATACAGCCTCACACCTCTGGGTCAAAGCCTGCTTCCACTGCTGTATGAGATGCATCAATGGGCGGCGCAGAATGCGGACAAGTTACCGGAACCGAAAGATCTTTCGAAACAACTAGGGCGATGACCTAGCCCATTGAACAGGGGCCAGGCATCTGAAGGGGCAAGACCAAGATCTATGTCAAAGCCCGACCAATATCTCTGGCAACCATGTCGCCACTTCGGGGATCAGGATGATAACCAAAAGAACCAGCATTTGCGCCCCTACAAAGGGCAACACGCCGCGATACATCTGCCCATAGCTCATGTCACGCGGAGCGATTGAGCGAAGATAGAAAATCGACGGTGCCATTGGCGGTGTCAGATACGAAGTCTGAATCACCACTAGAACCATCATGGCAAACCAGATCGGATCGATTCCGGCGGATTTCACGATCGGGGCAAAGATCGGAATGAAAATCAGAACGATCGACACCCAGTCCAGTACAAAGCCCGCGAAAAAGACCACCAACAAAAAGAATGCGATGATACCGGCATTGCCATACCCGATCCCGGCAACGGTATCGCGCACCAGCTGTCCGCCTCCGGTGACCGCAAAGATGCTGGTGAACATCGTGCCTCCGGCCACGATCAACATGATCATAGCGGTGATGCGCAGGGTCACATTCAGTGCCTCGGACATCAGTTTCAGGTTTAGTTCCCGAAACATCAAAGCCAGCAGGATCGTACCGGCGGCCCCGACTGCGGCAGCTTCGGTAGCCGAGGCGACACCGGCCAGAAGCGAGCCCAGCACCAGGACAATCAATGCCAGCGGGGGCAACAATGCCGTCAACGTCACCTTCATCTTACGGCCGGTTGGCATCGCGCGCTCTGCCTGTGGCAACGGAGGAGCGTCAGCAGGTCGGACCATGCTGCGCACCAAGATATAGAGCACGAAGAACACCACCATCAGCAGGCCGGGCAGGATAGATGCGGCAAACAGGTTGCCAATCGACAGCTGCGCAATCGACGCATAGACGACCACAATGACCGAGGGTGGAATTATTGTCCCCAGTGAGCCCCCTGCACAGATTGTTCCCGCGATGAGGTCATTACGATAACCCGCTTTGGTCATGGCTGGGATGGCCATCAACCCCACAACTATCTCGACCGCACCTACAACGCCGGATGCGGCGGCGAAAACCGCGCACATTGCAATCGTCGACAGCGCCAATCCACCGGGCAAGCCGCCCAGCCACAACTGCAGTGCAAAGAACAGACGTTTCGCGATCCCCGAACGCTCAAGTATCGCCCCCATGAAAATGAACAGAGGGATTGCTGCCAGTACGAAATTCGAAGCCGTATGAAGCAGCGGACCATAAAGCTGCAAAAAGATCAGCTCGCCGAACATCATGTAGCCAAAGGCGACGGAGATGATGATGAGCGAAAAGGCCACCGGCACTCCGGCAAAGACCAGCACAAAAAGGGCTGCAAACATCAGTAATGGTGTCATTGGTTTTCTTCCATGCCGTCCAGTTCGCCCGGTGCCTCACCAGGGTTCTTGCGCCCCGAAAGCAACTTGATCGCCTCAGCCAGGAATTGCAGCGCCAAGGCCGCCAGACCAACGGCGATGACCGTGTAAAACGGCCAGACAACCGGCGCCCAGGGGCTGACACTTTCGACCTCTCCGGTGATCAGTGCTTTCCCGGCTTTTTTGCTTGCAACCCAGGCAAAAATGGTCGTGATCGGTGTCATGACCAACAGAAAGACAGCACCGTTCAACAGCTGCTGCGCCCGCATTGGCATACGCTGCGACAGAAAGTCGATCCTGACATGCACGTCACAGCGCAGGGCATAAGCCGCCCCAAGCAGAAAAACCGAACCGTTCAGCATGTACGAGATATCAAACGCCCAAAGCGTCGGCGCACCAAACGCATAGCGAGCAACAACCTCGTACAGCATTGCCACGATCAGGGCAAAAATTACGCATCGACCCAGCAGGGCCAGCGCCCCAGCAATCGCGTCGATGACTCTGAGAATAGTGGTCATGTATGTCCCCGGAAACGGATGACCGGCACGAATATCCAGTCATCCAACCAATGTCAGGGCAGAGCTTATTCGGCGCTGTCGCGAACCAAATAACCCGAATTCTCGGCCCAGTTCGCTTGATAGGTGAGGTAGCTGTCCAGAACCTCTTGCATCCGGGCGCTTCCGTCTTCGGCTTTTTTGGCAGCCTGGCTACGGGCCCAATCGCGCCCGGCGGCGCGGATCTTTTCGGATTCCGCTGGTACCATGTTGATGATTTCAACTTTGGTGTCGCGGAAGGCAGCCATGGCTTGAATGTCCGCGTGACCGAAATGTGTGAAGCTTTCGTATGTTGTCAGCTTGGCCGCTGCGGTAACCTGAAGCTTGATATCCCCGGGCAGAGCATCCCAGGTTTCCTGTTTGACGAAGACTTCCCACAGAAAGGACGGCTGATGCACGCCGGGCATGATCATATAGGGCGCAACCTCGTGGAAACCTTCAGAGATATTGCCTCCTGGTGTCGACCATTCGACCGCGTCCACACCCTTACGCTGCAGCAAAGTGTAGATTTCATTTCCCGGGACAACCGTCGGAACGCCGCCAAAGCTTTCCTGTAGAACAGCGGCCCATGCGCCCGAGGTCCGGTATTTGACGCCCTTCAGATCGTTGGTTGTTTCGATCTTGACGTTCGAATGCGCCATAACTTCGGACGTACCGACCCCAACGACCAGCGTGTGCAGACCCATTTCTTCGCGGCGGAAATCCTGCAGCATCTGCTCACCGCCGCCTTCATAGATCCAGTGCAGGGTCGCCTCGCCGGACATTCCACCGGGGAAGCTGGCGAAAACGGCATTGGTCGGGTCCTGGTTTACCAGATAAGACGGCGTGGAATGTCCGGCTTCGACGATGCCGTCCTGAACTACTTCATACGCCTTGAAGGCCGGGGCCAGAACGCCCGCGCCAAAAGGTTGGACATGCATGCGCCCCGCGGTCAGTGTGTCCACATTAGCCGCAAATCGTTCCATGAAGTTCTGGTAAAAGAATGAACCTTCACCAATCGCTGCGGTCATCTTCCATTCAATTTCTGCGGCGCTTGCGGGCATTGCAAGCGTGGTTGTTACCGCCAGGGCGGCAAAGTTCGAGAAGAGTTTCATCTTGTCCTCCTGTTATGGGCCAAAGCCCGATTTTGCACGTCGAATGACGCGGAATTTCCGGTGATCTGCTTCTATGGCAGAGTGTTGCGGATGATACGGAACAGCCGATCTGGGTGTCCCTGCCCGGCCCCGTTCACCGGGGCCAAAGCCTTTGATATGGCCGAAGGAATTTCTTGCCTCAGCCCTGTGGTTCACCGCTTATTGCGTCGAGCCTTCCAGATCTTCGGGGCTGAGTGCGGCGGGCATGTTCTGATATGCTACGGGTCGCAGCCAACGGCGGATGGCCATTGTGCCGACGCTTGTCGCGCCGAAATTCGTGCTGGCAGGATAAGGCCCCCCGTGGACCATGGACCCCACCACCTCGACCCCGGTTGGGAAGCCGTTGAACAGCAACCGCCCGGCCTTGCGCTCCAGAATCGGGAAGAGTTGCTGCGCCAGCGCAGTGTCGCTGTCATCCATCTGGATCGTGGCCGTAAGTTGCCCGTCCAGCTGGGCTGACAAGGCAACCATCTCTTTTTCCGAGCCCACGCGCACAATCAGCGATGCGGGCCCAAACACTTCTTCGCTGAGGCTGGGATCAGCCAGAAACGCTTCGGCATCGGTTTCGAATAGCGCCGGTTCAGCTGAACGGCCTGAAGTGGAACCTTGATGGATCGTGCGCACGGCGGGATGTTCGGCCAAATGCGATTGGCCGGATCGAAATGCCTCGGCAATCCCATCGGTCAGCATGGTCTGTGACGGCACTGTACTCAGGGCACTCGCAGCAGCATCGATAAATTGGTCAGCATCATCGCCTGTGATCATCACGGCAACACCCGGATTGGTGCAAAACTGCCCTGCCCCCATGGTCATTGACCCCGCCCAGGCTTTGCCGATCTCTTCACCTCTGGCGGCCATAGCGTTTGGAAGAACAAACATCGGATTGACCGAGCCCAATTCACCAAAGAACGGGATCGGGTCTGGGCGCGTTGTGCAGAGGTCAAACAGCGCCCTGCCTCCGGCCAGCCCACCGGTAAAGCCCACGGCACGGATTGCTGGATGCATTACCAATGCTTCTCCGATGCTGCGGTCCCCACCTTGCACCAATGAGAATACGCCGTCGGGCATACCGGTCGCCTTGGCCGCCGCTTGAATGGCATCAGCGACGATTTCGCCGGTGCCTGGATGGGCGGGGTGGCCTTTGACCACGACCGGGCAACCTGCGGCCAGTGCCGATGCGGTGTCACCTCCGGCAACCGAAAATGCCAAGGGGAAGTTCGAAGCGCCAAAAACAGCCACCGGGCCAACCGGGCGCTGCATCATCTTGATGTCAGGACGTGGGGCGGGTTGGCGATCCGGCATCGCCAGATCATGGCGGCGCTCTAGATACGCACCATCCTGGACGAATTCGGCAAACATGCGCAACTGACCAACCGTGCGTCCCCGCTCGCCTTGAAGACGCATCTCAGGCAGACCGGTTTCTGCACTGCCAATGCTGGTGATGGCCTCGGCACGGGCCTCGATCTCATCCGCGATAGCATTCAGGAACTTGGCCCGATCCGCTCGGCTGCGATTGGCGTAATCTCCAAAGGCGGCCTCGGCCAGGGTACAGGCCTGATCAACCAACTCAGGCGTACCCGCAGCAAAGTTGCTCCCCTCACCCGAGACGGGGCTGGAGGCAAAGCTTTCATCAGCTCCAACCCACTGACCGCCAATCAAGTGCTGACCGCGAAAAACATATCCATTATTCAACGACATACCCAATCCTCACGCTGCATTTTGCGCCGAAGAATCGGCCTGACTAGTCCAGTTCTCGTACCAGGTACGGAACAGTCTGAACTGTTGTTCAACATAGCCGCGCTGGCTGTCAGTAAGGGCATCTGTTTCGTTGAAATGATGCGTGTATTCGGGATGACCCGTCATAACCATCAAGTGTTTGTAGTAGAGCACAAGATCGGTGCCTTCGTCGAACGACGACAAAACGCCCAAAGCCGCCTCAAGCTCCAACGCTCGAGCACGCGCGTTGGCATCGCCCTTGGCCGCCGCCTGACACAAATCCACCAGATGCAGAATCTCATCGGGCAGCACATTCCCGATCCCAGTGATGGCGCCGGTTGCGCCACAATTCACGATCCCCTGGAACACCGCGGTATCCACGCCGACCATCAGGGAAACATTGTCATCACCGCTGGTGATGTTTTCGGACGCATAGCGCAGATCTTCGGCGCCGCCGAATTCCTTGTAACCGATCAGGTTCGGGTGGTCCTTGCGCAGATCAAAGAACAGGTCCGCACGGGTGGTAAATCCGTAATAAGGGCTGTTGTAGATCACTGCGGGAAGATCCGGTGCCGCGGCCAGAATGCCTTTGAAGTGGTGCCGCTGCGCAGTCATGGACGCGCCGCGTGACAGTACACGCGGAATGACCATCAAACCGCTGGCGCCCACTTTCTGCGCGTGTGCGGCATGCTGGACTGCCATGGCCGAATTGATCGCGCCTGTTCCCACGATCACCGGGATACCAGCCCCGACCAACGCCTCGACGCCCTGCATACGCTGTGCATCGGTCAAAAGGGGCCAATCACCCATCGAGCCACAATAGACAACCGCGGACATGCCCGTCTCGATCAGCTCATGACCTTTACGCACAAGCGCCTCAAAGTCAGGACTGCGATCCGAGCGACAGGGCGTCATCAGGGCCGGGATACATCCGGAAAAGACATTCGGGTTCACGATTTGGGTCTCCGTAATTTTTTTCCCGGGCCGGTGGATTGCCCCACCGGGTTAGGGATTCGCGTAATCTTGCCGTCAGTCTACTTTAAATATTTTATTTGTCGACAAATTTTCGACAATAAGAAATAAGGCCCTAAAATATGTGAAAAACAACTGGTTTTTGGCTGGGATTAACACTCGACTTAGCACCGGTACGTGTGGCAAAATTGATGTGCGAACGCAGATGGACCGCGATCCAGCGGCTAGGGAATGCTCTGACATGGAAAAACGAAAGCCGGTCGAAGCCGGCCGCAAACGTGGATCAGGCGTTCAGTTCGTCTATGAAACCCTGCGGGACGAAATCATCGACCTCGCCCTTGCGCCCGGCAGCGCCATAGACGAGGCCAAGCTGAGCGAGCGGTTCTCGATGTCGCGCACCCCGATCCGTGAAGCCCTTGTCAGGCTGACGTCGGAAGGGCTCGTGGCGACACTGCCGAACCGCGCGAGCATAGTGGCGCCCATAGACTTTTTGAATCTTCACACATTCTTTGATGCGATGACCCTGATGTATCGCGTTACAACCCGGCTGGCCGCCGAATACCGAAAGGACCAGGATCTGTGCGACATTCGCATGCGGCAGCAGGAATTTTCGGATGCAGCTGCCAAAAATGACGTTCTGACCATGATCGCAAAAAATGCAGAGCTTCATAATGCAATCGCCAAAGCAGGGCGCAACCCATATTACGAAAGCCTGACGCGCAGATTGCTGAACGAAGGGCAACGGATCATGCGGCCCTATTATTCGTCCTTTGGGGATCGGTTGCCGGATCGGTATTCCCTGGAGCATGACGACATAATCGCAGCTATAGCGGCGCAGGACATCACCGAGGCCGACCGATTGGCGAGCGCCCATGCGGAACAAATCGTCCAGAACATCCGCGACATGATCTCGGCGGATCGGCGTCACTCAATCAAACTCTGATTCTGTTTCGCTAGATATTAAGCCGTTGGAAAAATTGAGGGGTTTGAAGGTTTATATCCAGATCTTCCCAAAAAAATTTACCCATGCTAAAAAAAATTTTGATATTTCCTCTGCGATCCGGTTGAATGCGCGGCAACCCACGATTCCGGGAGACAGGGAATGAACGCAGCAAACGCGCGCGACAAATCAAAGCCGAAGGGCACGCCGACCGAACTGGGGCAGGCAATTCGCAGGCGGCGCAAGGCGATGGGCCTGACTTTGGACAAGGTCGCACAGACCTCTGATCTGACAACGGGCTTTCTGTCTCAGGTCGAGCGCGGCCTGAGCTCACCCTCGCTGACCTCGCTGATGGCGATTGCCGCGGCACTTCAAACCAGCATCGAAAAGCTGCTCAGCGTACCCGAGGTGTTCAGCGAATATGTGGCAAAGGACAACCGCCAGACATATTCCTTGGGTATGCGGGGCAGGTTTTATGAGAAGCTGGGCCCTGGTTTTACCGGTGCATTGTTCAACCCACAGATCGTTCATCGCCCCCCGGGGCACGTTTCCGAAAAGATGCGGCATGAGGGCGAGGCGTTTTGCTATTTGATCTCGGGACGGCTTGAATATCACCTTGGTGACAAGGTTTTCATTATGTCGCCAGGTGACGTCGTTCACCACGACACATCTACCCGTCATTTCTCAGTCGTATTGGGGGACGTAGAAGCCGTAGAGCTTTGGGTAACAACCTCTCCGATCAATGATTCCGGCTTTGTGGCAAGTTAAATTGACCAACCGAACAGAGGTCAGCCTAAATACATTTGGCCAATTTTCACCCACCACTAAAAAAAGCTTTAGTATTGTTAAGAATCGGATATGGTCGCCCCGAGCATGAATTCATTCTGCGGGAGGACTGATTATGAAATTGAAGACGGTTTTGGGACTAACCGTTGCCGCTACCCTGGCCATGCCTGCTTTGGCACAGGAAAGAGGCGGCACACTCAACTTTGCACGCTATGACGGGTCGCGCCTGATTGATCCGATCTATGCGGATCGCAACCCTGATATCTGGATGGTCGGCAGCCTGTTCGACACCCTGCTGCGGAGCAGTGCCGACGGCAATTCCGTCGAACCCGGCCTTGCTGAGACCTATACAGTCTCTGACGATGGTAAAACGGTTTCGCTGACCCTGCGCGAGGGGATCAAATTCGCAAACGGTTCGCCCATGTCAGGTGACGACGTAGTCTTTTCCCTCGACCGAGCGCGCAATCCCGACCTGAGCCCCTGGGCTGGCTTGCTGGGTTCGATCGACGCGGTTACCGCAGATGGAAACGCGATCACGGTTGCCCTTGGCAGCCCGGATCCAACCATCCTGTCCATGCTGGCCACATTCAACACGGCAATCGTGTCCAAAGCGGCCTTTGAGGCCGCAGAAGGTGCAACAGATCAGGAAAAATCCGCTGCGATATTTGCCGCCACAGCCGCCGGAGTAGGCTCTGGCCCCTTCTATCTGTGTGGCTTTGAACAAGGTGCATCGATGGATTTCTGCGCCAATGAAAACTATTGGCGCATGGGCGCAGACGGCAAAGCTCTGCCGTATCTGGATGCCGTACATTTTGAGATCATCCCGGATGACGCTACCCGCATTCTGAGTTTGCAGGCCGGAGAAGTTGATGCCGCAGAATTCATCCCGTTCAGCCGTGTGGCCGAGCTGGAGCAGGATTCAAACATCAACATGAACCTCTATCCGTCCACGCGGATCATCTATTCGCCAATCAATACGCGCGATAACCGAGCCGATGGTTCTGCCAACCCACTGGCCGACGCCCGCGTCCGGCAGGCGCTGAACTATGGCACCAACAAAGAAGCGTTGATCGGGCTGGTACTGCATGGCGCGGGTCAACCGATGAGCTCGCCGTTGATGGCCAAGGCTACCCAATATGCCGCCGACATGACCCCGCTCTATGGCTATGACGTGGACAAGGCCAAGGCATTGTTGGCCGAGGCCGGGTTTGCCGATGGAACCGAAATCACCTTTACCACGCTGGCAGGTTCTGCGGACGATGCAACCATCTTTGCGGCGCTTCAGCAGATGTGGGCTCCTCTGGGCGTCGATCTTGTGGTCGAGCAAGTGGACGGCGCAACACGCGGCGCTAAGAACCGATCAGGTGAGTTTGACATTCACACCTATGGCTGGGTCAACGATGTAAATGATCCCAGTCAGGTGGTGGGCTGGCTGGGCCACACACCCACGGCCAAGGCAGTAGGAACCGGCTGGGAAAACGCCGAGTTTAACACCCTGTTCGACGAAGCCGCCGGTGAAATGGACGCCGAGGCGCGCAAAGCGAAATTCGCCCGAATGCAAGAGCTCTATGCCGAAGCAGCCCCCCTGCTGTTCATGTATGAGACCCCCTTTGCCGTTGCAGTTGGCTCGGCTGTCGAAGGCTATGTCCAGACCCCTCTGGGCAACAATATCTTCGATCAAGCAACCGTCAGCCGCTAAGGTAAGACCCCTGGTCCCGCCGCTTTCAGGCGGCGGGACAAATTTGCGGAGCTCGCTTTGTCCAGCCTGTCCTATATCTTCAAACGACTCCTGATGATGATCCCGACCTTTTTTCTGGTCATGATCATTATTTTTCTTCTTGTTCGATTGCTACCGGGAGACCCTGCCATTGCGATGGCCGGTGATCGTGCCTCGGACGCCGACATCCAGGCCATCCGTGAACGGCTTGGGTTGACCGAACCTATGCTGGTGCAATTCTGGCTGTTCCTTACCAATACCGTGCAGGGCGATCTGGGTCGGTCTATCCTGATGCGCTCGGATGTGATCAATGTGATTTCTGACCGTCTTCCTATCACTGTCTTCCTGACCGTGTATTCGGTGGTTTTGTCGCTGCTGATTGCCGGTCCGCTGGCCTTTGTTGCTGCGCTCAATCGGGGCCGCTGGCCTGATGCGGTGATCCGCACCGTTTTTCAGATCGGGCTGTCGATGCCGGTGTTCTATATTGGCCTCGTTCTGTTGACCTTTCTGGCAGCACAGCTGCGCCTGTTTCCGGTCGGAGGATATGGCGACACCTTTACCGAGCGGCTCTATCACCTGTTCCTGCCTTCAGTGACCGTAGCGCTTTACACCTCGGCCATCATCATGCGGAACCTGCGCAGCGCGATTATCGAGGTTCTGGACGCCGAATATGTTCAGTTCGCGCGTGCCAAAGGCCTGCCGCCTCGTTTGGTTCTGGGTCGCCACGTCCTGCGCAATGCGCTGATTTCCACGGTAACCCTGCTGGGCCTGTCCATCGGCAATCTGATGAGCGGGACATTGGTCACCGAAACCGTATTCGCCGTGCCCGGAATGGGGCGCCTGATGCTCGAGGCTATCTTTGCCCGCGACTACCCCCTGATTCAAGGGCTGACCCTGACATTTGCTGTTCTGGTTTCCGTGGTTTTCCTGATGACCGACCTGTTTCAGAGTCGCCTTGACCCAAGGATGCGCCTGCAATGAGTGACGCGACCTTCAACAGCACCTCGCAGCGCCCCACCTTCATGCAGCGGGCCTTGCGCAAGCCTGGGTTTGTGGCCGGGTGCATCATCATCGGGTTTTCGGTGCTGCTTGCCCTGTTTCCCGGCGTATTCGCGCCCTATGACCCAAGCGCAATCGACTATCAGGCCCTGCGCCAACCACCATCATGGGCACATCCGTTCGGCACAGATCTGTTAGGGCGCGACAGCCTATCCCGCGTCATCTGGGCCTATCAGGTCAACATGCAGATGGCAATTTTCGGGACTGTATTCGCGTTGGTCACCGGTATAACGGTTGGCGCGCTGGTCGGGTATTATCGCGGCATCGCGGACATGATCTTTGGCCGCATCGTTGACGCTGTAATAACCTTTCCTTTCCTGGTTCTTGTCATTGCCGTGGTTGCGGTTCTAGGGCCGGGCCTGATCAACATGTATATCGCGATTTCAGTTGTTTACTGGGTCTATTATGCGCGCCTGATGCGGGCCGAGGTAATCGCTCAAATGGGGAATGACTATGCCTCGGCCGGGGTGGTGATGGGATTTTCCGACAGCCGCATCATCTTCCGCCACCTGCTGCCAAACGCGATAACACCGGTTATTGTCTATTGGATGACTGACATGGCGCTGGTGATCTTGCTGGGGTCATCCCTTGGCTATCTGGGGTTGGGGGCGCAACCACCGCAGGCCGAATGGGGCGTGCTGATCGCCGAAGGGCGCAACTTTATCTCGACCGCCTGGTGGCTGAGCCTGATGCCCGGCATCGCCATCGTTCTGACCGGCCTTGGCTTTTCGCTTTTGGGCGATGGGCTTGCCGATCTGCTGAGACCGCGAGGATAGCGATGCAGGACCAAACGAAACTTCTAGAAGTAACCGGGCTATGCACAACCTTTCACAAGAACGGTCGCGCGCTGCCTGCGCTGCGCGATGTCAGTTTCGGCGTGAACCGGGGTGAAGTTTTGGGGCTGGTCGGCGAAAGCGGGTCGGGCAAGAGCGTCACGTTGCGCTCGATCATGGGGCTGGCGCGCCGCTATGGCGACGTGACCGGCCAGGTGCGCTGGAATGGAAGTGATCTGATATCCATGTCAGACAGGGCTCTTCGTCGGTTTCAGGGTCGCGAAATCGCGATGATTTTTCAGGAACCGATGACCTCGCTGAATCCACTGCTGACAGTCGGACTGCAACTGGAAGAGACCCTGCGCGCCCATACCGACCTGCCCCGCGCCGCGCGCTTGGATCGGGCAATCGAAATGCTGGACCTTGTCGGCATCCCCTCGGCAGCGCAACGCTTGAAGGATTATCCTCACCAATTTTCCGGCGGAATGCGCCAGCGGGTCATGATCGCAATAGCGCTTGCCGCAGAACCCAAACTGTTGCTGGCGGATGAACCCACCACAGCACTGGACGTGACCATACAGGCGCAGATCCTCGATCTGATCCTGCGACTGGCGCAGGATATGGATATGGGGGTTGTGCTGGTCACCCATGATCTTGGCGTGGTTGCCCAGACTTGCGACAACGTGGCCGTTATGTATGCGGGGCGGATCGTCGAACAAGGGCCGGTCCGCGATGTGCTGCGGGCACCGCATCACCCCTACACTGTGGGTCTGATGCGGTCTGTGCCCGAAAACATCGCTCCTCGCACGCCGCTATATTCTATTCCCGGAGTGCCGCCAGCACTGGATGCCCTGCCTGCTGGATGCGCGTTTGCACTGCGCTGTGCCGCCTGCATAGACGCCTGCACGCAAGAGCGCCCAGCGATGACCCTGATCACCGATCATAGACAGGTCGCCTGTTTCAACCCGATAACCAAAACCCAAGGGAACGCCGCATGACCGCCCTGATGCAAATCCGTGACCTGCATCTGCGGTTCCCAATGGGCCGTAGCATCGGCGATGTCATTTCGCGGCGTCCTGGTCGCGAAGTACGGGCGCTGAATGGTGTCAGCCTAGATCTGACCCGGGGCGAAACTCTGGGCGTCGTCGGAGAGTCCGGGTGTGGAAAGTCCACACTAGCCCGGTGTATCGTGCGCCTTCATAAGCCCAGCGACGGTTCAATCCACTTTGAAGGTCAGGACATATTCGACGGCGAAATCAAAGCTGACCGCACCTATAACCGCCGGGTTCAGATGATGTTCCAGGACCCCTATTCATCGCTCAATCCCCGGATGACGACAGGGCAAATTCTGGCCGAAGCCCTGAGCGTTCACAACATGCGCCCAGAAGCAGAAATTCCCGACCGTGTGGCCGAGTTGCTTGATCTGGTCCGCCTTCCGAAGGACGCGCAAGACAAGCTGCCGCACGAATTCTCCGGAGGTCAGCGTCAGCGGATCGCCATTGCGCGCGCATTGGCGGTCGAACCCGAAGTTCTGATTGCGGACGAACTGGTCTCGGCACTAGATGTTTCGGTTCAGGCGCAGGTGGTAAACCTGTTGCTGGACCTGCAGCGGGAACTTGATCTGACAATCCTGTTTGTGGCCCATGACCTGCGGCTTGTCCGTCATGTTTCAAACCGGGTCGCGGTAATCTACCTTGGGCGGATCGTTGAAATCGGCGACAGCGAAACCTTGTTTTCCGCCCCCTCCCACCCTTACAGCCAAGCTCTGCTTTCAGCCGCCCCTTCGCTGGACCCCGACAACCGCGGTGCCGTCAAGCGGCTTGAGGGAGAGCTGCCTTCACCACTGAACATGCCCTCAGGGTGTCCGTTCCATGTCCGGTGCCCTCACGCCAGCAACATATGCGAAACCAAAGTGCCTGCCCTGATGCCTTTTGAAAATCGTGGCGAGGTCGCCTGTCACCATGTTGAAGAGATAAATGCCGATGCTTGATGCCCCCGGAACCGACCGATCCGCGATTGTTTCGGCCTTGCGCGCAGAGCTTAAAGCACAAGGTCTGGATGCCTTTATCGTGCCCCGCTACGACGCACATCAGGGCGAATATGTTGCCCCTCATGATGAACGCCTCGCCTTTGTAACTGGCTTCAGCGGCTCGGCAGGCATGGCCATCGTCACACCCGAAACTGTCGCTTTATTTGTCGATGGCCGCTATGTGGTGCAGGCTGCAAACCAGTGTGCCGAGGCTGTTTTCTCGCACCATCATCTGTTTAACGAGCCGCCCGAATACTGGCTGGCCGCCGTTGCACAGAAAGGATGGAAAATCGGCTTTGACTCGATGCACCTACCGCCGGTCTGGTTTGACCGATTTGAGCACGGGCTGGAAGGCAGCGGTGCCGCGATGGTAGCGACGGCTTCAAATCCGGTCGATGCAGTCTGGACCGACCAACCCGCTGCCCCCCAAGGACAGATCGAGCCATTTCCACTTCAGTTTTCGGGCCGGGCGGCGGGTGATAAGATCTCGGATCTGGCCACTGAGCTAACACGCCGAGAGGCCGGCTTGCTGGTGGAAACTCAGCCCGACAACATCGCCTGGCTGCTTAATGTGCGTGGCTCAGACGTGGCTTTCAACCCTGTTCCCAACTCTTTCCTTCTGTTGCAAAGCTCGGGCCAGGTTCACTGGTTCGTGTCTGACCAAAAACTGGATGCCGATGTCACTGACCACATGCCGGAAAATGTTTCGGTTCAGGCGCCGGATGGTTTTCTGTCTACACTCAGTGATCTCACAGCGCCCGGCCAGGCTGTGATTTTCGACCCCGATTTTTCGCCGACGGCGGTCAAACAAGTGCTGGAGCGTACCGGAGCAAAGGGCGTGCCGGTCAACGGATTGTTAAGCAAAACCAAAGCCCGCAAGAATACAACGGAACTGGAAGGGTTGCGCGCTTGCCATATCCGGGACGGGATCGCCTGGACCGAATTCTGCGCCTGGCTGGCGGCTCAGGTACAGAAACAGGCTGAACCGGTGACCGAGCGTGAAGCAGAACAGCGGGTATTGGCCTTCCGCCGCGCTCAGGATGGGTTCATCCACGAAAGCTTCAACACAATCTCGGCCGCCGATGGCAATGCCGCGATGTGCCATTACGCTACCGAGGCCGACAATACCGTTCCGATCCAACCGCGGGGCACATACCTGCTGGATTCCGGGGGGCAGTACGACACCGGCACAACGGATGCCACGCGCAGCTTTTCGTTCGGGCCTCAGCGGCCTGATGGATATGACCGGGCCTATACCGCAGTGTTCAAGGCCTTTCACGCTCTGGCCACGCTGCGCTTTCCTGCAGGCACACAGGGCCATCACATTGATGCAATCTGTCGCCGCCCGCTGTGGGATCTGGGATTGGATTATGACCACGGTACGGGTCATGGAATTGGCCACCGCTTGTCTGTCCATGAACATCCGCAGCGCATTGGCAAACCTTACAACCCGGTCGACCTGATGCCTGGCATGGTTATGTCGATCGAGCCGGGATATTACGAGGCCGGCAGGTTCGGCATTCGCATCGAAAACCTGTTCGAAATTGTCGAGGCAGATGACGGATTTCTGGAGTTCTCGAACATGACCTGGATCCCGATCCAGACGGATATGTTGATGCCAGATATGCTGAATCAGTTAGAAATTGACTGGATCAATGACTATCATGCCAAGGTTCTCAGACAGGTCGGGCCGCATCTTTCGCCTCTGGCCCTTAGATGGGCCCAGACGGCCTGTGCAACGCTGACCAAATAAACCAGAGTTTTGCCATCAGACCACCGTTCGAGGCGTCTTTCCTGCAAATACCGGCTGGACCCGGGCACCCTGATATTCGCAGGCGTTATCCAACCAGGCCAGAAACAGACGCGTGTTTCCAACAATGTGAGGGACAAAGCCGAAATCCGGTCGATTACCGGCCAGCTTTTGAACCAAAGAACCCGTTTGCAACACGAAGATCGCGCCCCCTACCACAACGGCGGCGCTGATTGTGGGCGAGGCTGCGATCTCATGGCTTTGGGTTCCGGCCACCCAAAGAGCAAATGCCAGACGCGTCATCGCCACCGTATCCGTGACGCGGCGCAAGCCAGGAAGGAAATAGGTGGATAGAGCCGTCGCGCATACAATGACAGCCATATAGATCAGGCCGATAACAACCGGGACGGGTAATCCGAAACGCGTTGCCTCTATATGTGAGTAAAGAGTGAAACCTGAGGCAAAAGCCAGAGCCGCAATCAGCGACAACCGCCGTCTTTCGAGACTTAGATGCCTTGTGACTCTTTTCACTGCGTCGACCCTCATGTTTTGTTGAGGATCTGTTTGAGATATGAATTTGTGATTGATCTGACGAAATAGCGGCGGAAGTTTGTTTTTGTCTCCCCTCACCATTCAATCGGTCGCCCAAATGACTTGGTTACGCCCTGCACGTTGGCCTTTTCACTCTGGTACGAGCGCAAAATCCAGCCCGGTTTAGGCCGCTGCAACCCGCTTCGGCGGCCCTGTGATTTCAGAAAAGAGGTTTGGCAGAATTCTCACCTCCTATGGTGAAAATCGCTCAAATTCATTCCGCTGGGCCCGTTTCAATGTCGCTTGCCTTCAGGATAAATGTGCTGTCGCTTCAATTTCCAACAAGGCCTCGTCTTCGACCAAACCCGCCACGATGATCATTGACATCGCAGGAAAATGCCTGCCGAAAACCTCACGATAGGCGGCCCCAACTTCGGCTTGCAGAGACAGATATTCGCGTTTGTCTGTTACGAACCAGGTCAGGCGGGTCACATCGCGGGCCGAGCCACCAGCGGCCTCGACAATATCAACGATATTCTGCAGCGCCTGTTTCATCTGTCCGATGAACCCGCCGCTGACAAATTTCTTGTTCGCGTCCCATCCTATTTGCCCGCCGATATGTAACGTTCCATCTTTGGTCAAAACGCCATTGGCATATCCTTTGGCAGGCAACCAGCCATCGGGGTGAATTGTCTTGTGGCTCATAGCGCGTCGTCCCTGAATGCCTCGAGTTTTTTACGGATGTCTGCGGGCCAGGCCGTTGGACCGCCCTTTGAATCTACATGAACAAGCGTTGCTACGCATGTCAGTCGCTCCTCTTGCGCACAACTGGCCACGACCGAGTATTCGGCTGAACTGCGTCCGATCTTTGTGATCTTCATCCGGAATATCAAATGGTCACCGTGACGGCTGGGCGCTGAAAATCGGGTTTGTATCTGTGCGGTAGGCACTGCGCCAACAGGATGAATCTCTTCAAACGGTTTGCATAGCACCTGATCGAAATAGGTCTCAACGCAATCATTGATCATCTCGAAATAGCGCGGGAAAAAGACAATCCCCGCCGGGTCGCAATGTTTGAACAGAACCTTTTGGTGGAATTCAAAAGTCATCAGACCCCCACATATTTTTCTGTGATGTCATGACTGAGATCCACCATCGCGCCAGACCAGACTGTTTTACCGCGCTCAAGAATGACCGCGCGATCAGACACCAGCGCCAACTCTTTCAGAGACTTGTCGATCAACAGGATCGAAACATTGGTTTCCTGTTTCAGGCGATGCAAGACCGACCAGATTTCCTGTCGCACGATCGGAGCCAGCCCTTCGGTTGCTTCATCGAGGATCAAGAGCTGCGGATTTGTCATCAGGGCGCGCCCAATAGCCAGCATCTGCTGTTCGCCGCCAGATAGTGAGGCTGCCCTTTGGCCCTGACGTTCCTCTAGCCGTGGGAACAGTTCAGCCACCTTCTGCAATGTCCACTCGCCGGGTCTGGCAGCGGCGATCAGATTCTCGCGCACCGTCAGGTCGGCAAAGCACCGGCGCCCCTCGGGTACCAGCCCGACACCAAGACGCGCGACCTTATAGCTGGGCAAAGCGTGCAGATTCTGATTGTTCAGCGACAGGGTGCCCTCGGACCGGATCATCCGGCAAATGGCTTTGACAGTCGTGGTCTTGCCCATCCCATTGCGCCCCATAAGGGCTGTAACCTCGCCCTGCGCCAGAGAAAGATCGACACCAAATAAAGCCTGACTGACGCCATATGTCGCGGTCAGGTTTTCTACCCGCAACAAAGTCATGCCTCATCCCCCAGATAGGCATCGCGCACCTCACGGCTTGCGCGGATTTCATCTGCCGTCCCGGTTGCAATCACCTTGCCATAGACCAATACGCTGATCCGATCAGCCAGCGCAAAAACGGCGTCCATATCATGTTCAACAAGCAAGATGGGCGCCTCTTCCCGCAGACCGTCAAGAAACCCGGTCAACCGTTTGGACCCTCCAGCGCCAAGCCCGGCCATCGGTTCATCCATAACAAAGACCCGAGGTGACAAAGTCAAAGCCACGGCGACTTCAAGCTGGCGGCGTTGACCATGGCTGAGATTTGCGCAACGCGTTTCGCGTTCATCGCCCAGGCCCACCCTTTCCAGCGCAGCCTCGGCCCTTTCGAGCAGCTCTGGCCGTTTCAAGGCAGGTTTCCAGAACCGCCATACGAGGTTTTCCGCCCCCATGGCGCTCAACACGACATTTTCCAGAACCGTATCTTCCATGCACAGTTCCGATATCTGGAACGTCCGCCCCATCCCTGCCCTTGCCCGCTTTTGCGTGCCAAGGTCCGACACATCCTGTCCGCACAGCAAAACACGCCCCGAATCCGGTTGCAAACCTCCGCAAATCTGCTGGATCAACGTGGATTTTCCCGCTCCATTCGGACCAATGATGGCGTGGATCTCTCCTGGCCTGAGATCAATCGAGACGTTATCCGTAGCCTTTAACGCACCAAAGCTTTTGTTCAGACTCTCGGTGGCAAGGACGGGATCAGACATGTGCCCCCTCTTTCCCGGTTAGCAGCCCAATCAGGCCACCGCGACCAAACAGAACGATGCACAGCAGAATAATACCCAAATATACATGCCAGAAATCGGTTAGTTCACCCAGAAAATGCTCGAGCGCGACAAACACGCAAGCCCCAATTACCGGACCCATCAGGCGTCCGACACCTCCGATGATTATCAGCACAATCAATTCGCCCGAAAGCTGCCAACTGAACATAGACGGCGAAACGAACCGGTTGAGATCGGCAAACAGCGCCCCGGCCAGACCAGTGACAGCGCCGGACAGAACAAAGGCCAGAAGTTTCAGACGCATGGGGTTCAATCCCACGGTCTCGACCCGCGCCGTAGATTGCCGCGTCGCATTAAGAGCCAGCCCGAATGGCGCGGCTTGCATGCGCGCAAACAGGAACAGGACGAGACATAGCAGCGCGAAACAGATGCCGTAAAACTGGATCGGATCCAATGTGTTGAGGCCGGGAAAACCGTTGCGAACATAGATGGATAATCCGTCTTCGCCCCCGTATTGCGCCCAAGAAATCGCGAAGTAGTAAAACATCTGTCCGAAGGCCAGCGTAATCATGATGAAATAAACGCCTGACGTTCTTAGGGACAGAAGGCCGACGAAAAAGGCAGCAATGCCCGAAGTAAGCATCGCAACTATCCAGATCACGGGCATGGATTTACTGCCTTCGATAGAAATCAAGCCCAGATCCAGTGCAGTGTAGGTCTGCGCGTGATAGGTCAGAATGCCCATCGCATAGCCGCCGATCCCGAAGAAAACAGCATGGCCAAAGCTGACCAACCCCCCAATTCCCAGGATGACATTCAGACCAACCGCTGCAAGCGCCAAGATCACCGCCCGCGTCACAAGCGTGATTGTGAAGGGCTGGTCCGCGGCCAGCGCCCAAAGGGGCAGCGCCAGCAGGCCGGCGATCATCAGGCCATTGATGTATCTTTCATTCATTCTCATGCGCGGGCTCCGAACAGACCTGTTGGGCGCCAGATCAGGACCAGTCCCATCAGGACATAGATTCCCATTGATGCCAGAGCCGAGCCGCTTTTCTGAGCGGCTCCCGGTTCCATGAACAGTTTGAACAGCTCGGGCAGGAAAACCCCGCCCAGCGTGTCGGTTAGCCCAACCAACAGCGCCCCGATGAACGCCCCCCGAACCGAGCCTATGCCACCGATTACGATAACCACGAAGGCCAGGATCAGAACAGGTTCACCCATGCCCACCTGTACCGACTGAATTGCCCCAACCAAAGCACCGGCAAGCCCCGCCAGCCCCGCCCCTAGTGCAAAGACCAACGTGTAAAGTTTCGAGATGTCGACGCCCAGTGCGGCAATCATTTCCCGGTCGTTCTTACCGGCCCGTATCTGCACACCCAAACGCGTGCGTTCGATCAGGGCCCACAAACCTACAGCAACAGCAAGACCAATCCCGATCAGGGTTAGGCGATAGAGGGGATATTCAATCCCGCCCTGCAGCGTGATCGGACCCGAAAGTGCAGCTGGAATATCCAGGAACAATGGGAAAGACCCAAAGACCCACCTTGTCCCTTCGGAAAAGATCAGGATCAGTGCAAAGGTGGCCAGAACCTGATCCAAATGTGGTGCCTGATAAAGCCGCCGGATAACGAGCATTTCTACGATCACCCCTGCCAGTGCGGCCGCAGCCAGAGCAGCAATCAAAGCAAGCAGAAATGACCCGGTCGCCCCTGCAACTGCTGCAGCGGCAAATGCACCCACCATGTACAAAGAGCCATGGGCCAGGTTGATCAGGCCCATCACCCCGAAGATCAGCGTCAGGCCAGCAGCCATCAAAAACAACATGACGCCGAACTGCAGCCCGTTCAGGATCTGCTCGATAATCAGGATCGAGGACATGGAAACTCCGGTGATCTGCCCGCCCACTTTTAGGGGCAGGCAGAAATTCAGTTACATTTTGCACTCGGCCGCGTAGGCATCAGAGTGGTTTTCAAGAGCTACGCCAAGGATCTTATTGGTAAATACATCACCTTCTTTGATCACTTCGCGCGCATAGATGGTCTGAACCGGATGATGGTTCGGGCCAAAGCTGAAATCCCCTCGTGTGCTGTTGAAATCCGCCGCCCTCAGCGCTTCGCGGAAGGCATCCACATCTGACGGGTCAGCCTTGTTAAGCGCGGCAAGCAACAGGTTGGCGGTATCGAATCCCTGACTGGCGTAAAGCGAGGGAAGACGTCCGTATTTTGCCTGAAAGCTTTCAACAAAGGCAGCGTTGGTCGGGTTGTCGATATCCTTGTTCCACTGCGAAGTGTTCACCACGCCCAGCGCCGCATCGCCTACCGCCTGCAGAATGCCCTGATCAAAGCTGAAGGCTGGGCCAACAACTGGAAGATCGATCCCGCTGTCGGCATATTGCTTCAGAAACGAAATCCCCATCCCGCCGGGCAGGAAGAAAAATACGCTATCCGCATCGCTTGCGCGGATTTGCGCGATTTCAGCTGCATAATCAGTCTGGCCAAGCTCGGTATAGATCTCACCGGCCAGATCACCTTCGAAAAAGCGTTTATAGCCAGTCAGCGCGTCGACGCCCGCCGGGTAATTCGGAGCAAGTATGAAGCTGCTCTTGTAACCCGCACCATTGGCGTATGCGCCCGCGGCCTCGTGCAGGTTGTCGTTCTGCCAGGCGACGTTGAAATAGTTCTGGTGACAGCCCTTCCCCGCCAGAGGTGACGGGCCCGCATTGGGTGACAGATAGAAAACGTCCTGGTTCACGGCGGCTGGCACAACCGCCATCGCCAGGTTTGACCAGATGATACCGGTCATCACATCTACACGTTCGGATTGGATCATCTTGTCTGACAGCTGTACCGCGATATCCGGTTTGCGCTGGTCGTCTTCGATCACCACCTCGATATCATCCCGCCCCGATTGAGTAATCGCAAGCATGAACCCATCCCGTACGTCGATGCCCAAACCGGCCCCGCCGCCTGAAAGCGTTGTGATCATCCCCACCTTAACTTCCGCTGTAACACCCGTCGCGCACAGCGCGGTGATCGCTGCAGCCGCCAATAGTCTCTTCATCGTCTTCTCCCTTCGTTGGCCCTATGAACGCGATTTATGTCATTATTCTCAACGTTCGGTCTATGCCTTTGGCAATTCGGTCTTTTTCTTACATTCTTTCTGTCCGCTATATTCTAGATACATTGATCATGATTTCAGGCGGAAACGCTGGATTTTTCCGGTCGCGGTTTTGGGCAAACCATCGCAGAACCGGATCGAGCGCGGGTATTTATACGGGGCAATCATAGATTTCACATGAGCCTGAAGGGCTTCGCGCATAGCGTCATCAGCCGTACCTGAAGCCAGAACAACATGTGCTTGGACAATATGACCCCTCTCAGCATCTGGGACGCCGATCACCGCGCATTCCGCAACTGCCTCATGCGCCAGAAGTGCGGCTTCGACTTCGGGTCCGGCGATGTTGTATCCGGCCGAGATAATCATGTCGTCATTGCGCGCAGAAAAATGAAAATACCCCTCCGCGTCCCGATAAAAGCTGTCACCAGTGATATTCCATCCATCTGTTACATAACCCGCCTGCCGCTTATCATTCAGATACCGGCACCCTGTCGGACCACGTACAGCCAGGCGTCCGATATCCCCAACTGCAGCTTCGGTACCGTCTGGGTTTAACACTTTGGCCTCATATCCGGTAACCGGCCTGCCGGTACTGGCCGGGCGGTGATCGTCAAACCGGTTTGAAATAAAGATGTGCAACATCTCGGTCGCGCCGATCCCGTCGAGCATTGGTTTGCCTGTCTTGGAAATCCACTCGTCATAGATTGGCTGCGGTAAGGTCTCGCCCGCCGACACGGCCGCACGCAGACTAGACAGATCAACACCGTCATCCATCGCCTGCAGCATGACCCGATAGGCGGTTGGCGCAGTGAAACAGACAGTCGCTTTGTATTTTTCGATTATCTCGATCATGCCCGCAGGCGAGGCTTGTTCTAACAGGGTTGCAGTCGCGCCGAACCGCAACGGAAACACCGCCAAACCACCCAACCCGAATGTGAAGGCCAAAGGTGGAGAACCAACAAAAACGTCCTCTGGAACGACCTGCAACACCTCACGCGCATAGCTGTCGGCAATGATCAGAATATCTCTGTGAAAATGCATGGTGGCCTTGGGTTCACCTGTCGAGCCGGAGGTGAAACCCAACAAGGCCACGTCGTCGCGCCCGGTTTTAACGCAATCGAACTGTACCGGCTTTTCAAGTGCAAGACGATCAAGCTCGGCATCGTGGTTTGAAGTTCCGTCGAACCCGACGACCCGCTGCAGGAACCGGCTATCACTGGCGCAGGACTGCATTTCGTCGATCAGCCGGGTATCACATAATGCAAACTGGATTTCCGCCTTATCGACAGTTTTCGTCAGTTCTGCAGCGCGCAACATCGGCATAGTATTGACGACGACCGCACCCACCTTGGTTGCGGCAAGCCAGCACGCAACCATTGCCGGATTGTTAGCCGATCGGATCAGCACCCGGTTTCCCGGCTCGACCCCCAAGTCATCGACCAATACATGTGCCAGCCTGTTGGTCCAGTCGCTGAGCTCTTTATATGTTCGTTGCCGACCATTGCCGATCAAAGCGGTATGATCACCAAAGCCCTTGGCAACCATGGCATCGGTCAGCTCACATGCTGCATTCACATGATCGGAATATGCAAAACCCGCCAACAGGAAGTCGGGCCACTGATCCTGGGGGGGCAGGTTATCGCGGCTGAACGTGTCGGTATGTGCAGACGGTCCAAGCATCACCTTCCCTCCATGTGCTCGGCCATCGTCTGACGTGCAATGATTACTTTTTGAACGTCCGAGGCGCCCTCGTAGATGCGCAAGGCACGGATTTCTCGGTACAGAGATTCAACCGCCATCCCAGAACGCACCCCATCGCCACCAAACAACTGAACCGCCTTGTCGATAATCAACTGCGCCTGATCGGTAGCAAACAGCTTGGCCATCGCCGCCTCACGTGTAATGCGCGCCGCTCCGCTGTCCTTGGCCCACGCTGCCCGATAGATCAAAAGCGCCGAAGCATCGACATCTAATGCCATCTCGGCGATGTGCCCCTGCACCATCTGCAAATCAAACAACGGGGCGCCTTGCACCTGCCGTTCTGATACCCGTGTCAGCGCCTCATCCAGCGCGCGTCGTGCAAATCCCAGCGCAGCGGCGGCCACCGTCGGGCGGAACAGGTCCAGCACAGACATTGCAATACGAAATCCTGCGCCAGCTTGACCGATCATCGCGCTAGCCGGCACACGCACATCATTGAAACGCAAAGTCGCCAATGGGTGTGGCGCGATTGTGTCCAGGCGCCCGACTACTTCGAAACCCTTCAGATCAGGAGTGATGATAAAAGCTGATAACCCTTTGGCCCCGGGTGCCTCGCCAGTACGGGCGAACAGGGTGTAGACATCTGCGATACCCCCGTTCGATATCCATGTCTTTTCACCATTCAGGACAAAGTCGTTGCCATCACGGATAGCCGTCATTGTCGAATTTGCCACATCCGACCCCGATTGAGGTTCAGTCAATGCAAAGGCCGCGATAGCCTGACCAGAGCGCGTTTGCGGCAGCCAATGCGCCTTTTGGCCTTTTGAGCCGAACAACGAGATCGCTCCGGTTCCAAGCCCCTGCATTGCAAAGGCGAAATCGGCCAACCCATCATGGCGGGCAAGTGTTTCACGGCTGAGGCACAGCGTCCTGACATCCAAATGGCCGCTTTCGTCCGAAGTAGGCTGCAGCAGCCCGGCGTCGCCCAGCTGGCGGACCAGATCGCGACAAGCCTGGTCCGGGTCGCCATGGTCAATAGCTAGTCCCCGAGCGACGTCTTGCACCCGATCCGCCCAGCCCCGGTGATGAGGGTCAAAGAATGGCCACGAAAGAAAGCTCTGATCTGCCATCAATCGCCCTCGAATACTGGTTTGTCTTTTGCAACAAAGGCCTTGTAGGCGCGTTCAAAATCTCCGGTTTGCATACAGATCGCCTGGGCCTGCGCCTCTGCTTCGATTGCCTGTTCGATCGACATAGACCACTCCTGCGCCAGCATGGTCTTGGTCATCATATGCGCAAAATTGGGGCCTGCCACGATACGGTCAGCCAGAGATTGCGCGGTAGCGTCAAGCTCGGATGGATCAACCACCGCATTGTAGAACCCCCAGGAAAGCCCCTCATCAGCGGTCATGCTGCGTCCGGTATAGAGCAGTTCGGCCGTACGCCCCTGCCCGATGATACGAGGCAGGATGGCGCAGGCCCCCATATCGCACCCTGCCAGCCCCACCCGCGTGAACAGGAATGCACATTTGGCCTGCGGGGTGGCGATACGCAAATCCGCAGCCATAGCGATGATGGCCCCGGCCCCCACGCAAATACCGTCCACCGCAGCAATCACCGGCTTGCCACAATTCACAATCGCCTTGACGAGATCTCCGGTCATTCGCGTGAAGAGCAACAGGTCCTTCATCTTCATGCGCGTTAGCGGACCGATGATATCGTGCACATCGCCGCCCGAGCTGAAATTGCCACCATTTGAGGCGAACACCACTGCATCTACCTCTTCTGAATAGACCAGATCCCTGAACCAATCACGTAGTTCGGCATAGCTGTCGAAGGTCAAAGGGTTCTTACGCTCTGGTCGGTTCAGTGCAATCGTTGCAACTCGGTTCCGGATTTCGCAGCGAAAATGTTTGACGTCACTGGCCATCGATTTCCTCCGAAATAGTGAGTTCGGTTGTCAGAGTGCGGGCGTCCTCGGCGGAAAACTGGCCAAGCATATCGGATATCCACGCCTCATGCGCCGCGGCCTGACGTGCGAATTCCTCGCATCCTTTTTGTGTCATGCGTACGCGATGGGCACGACGATCCCCAGGCACAGGTACGCGCACTAGCAGGCCGTCATCAGCCAGCCGATCCACGATTCCGGTCACATTCCCGTTCGAAACGCGCAGCGCACCCGAGATTTCGCTCATCTTCAGCCCATCTTCGAACCGCGACAGGGCTGCCATCACGTCAAAACGCGGTAGTGTCGTGTCAAACTCTACCCTGAGGTTCTCTCTTAGTGCTGCCTCGATGCCACGCGTGGTCTTGAGCAGCCGCAGCCATAACCGCAACCTCTCTTTGGATGGATCTTCCAATGGTGCTTGAAGCGGGTTTGGGTTCATATCTCGCCTCCGGACAGGCTAAGCGCGTGGCCGTTGACTGAATTTGCCGCATCCGAGCACAACCACCTCACGGCACCTGCTACGTCTTCGACCTGGATGAAACGACCCTGTGGGTTTATCTTTTTCAGGCTTTTCACCGCATTTTCCGCGCTCATTCCCGTCTTCTCGACGATGTTCGCAATCGAGCGATCCAGCATCGGCGTTTCCACAAACCCCGGGCAAACCGCATTGACGGTGATGCCTGTCGCCGCAAGTTCGCCCGCCAGAGACCGCGTCAGCCCGACCACCGCATGTTTTGTCGCACAATAGCCGGAAACATAAGGATAGCCCTTCAATCCGGCGGTGGACGCGATGGCAATCAGACGGCCCGTTCCAGCGGCTTGCATGTCAGGCAAAACCGCCTGCCATAAATTGAAAACACCCACCAGATTCACATCCGTCAGGGTCCGCAGATCATCGGCTGTCATCCGATGAAACGGAAGCGAATGGGCCGCGCCGGCATTCGCAATCGCTATTGAAATCGGGCCGCGTTCTGCCCGTGCTGTTTCAATAGCAGCTAGGACCTGCTTGTCATCGGTCACATCACAAAGGACATACGGCAAGGCTTGCTGCTGCAGCTTGGCCTCTGTACGGCCCAAAATGGTAACGGCTGCTCCGCCATTCGCGAAATCTTGGGCTATAGCCGCACCAACGCCGGTGCCGCCGCCGGTTATGACGACATGTTTCATACTTCACCCGCCGTTTCCGCCTTGCGATCTGCCAGGCGCCAAGCCTGATCCCGCCCGGCTTCATAGGGGCGGGGCCAAGTTTCCTGCCGATCCCCCAACGCCGTAGCCGCGTGCAAGGTCCAGTACGGATCGTCCAGATGAGGCCGGGCAAGGCACACCAGATCTGCACGACCGGCCATGAGAATCGAATTTACGTGATCGGCTTCATAGATGTTCCCCACCGCCATAGTACTGATGCCGCATTCGTTTCTAATGCGGTCCGCGAAAGGGGTCTGGAACATACGGCCGTAAACCGGGTTAGCATCGGTCGAAGTCTGCCCGGCGGAAACGTCCACGATATCTGCACCCGCCGCATCGAACATCGCCGCTATATCCACAGCTTGTTGCGGCGTCACGCCAGTAGGTCCGACCCAGTCATTGGCAGAAATGCGCACCGCCATCGGCTTATCTTTGGGCCAGGTCGTCCGCATAGCTGAAAAAACTTCAAGCGGATAACGCATACGGTTTTCAAGACTGCCCCCATACATGTCGTCGCGCGTGTTCGACAAAGGAGAGATAAAGGACGAGATGAGGTAGCCATGCGCCGCATGCAGCTCGATCATGTCAAACCCAGCACGATCTGCCATCCGGGCTGCTGTCACAAATTGGGACGTGACCCTATCCATATCTGCACGATCCATCGCGCTGGGCACAGCGTTACCGTCGGACCAAGGGATGGCCGAAGCTGATATCAAAGGCCAGTTTCCTTCCTTCAGCGGCTGGTCCATTCCTTCCCACCCGATGCAGGTTGAACCTTTGCGGCCCGAATGGCCGATTTGACAGCATATTTTGGCGTCGGTTTCCGCATGGACAAATTCGGTGAGTCGAGCCCATGCGGCCTCGTGTTCGGGCTCATAAAGCCCCGGGCATCCTGGGGTGATCCGGCCTTCGGCGCTGACACAGGTCATTTCGGTGTATACCAGCCCGGCGCCACCTTTGGCCCTTTCACCGTAATGGATCAGGTGCCAGTCAACCGGGCACCCATGAACCGCCTTGTACTGTGCCATGGGTGACACTACGATCCGGTTCTTCAACTGCATCCCCCGCAGGCGAAATGGCGCAAACATCGGGGGCCGGGCCATACCATCAACAGCGCCCCCAGACTGCTGCATGAACCAGGCCTCGGCATGCCCCAGCCAGTTGGCATCGCGTTGGCGCAGGTTCTCGTGGCTGATCCGCTGAGACCGTGTCAGCATCGCGTAATTCAACTGAACCGAATCCTGATCGAGGTAACGTTCGACATTCTCGAACCATTCGACCGAGTTCCGCGCTGCCGATTGCAGGCGCAACACTTCAAGACGACGCTCGTCCTCATACCGCGCGAAAGCCGCTTCAGGCGTATCTTCTTTATGGACGAAGTCAGCCAGCGCTATAGCGCTTTCCAGTGCCAGCTTTGTTCCCGAGCCAATGGAAAAATGTGCGGTCGCTGCGGCATCTCCCAGCAATACCAGGTTTTTGTAACTCCATTTTTCGCACAAGACCCTAGGAAACCGCAGCCAGGCCGAGCCGCGGATATGACTGGCATTGCTCATCAAGGGATGGCCGCCCAAATGATCTTTGAAAATGTCTTCGCACAAAGCGATGGACTCTTGCTTGGTCATCTCACCAAACCCAAAAGCATCGAAGGTCTGTTGCGAGCATTCCACGATGAAAGTCGCCGTATCCCGGTCGAACTGATAGGCATGTGCCCAGACCCAGCCCTTTGGCGTTTCCTCAAAAATAAAGGTGAAGGCGTCGTCAAACTTCTGATGCGTACCCAGCCAGACGAACTGACACCGTCGTTGGTCTATATCGGGTCGAAAAACATCTGCGAACTCGGCCCGTGACTTGGAGTTCAGCCCGTCCGAAGCCACAACGACGTCGTAGTTCATCATATAGTCCGAGGCTGATGCCGCCTCGGTCTCAAAGCGCATCTCGACACCAAGCTCGCGCGCTCGGTCTTGCAAAATGAGCAGCAGTTGCTTGCGTCCGATCCCGCAAAATCCGTGGCCGCTGGACACGGTGCGCTGACCTTTATGCACAAGTGCTACGTCATCCCAATAGGCAAAGTGTTTACGTATCACCGTCGCGCTGGCTGCGTCATTGGCGGCAAGATTATCCAGCGTCTCATCAGACAACACGACGCCCCAGCCAAAGGTGTCATCCGGGCGGTTTCGCTCGATAACAACCACTTCGGCATCCGGATCGCGGAGCTTCATTGAAATCCCGAAATAGAGGCCAGCCGGCCCGCCGCCGAGACATGCAACACGCATCGTTACCTTCCCCCATTCGCAGCTTTACCTGAAACGCTAGACCAGGTGGCGCATCCCTTCAAGTAAAAATATTTTATACTTGAAGTTTATATATTCTGAATAACCAACCACAAATTCGCGACGGGTTGGTATTTTCCTGAGCCAAGCCAGCACCGGTTTGCCTGCGACAAAGCAATCAATCTCTGTAAGCGGTTACATTTCGCTTTCACCTGAACGGCGCAGAGCTTACACATATTTGCAAAATCAAATTTCAGGTTTGACAATGCCAAAGGCAAAAACTGCACCGACCCTGGAGGATGTTGCGAAACTCGCGGGCGTATCGACCGCCACGGTTTCACGTTGCCTCAATTCTCCGAACCTGGTGGTGCAGGCTACGCGTGATCGGGTTCAGTCTGCCGTTGACGCTTTGGGATACACGCCGAATTTTGCCGCGCGTGTTATGGCTGCCAGACGGTCGCACACCATCGGCGCCATCATTCCCACCATGGAAAACGCGATCTTTGCGCGTGGACTTCAGGCCTTTCAGGAAGAGCTGCGCCAGCATGGCTATACCCTGCTTGTCTCTAGTTCGGCCTATCAGCCTGAGATCGAAGAAGAGCAGATACGCAACTTGGTCGCACGGGGGGCGGATGGGTTGCTGCTGATCGGGCATGATCGAGACTCGCGGATCTATGACTATCTCGCAAAACGCAGGATTCCGGTTCTGATAGCGTGGTCGTTTCAGGCAGACGCACCAGTCCCTTCGGTCGGATTTGACAACCGTGCGGCCATGGCCGAACTGGCAAATCAAGTGATCAAGCTGGGTCACCGGACCCTGGGTATGATTTCTGGTGTCAGCACCGGAAACGACCGTGCCCGCCTGAGGATCGAAGGGGTGCAAGAAGCAATGCGCCGCAACAATATCCCAAATGACCGGCTGACGATCGTAGAAACGCCATATGAAATCGAAAACGGGGCAGAGGCGTTTTCCCGTCTGATGTCTCGGCAAGATCGACCAACAGCGGTGCTGTGCGGGAACGATGTTCTGGCTATCGGTGCGTCGCGCCGGGCCAAGGAGATGGGGCTTAGAGTTCCTCAAGACGTATCCGTCACAGGGTTTGACGATATCGAACTGGCGCAGATCACCGATCCAGGTTTGACGACCGTGCATGTCCCACATCGCGAGATGGGTCGACGGGCTGCGCTGGAACTGGTTGGGTTGATCGAAAAGCCCACCGAAAGTTGCAATGTACAGTTGCGAACCAATTTGGTCGAACGCCAATCGCTGGGGCGCCCCGGCTGACTTCAGGCGGCCTCGTTTTCCATGGTGCGAAACTCACCTTTCAACCAGGCGTGACTTGCGCACATCGGGTCGGTAAAATGTTGACGGATGAGCTTTCCCATCGCTCTTTGGATTAGCTTCGAAGTGGTCTCGGGGTATACGTCGGTCGTGAATAAAGACACTGTTCTTACAAAGTTTCGGCCGGGAAATGGCACCACCCGAACTTGGTCGTGAAATCTGTGGGCCCTATGAAAACTTGCGGCCGTGGTAATGGTCCAACCGGTGCCTTCAGCGACCAATCCTATGATCGACTGATTGCATTCCAGTTCGAACCTGTTGGGCAGATCAAATTTACCTCGCCTGAGCTGTATCTCAATTTGCTTGCCGATCACGTAATCACGCGAATAGCGCAGCAACGGCAATTCTGCGTTTGATGAAAACATCTCCTCGGGCATGCCACTGAACCCTCCGGGCAAAACAACGATAAAAGGGTCGCGCATCAACGGGTATTCGATCAGGCCCTCGGTCCGTTCGAACGGTCGGGTCGCCACCCCTGCATCCAGCTTGTGTTCCTGTAACTTGGCAATGATCTCATGGCTGGGGCGTGTGAAATGCCGAAAACTGCAGCGCGGCAAAGCATGCGCAAGAAACCGAAACAAGTCTGGCGAGATTTGATTGTCGAAATCATCAATCAGTGCCAGCCTCAAATCCGTCGCATGGCGCCAGTTACCCGACCGGATCTCCGCCTCGGCCTTTTTCAAAACGATCAGCCCATCGCGGACATGGCGCGCATAGACTTCACCGGCAGGTGTCAGACCCATTGGACGACGCCCGTGATCCACCAAATCAATGCCCAACGCGGTCTCAAGGCTTCGTAGGTGATTGGAAACTGTGCTGATAGACAAACCGGTTTCCGATGCGACCTGTTGGATCGATCCTGACTTTGCGACCAACTGAAAAACTTCCAGCCAGCGGAGGCTTAGCGACTTTGGCACATTTACAGTCCGTTGTTTCGATTACATCAAAACTAGCGAAACAAAGAACGCCCCTCATTGCAATGATGAACTTGCAACCCGTTCTGCGTCAAGCCCGGAGCCTGCTATGGTCCGGGTCATAGGGCGAAGGTGCGATCACGGTTGCGTTGACCCGTTTTCCACAGTGATCCAACTCTATCTTGCACCCGATTTCTGCAAGTGACGGATCGACAAATCCATGGGCAAGATTGAGGCCGGTGCGGTGCCCCCACTCGCCCGAGGTGATTGTTCCGACAACCGTGTCACCCAGCATCAGCGAAGCTCCGGCATGGGCAGATCCCTGTTCGGTTTCCAACCGGAGCGGCACGAGTTTTCTCCGCGGCCCATAAGCATCACGGTTCAGCAGGGCATCGCGCCCGATGAAGTCGCCCTTTTCCAACCTCACAAACCGATTCAGACCTGTTTCAAAAGGATCAAACTCGGTGATCAAATCAGCCTTCCAGTGCAGGAACGTCTTTTCCATCCGCATGGAGTCGATCGCCCGAGCGCCAAACAGCTTGAGGCCGAAGTGCTCTCCAGCCCGCCGCAGCGCCAGATATGCGCTATAAAGCGAAGGGTTGGGAACGTGGATTTCATATGCCAGTTCGCCAGAAAAACTTACCGCCATCACCGTTGCCTGAGCGAACCCAACAAAGCACTCCCTGACGCTCAGCCATGGAAAAGCCAGCGGGGACCAATCACCGCGCGCGCAGGACGCCAGCACATCACGTGATTTCGGGCCGGCAAGGATCAGAATGGTGTAGTCGTTGGTCAGACTGCGTAAATGCACGTCTTCATCGGGGTGGCGGTTCTGCTTTAGCCAATCCATATCGTGGAATTCACTTGCCGCCGCGGAGCCATACCAGACCCGGGCAGGGCCGCGATCGCTGGCGGGCAGGTTCGCCACAGTCGCTTCGGCTTTGACCATCCCGTGATGGTTCAAAAGATAGCCCAGCCCAATCCTGCCGTCGCGGCGCGTGACAGCACCGCAAAACAGACGATCCAGAAAGGCATGCCGATCCGCGCCGGTAATCTCGATACGGTTGAAACCATTCACCTCGGACAACCCGACATTGGACTGAACATTTGCCACCTCGGCCCCGACCAGATCATAGGTTTCGTCAAAATCGAAACTGAGGGTCGGTTCAAAGCTGGGGTCAGGCTTGATGTAATCCACCCTTTCCCATCCATTGACGACAGTGAATTCGGCGCCCTCGGCCGCTAGAACCGGGGTCAAAGCAGTGGTCTTGGCGGGCCTTCCTGCAGGGCGGTGTTCATGCGGGAGGTGAAAGCGAAATTCGTTTTGATAATCCTCAACCGCCTTCAATGCCGTCAGTTCGACATTCGCATGGTCGGTGAACCTGCGCGGGTCCAGGCACCAGGTGTCATAACAGGCCTCTCCATGCACAATCTGCTGGGCCAACAGCCAACCATGGCCACCGCCCTCACCCAATCCAGCCCGCAGGCCGATAATACAGAAGGCGTTGCGCTTGCCCGGGATCGGCCCGACAAGTGGTGCACCATCAATCGTATAGGTTATCGGCCCGTTGACGACCGTGTGAATCCCGGCCTCTAACAGCGCAGGCATCCGAGCAAAAGCGCCTTCCAGTACGTCCGACACGCGGTCCAGATCGTCCGGGCAAAGCGCATTTACAAAATTTGGATCGATCCCGTCCATGCCCCAGGTCTTGCAGTCCTGTTCATAGAACCCCAGCAAGAGGCCGTTCTTTTCTTGTCGACAGTAGAAATCGCTGATCGGACATCGCAGCAAAGGCATTCGGTGGCCGGCATCGCGGATTGCAGGAATTTCTTCCGTCAGAAAATACTGATGCTCCATCGAGGCCACGGGGTGGTGCACTCCCATCAAGGCGCCCACTTCGTTCACACGATATCCGCAGGCATTCACCACGATGTCACAGTCGATATCACCGTGTTCGGTCTGTACCGTCCAGGTGTCATCCTTGTGCTGGATCAACCCGACAACCGGGGTATTCCGGTACACTTCGGCCCCGGCCAAACGTGCAGCCCGGGCCAACGCCTGACACAGCTGAGCCGGATCAATATCCCCGTCCAAAGGATCCCACAGCCCGCCAATTAGGTTTTCGGTCGAGATCAGAGGGTGCCGCCGAGCGCATTCTTCGGCATCAATAACCTCGAAATGGACATCCATCCCCCGGGCCATCGAAGCGAAATGACGGTATCCCTGCATTTGTGCTTGGGTGTTCGCCAACCTGATTCCGCCGTCACCATGGTGGTAATTGATGGGATAGTCGGGATTCGCAGACAGGTCTTGGTACAGTTTGATCGAATGGGATTTCAGTCCAACCATGGTCTGGTTTGTTCCAAAATTCGTCACCTGCGCGGCTGAATGCCAGGTGGTACCAGAGGTCAACTCGTTTCGTTCGACCAGGACGACATCTGCCCATCCTTCTTGCGTCAGGTGATACAGAGTTGAGCACCCTGCGATCCCGCCACCAATTACCACTACTTTTGTCCGCGACTTCATTGGCTTTGCTCCTCTGAACCCCAATAGGTTTTGCTGAAAACGGGTCTTCGCAACAGCTTACGAATGGCTTGTGCTGAAAAATCGAAACTACGATTGAGGATTCTGAAAGGCGCATTTCCCTTTTGCAGAGACCCCGCATCGCCCTTTACGGTTCCGGGAATTCTGACATGAAAAGGATTGGGCGTTGTCAAAGGGCAGTAAAAGAAGCGGTCGAAATGCGCGTCTTGCGCAACGCGCAGCAGAGCCCGCCATAGATCCGTGCCCCCCCGGGCAAGCCGGTGGTCGCTTTCAACCTTTGACACAGTCCGAAGTCAAACAAATATACAATACCGCCTTAAGGCTTCTGGAAACTCTGGGCATGGGCGAGGTCCCGGACAGGCTGGCCAACGACCTGCGGTCAGCCGGTGCACAAACCGGACAGCAAGGGCGGCTGCTATTTCCTCGAAACTTGATTGAAGACGCTATTGGGTCCGCTGCCAAGACTTTCTCCTTTCATGGCCGGGACGAAGCGCGCTCGATCGAAGTGGGCGGAAATCGTGTGTTCTTTGGCACCGGCGGTGCGGCGGTGCAGACGCTGGATCTGGAGAGCGGCCACTATCGCCCATCCACGCTGGCCGATCTGCATGATTTCACGCGGCTTCAGGATACGCTGGCCAATGTCAGCTGGTTTACGCGCTGCTGTGTCGCGACTGATCTGCCAGATGTTTTCGATCTGGACGTGAACACAGTTTACGCTCTGGTTCGCAATACCACCAAACCGATTGCCACGTCGTTTACCCTTGCCGAACATGTGGCCCCGATCGTCGAAATGCTCGACATCGTTGCAGGCGGGCCGGGTGAGTTCGCTAAGCGGCCGTTTCTGAAAGCCCACATAAGTCCGGTGATTTCACCACTGCGTTATGGCGAAGATGCGGTGGACGTTGTCTATGAATGTATCGCCCATAATATCCCGATGTCCTGCATTACCGCTGCACAGGCAGGCGCCACCGCCCCTGCAACACTTGCCGGGTTTCTGGCGCAATCTTTGGCCGAGACACTGGCCAGCCTTGTTATGGTCAATGCGATCAAACCCGGCTTTCCGATGGTGTTTTCCAACTGGCCTTTCATCGTCGATTTGCGCACCGGTTCTTTCGCAGGCGGCAGCGGTGAGACCGCCATCCTGAACGCGGCGTCGGCGCAGATCACCAACGCGCTGGGGCTGCCTTCGGGTGTGGCCGCCTCGATGACTGATGCGAAAGCTGTCGACGCACAGTACGGAGCCGAGAAAGGAATGACCTCGCTCGCTGCGGCGCTGGCTGGCGGCAATCTGATCTATGAAAGCTCGGGCATGACCGCTTCGTTGCTGGGCGTCAGTTTCGAAGGGTTCGTCCTTGACGACGAAATGCACTCTCACACCTATCGCGCTTTGCGCGGCATCGAAGTGACCGACGAAAACCTGGGATTCGACGCCATTTGTCATGCAGTACTGGGCGACGGTCATTTTCTGGGAAGCGCCCACACCTATGCTGCGATGGAACGGGACTACTTCTATCCAGCGCTGGCTGACCGGAACGAACCCCGGACATGGCAGACCGAAGGGGCCGCAGATGCGTGGACGGTTGCCCGCCGGCACGCAAAGGACATCCTGGCACGACATCATCCACAATACCTGACCGAAGAACAGGACGCTGAAATCCGCAGACGGTTTCGCATTCTCTATTAGACTTACGTCGACCGACTCTAGCCAGTAGGCTTGCAGCACATACACTCAGATGAGGCCCTCATGACAAATCCCTTCTTTCAGCCGGTCTCGGCAATGGAGCTTGCGCGTTTCGCAGGTGTCCCCACGTTCATGCGCCTTCCCGAACTGACCCCCAAGGACGACCGGATCAACGAAGTTGATATTGGGATCATCGGGATCCCGTGGGATGGCGGCACCACAAACCGCCCAGGCGCGCGGCATGGGCCTCGGCAGTTGCGCGACTATTCGACCATGATCCGCGCAATGAACCCGGTCACCGGTGTAGCCCCTTTTGCCATGGTGAATTGCGCCGATCTGGGTGATGTCGCGCCGAACCCGGTGGACATCGAAGATACCATGAACCGAGTCACGTCTTTCTATGACGATCTGACCGAACGGGGCATAACGCCGCTAACCGCGGGCGGTGACCACCTGACCACCCTGCCCGTCTTGCGCGCTCTGGCCAAGTCGGAGCCATTGGGCCTTATTCAATTCGACAGCCACACCGACCTGTTCGACAGCTATTTCGGTGGCTACAAATACACCCATGGCACACCGTTTCGTCGTGCCGTTGAAGAGGGCCTTGTGGACCCCAAGCGCTTTGTCCAAGTCGGCATACGCGGTACGGCCTATAACACAGAAGATATCGATTGGGCCGAGGCACAGGGCATCCGCATCATCCGCATCGAAGAACTGTTCGACCGCGGCATTGACGATGTCATGGCGGAGGTGCGGGAGATCGTCGGAACAGGTCAGACCTATTGCACCTATGACATCGACTTTGTGGACCCCACCTATGCCCCCGGCACCGGCACGCCAGAGATCGGCGGGCCGAACAGTTTTCAGGCGCAGCAGGTGATCCGCCAGTTAAGCGGTGTCAATCTGGTTGGTGCTGATCTGGTCGAGGTCGCACCCCCCTTCGATGCCGCTGGGGGCACGGCCTGGCTGGGCATCTCACTGATGTTCGAGCTGTTATGTGTTCTGGCAGAGGCTGTGGACGCCCGCCGCTAACCGGTGTTTTCGGCGATCATCGAGATCATCTCGAACATCACCGCCGCTGCGGTCAGGGCGGTGATATCGTTGGGGCTGTCCTTGGTGGGCATCATGCAAACAACGTCACCGCCGACAATGTTCAAGCCGCGCGCGGCGCGCAGAATGCCCACGGCCTCATCAATGTCGAACCCCTTCTCGCCCGGCTCCAGATTGGACACCGCCGGGGCAATAGTCGGGTCAAGGCAATCCAGATCGAAGGTGATATAGACCGGCCGGTCACCCAGAACCTCTTTGGTCTGCGCCACCACATCGGCCAGCCCGCGCTGACGAAATTCGCGCATGGTGACGATGTTGTACCCGTAGTCGTAGGACGGCTGCAACCAGTCCAGGCTGCGCGGATGGCCTCGCAGGCCGATCTGCATCGAACAGGTAGGATCAACCTGCCCCTGATCGGCCAGATAAGCCCCCCAATGAGCGGCCGACTTCTTTGCCCCCAAAAAGTGATCGACCTTTGTAAACACATCCGTATGGGCATCCAGGTGCAGAAAACTGATCGGCTCTCCTCCGGCCAGCTTCCCACATCCTAGCGCCTGTACGATCCCGCCGGTAATGGAGTGGTCACCGCCAACGGATACCGGGCGCGCACCTGCCGCATCTATGTCCTTGTAAAAGGCGGTAATGCGTTCGATGCAGTCTTCGTTATCGTTGGCGCGCGGGAAGGGTACATCGCCGACATCGGCAATCTTCGCGCGGCTCCAGGGGTCGATCTCAAAAACCGAATGGACCCTGCGCTGTACCGCCGAGACATTCCGCAAGGCGCGCGGGCCCAGATGCTGATCCCTTTCGGTTGTCCCGTTTCCGGTCGAATGCGGCACACCGACAAGTGCAATATCCTGCCCCTCGGGTCCGATATTGGGGCAGCGAAACATCGTCGGTATGCCCCACCAGTACAAATTGTCCATCATGGACTGCTCATAGCGGTCGACCATTTCATCCTCCGGTAAAAAAATGCCCCCGGCCTGAGCAGAGGGCATAGAAGTTCAGATTCTTTCGTCTTCTCGCCGAAATGCGCCCTGAACAATACGGTCCATGACCATAGCAAGGAACAAAATGGCAAAGCCGCCCAACAGGCCGGGCCCCTTGGCTGCATATTGCAACGCCTCAAGGATTTCCTTGCCCAGCCCTCCGCCACCGATCAGCGAAATGATCACCACCATCGATAGGCACATCAGGATAGTCTGGTTCACCCCGGTCATGATCGACGGCAAGGCCAGAGGTATCTCGACATCCTTCAGCAATTGCCATTTCGAGGCCCCAAAAGCCACAGCAGCCTCTTTGATACTGTCGGGCACTCCGCGCATGCCCAGCGCGGTCAGTCGGATGACCGGCGGCATGCCAAAGATGATCGTGGCCAGAATGCCGGGCGGGTTGCCGGTGCCAAAGAAGGCGATAATCGGGATCAGATAGACGAAGGCCGGCAAAGTCTGCATCAAGTCCAGCACGGGCTCTGCCGCGCGGTAGGCACGCCTGGACTTGCCAAACCAAATGCCCAGTGGAATGCCAAAAACAACGCATAACAGCACCGCCGCACCGACCAGCGCCACGGTTTCCATCGCCACATCCCAATATCCCAGCAAGGCGATATAGGCCAATGAAGACGCCGTGAAGATCGCCACTCGGGGGCCTGCAGCCCGCCAAGCCGTCACACATATCACCAGCATCACAACCGGCCAAGGCGACCCGATCAGCGCAATGGTCAGGGCATCCAGAACCGACCGAACCCCAGCGACAATCCCATCGAATACGTCCCCGCCAGCAAGAGCGGCCGCATCTATCTGCGCCTCCATCCAGCTTGCAAGGTTTGAAAACAGGGTCCCGCCGCCCTCACCCAATATCAGTGCGGACACTTCTTTTTCGGGGAATGCATCCAACATGGCCAGCGAAGCATTGACCGTGAATTTGTAGACGATCAACGGCCCAATCGCCGCAACAAGCACAGCCCCCAGCACCATATTTCGCCTGGACTGGCCACTTTCGGTACTGTCCGGATCGGTCCGCCATTTTGAATACTGTTTTTCATAGACGCGGTCGGCATAGAAGCCCTGTGCCAGTTTGAAGACCAGCAGCATCAGCAATCCGGTGATCATGATGCTCAGCGCTTCAGACTGCGCGGCCGCGGCTTTTCCAAAGCTGGCATCGGCGGCTTTCTGTATATTCGCTGCCAGCTTGGTGAAACGGTCAATATCGGCCTTCTCTGTCGCATCGGCCGCCCGCGCCAGCAGCTCGTCGGCGCGTGCCTGCTGACGTTCGGCACGTTCCACCATGTCAGCGCCCGGATTGCCCCAGGCACCACGCCCGATCTGAACCCAAGCGATGATTTCCAGGATCAGAAAGGTCCAGAACATCCCCCAGATGGCTCGTGATGCTGACCACAAAGGCCCCAGAACCCCGGCCCAGAGATTGAACGTATTCGGAACCGCGCTGGTTGCATCATGGATCTTGTGAAACGCCTTGACGTAATAGTCCCCATTCGGACCAGCAAACTCGTGAATGGACCGATCCAGTGCCTCATGGTCGACCTCGATATCCGAGGCGGCGGTGACTTTCACTTCGGTGGTTACATCAGTCATTCTTGCCCCCCTGAATTCCGCGCAGCAGGCGCGGTTTGGTCACGACGCCCACGTCCTGTCCTGCATCGGTGATGATCACCGGCAGGTCCGTGTCGACAGCCAGGTCGATCAACTGATCCAGATCGGCCCCCTCATCCGCGCGCGGCGCGCCGTCGGTCGGGCCGGAATAGCTGTCCAGTGGCTCCATGATTGAATGCGCCTTGACCAGTTTCAGTTTGGATATGCCCTGAACAAACTCGCGCACATAGTCATCGGCCGGATTCATCACGATGTCTTCCGGTGTGCCAATCTGAACGATGACACCATCTTTCATGATCGCAATTCGGTGGCCAATGCGGATAGCTTCGTCCAGATCATGGGTGATGAACAATGTGGTCTTCTGCAACTGGGCGACCAGCGCTTTGAACTGGTCCTGCAGCTGCAACCTGATCAGCGGATCGAGCGCAGAAAAGGGCTCGTCCATTAACAGGATTTCCGGATCAGAGGCCAGCGCGCGGGCAATTCCAACACGCTGCTGCATCCCGCCCGACAATTCTTTGGGCAGGCGATCTTCGTACCCGGTCAGGTCCACCAAACCCAGCGCATGGTCCGAGACGGCCCAGCGCTTGGATTTGGACACTTTTCGAATTTCCAAAGGATAGGCCACATTGTCTCTGACAGATCGGTGCGGCATCAGCGCCATATGCTGGAAAACCATCCCGATCTGCTGCGCGCGGATACGGCGCAGCTCAGCCTCGGATATTTTGGATACGTCCTGGCCCAGAATCTCGATCTTGCCTGAGGTCGGCTCGATCAAGCGGTTCACGTGGCGCACCAGCGTGGATTTCCCGGATCCCGAAAGACCCATAATGCAGAAGATTTCGCCGCGCGGGACTTCGAAAGACGCACCCTGTACGCCGACCACACAATTATACCTTTCAAGAACTTCAGGCTTTCCAATCCCTTCATCCCGTACTGCGGTCATGGCCTCTTCTGCCCGCGCACCGAAAATCTTCCAGACATCTGTCAGCTTAACGACTGTTTCGGTCATACTTGCCCCTTCAATGCAAAACAGGCCGCCAGGCATTCCCGGCGGCCTATCTGTAATTCAGTTCCGAGCGTTACCGATCACTCTGACATCCAGTTCAGAACTGCATCTTCGTTCGCACCGACCCATTCTTCGGCATATGCGAGCGGCTCTTTGCCATCTATGACAAGCGCATAAGTCATGGCCGAGACAGCGGCAGTATCCAGTTTCATGTTGGACAACAGCCGAGCAACTTCGGGGTACTCATCCTCAAGAGATTTGGCATAGTGAAGGTGCAGATAGGCCAAATCCCAGGCGACACCTGCTTCGGATTTCTCCAGCCAATCCGGATCATCCGTGGGCTGCAGGACATTCCATTTTGCCGCGTCATAGGCCGGCTCTTCCAGGATCTGAAGATCATGCAGTTCAAACACGTAATGCGGCGTATAACAGAAACCCACCCAAGGCTCACCCGCTTTGATCGCGTTATCAAGGTTCGCATAGGCGACGGTTTCGTCTATCTCGGTCAGTTCCATGACCTGGTCATAGCCATATGATTTGGCCCGGATTTTCTCGACGTTGGTCGACGCCCAGCCGGGGGCACCGATCCATACTTCGCCCTGCCCGTCGCCATTGCTGTCGAACAGTGCCGCGATGTCGGGATTGGTCAGGTCGTCAATGGACCGAATATCATTGGCATCAGCGGTCGCTTTGTCGACACACATTCCTTGAAACGCCTCAACGCCATTGGAATTGAAGGTAACTGTACCCTTTTCGGTTACATAGGTGTCATGCAGGTTCTGCTGGTTCGGCATCCACACTTCGGGGTGTACGTGCATGGCGCCGGAATCCATCGCCTCGAACACGATCGGGTTGGTGCCATTCTGAAGCTCGACCTCTAGCCCCAGATTTTGTTCGATCGCAACCTTTAGAATGTGCGCTGTTGCATTTACCGATGGCCAGTTCGGCACACCGATCACAATGTCAGCAGCAAAAGCAGGCACAGCGACCATCATCGACGCGCCTCCCAGTAACATAGTGAGTTTGTTCATATTATTTCTCCGTGTTGGGCGTTCGTGGCGCTGTTCTTCTTACCCTATGGGCAGCGGTACGCCTACCAAACGACATCGGGATGACGTTCCATCCCCCTTTCTTAGCCAGTTACCGGGCGCGCCGGTTTGACAGGAAAATTCAAACATGCCGACACATGACCCATCAAGAACAACATGCCACAAATCAATATATGCGTCTTTCTCGAATATTAGTTTCGGTTTATTCTGATCTTGGTCGATATGAGGCCTGAAATAGGTGCAGCCGATTCTTGAGTGGGCTTGTCTGCCATCAATATCCCCTAAGCGGCGCCATCTCAGACAGGGGCACAGATTTTATCCAGTCAGTCCTCAGATCCCAGTACAAGATCCTGCTTCAGGATGAAGTCCCCAAACGCGTCCGTCAGCGTTTGAAAGCGCGAGCGTTGCGAGACATAAAGATACACCTGCCTTTGATCTTCGAGATCAGCGATAGGACGGAAGACGATAGCCTCAGGAAGAGACCGTGCAACGGTTTGCGGCAAAACCGTCACCCATTCCTCGGTGCGCACCAATGCGATCAGTGAATGGGTGTTCTGAATGGTCACACCGGCCTTCGAAATCGCCGCGTGAAACCGCGGGGACTGAACCAAATCGCACAGAGCATTGCGTATGAAGGGGACCGAAGCCACCTGTTCGATGGTTGGCATCTCTGATTGCTGTGCCAGCGGGTGTGCAGCCGTGCAAACCACCCCAAACCTGTCTTCGAACAAGGGCGTGGCTGTGACCCCGTTTAGCGCAAGATACCCGGATGCAATACCGATATCCGCTTTTCCTTGCACAACTGCGTCCAGTACCTGCTGTGTATCGGTATCGCGGAGCTCGATCCTGATATCGGGGAAATGGCTATTCATGTGACTCAGCACCTTGGGAAAGGCAAGAGCCGCCACCGACGGCACAGACACGATCCGCAACAGCCCGTACTCTGCGCTGGCTATTGCCTCGATATCCTGAACTGTTTGATCGAACTGTCTGACCTGCTTCAAAGCCAAATCATGAACCTGCCGACCCACTTCTGACAGTCGGTTTTTGCGCTCTCCCTCGAACAGCTTCTTACCCAGGTGCTCCTCAAGCTGCTTCAGCGTCATCGACACCGCCGATTGCGTTCGCCCAAGACGGTCGGCGGCCTCGGTCAGATTACCAGTCTGCACAACCGTGCAAAAACTGCGCAGTGTTTCAATCTTGATCGCCATACTTCAGTTTTTCTGCAATTTGTTTCATTTAATTGAGTTTGACTGATGTTCGCCAAAAAATCCATCCTAGGTCAAATGAAATCGCACTGGGGCGTAACGTGACACAACTGAATCTGATTGCTGGCGAATGGCTGGCAGGTGAGTCTGAAATCGAAAACCGCAATCCTTCGGACCTGAGCGATCTGGTCGGCATGTTTGCACAGGCCAGCGCTGACCAGCTTGAGGCGACGCTGGATCAAGCCCGTGTTGCACAGGCTGAATGGGCCGCCTATGGCATCGAACGGAAGCAAGCTGTTCTGAACGCTATCGGTAATGAAATGATGGTCCGGGCCGAAGAACTGGGTACGCTCTTGGCGCGCGAAGAAGGCAAGCCGCTGGCCGAAGGCAAAGGCGAAGTGTTCCGCGCCGGGCAGTTCTTTACCTATTACGCAGCTGAATGCCTGCGTCAAATCGGTGAGAACGCGGATTCTGTGCGCCCCGATATCGAAGTAGACGTTCGCCGCGAAGCTGTCGGTGTTGTCGCCATCATCAGCCCATGGAACTTCCCTACCGCGACTGCCTCTTGGAAGATTGCTCCAGCACTGTGCTATGGCAACGCGGTTGTGTGGAAACCCGCCAACATCACCCCAGCATCCGCTGTCGCACTGACCGAAATCATCGAACGTCAGGACATCCCCAAAGGTCTGTTCAGTCTGGTCATGGGTTCGGGGCGCAGCATCGGGCAACGCCTGGTCGAAAGCCCCAAGGTCAATGCAATTTCCTTTACCGGGTCAGTCCCGGTCGGCAAGGGTATCGCAGCAGCCGCCATCCAGAACCTGACCAAAGTTCAGATGGAAATGGGATCAAAAAACGCGCTGGCAGTGATGGACGATGCCGATCTGGATCTGGCCGTTACTCTGGCATTGGGAGGAGCGTTTGGCGGCACCGGACAGAAGTGCACGGCGTCTTCGCGCCTTGTCGTGCATGCGGGTATCCATGACGCGTTTGTCGAAAAGCTGGTGGCCGGTGCGCAAGCGATGAAGGTCGGCCACGCGCTGGAGGAAGGCGTGCAGATGGGTCCCGTCGTCAGCCAACAGCAGCTGAGCGAAAACCTGGCCTATGTTGATCTGGGCAAATCCGAAGGGGCCGAGCTGGCCTGTGGCGGAACCCGGCTGGAGATGCCTCATGACGGGTTCTACATGTCGCCGGGCGTGTTTCTGAACACCAACAACGACATGCGCATCAACCGCGAAGAAATGTTCGCGCCCCTGACCAGTGTCATCAAGGTTGGCAGCTATGACGAAGCGCTGAGCGTCGTCAACGACACCAACTTTGGCCTGACCTCGGGCATCGTGACCAAATCGCTGGCCCGCGCCACGCATTTCCGTCGCAATGCGCGCACTGGTGTTGTGACTGTGAACCTGCCCACTGCAGGCACCGACTACCACGTGCCTTTTGGCGGCCGCGGCGACAGCTCTTACGGGCCGCGCGAACAGGGTAAGGCTGCGGCCGAGTTCTATACCACGGTCAAAACCGCCTATATCAGCGCGGGCCCCGTGTGATGCGGATCGACGGGCTACAATATGCCAACTGGTCGGAAAAGATTTTCCGCCAACTGCGTGACGGGGGCGTGGACGCGATCCACGTCACCATCTCGTACCACGAGAACTTTCGCGAAACGGTTCTGAATTTCGAGAAATGGAACCGCTGGTTCGAACAATACCCGGACCTGATCATGAAAGGGCGCTGGGCCAGCGATATCGATACGGCTCGTAAAACGGGACGGACGGCTGTGTTCTTTGGCTTTCAGAACCCCTCGCCCATCGAAGACGATATCGGGCTAGTCGAAATCCTGCACGATCTTGGCGCCCGTTTCATGCAGCTGACCTATAACAACCAGTCCTTGCTGGCGACCGGCTGTTATGAGGCCGATGACACAGGCATCACCCGTATGGGCAAGCAGGTGATCAAAGAGATGAACCGCGTAGGTCTTGTAGTGGACATGAGCCATTCGGCGGACCGTTCCACCATCGAGGCCGCAGAATGGTCCGAGCGTCCCATAGCCATCACTCACGCGAACCCGTATGATTGGTCGCCCGCGCTGCGTAACAAGCGTGACGATGTCATTCGTGCAGTGACGGAAAATGGCGGGATGCTTGGCTTTTCGGTTTATCCCCACCATCTGAAAGATAAATCCGACTGCACGCTGGACAGTTTTTGCGAGATGATCGCACGCGCCGCCGACAAATACGGCGCGCAGCATCTGGGGATCGGCACAGACCTGTGTCAGGATCAACCCGACAGCATTGTGGAATGGATGCGGGTTGGCCGCTGGACCAAGGAAATCGACTATGGCGAGGGATCCGCTTCGGCACCAGGCTTTCCGCCCATGCCGGGCTGGTTTCAGGACAACCGAGATTTTGGGAACATCGAACAAGGGTTACGCGCGACCGGCCTGAACGATGACGAAGTGGCCGGGATCATGGGCAGGAACTGGTATCAGTTCTTTGCCGAGAACTTCGTCCCACAAGGGTAACACTATGAATACACGCGTGCAGACTGAAAATGTCAGACGTGATCCCGCGATGGTCATGCGGCTGTCGCGGCTGGGCTCGCTGCATCAATGCCGTCTCAGCTTCATGCGGCAACTGACCCGCCGTATGGCGCAGGAAAACTGGAGTTTTTCCCGCCCTGCGTTCGAGATTGACGAACACGGCGTTGGCCATGCGGTCTATACCGCGCAAGGCCCTGATCACGCATATTCTCTGGTGGCGTTTGCCCATGATCTGCCGCCCGAAAAACGCTCGGACCGGGTCATCGCCGAGGCCTGGGATGCCACCTTCGCGCTATTTGACGGCATTCCGACGGCGGATGATATTCACCGCCTGTCGCAAAACGTACCAGTGCAAGAGGCCGGGCGCGTCAGCGAGACAGAACTGTCATTGTCGCGCGCCAACCGGTCAGTCCGCCTGTGGGCACATGTGGTCGACCGTCTGGCCGCTGGTCAACAACCCGATCTGGAACAGATTTATCAGGTTGGCTACCTGATGCGGACAACCGCCGTGTATGGTTCCGGCAAGTTTGGGGCTGCAGATCGCGAGAAAACAGCCAGTCGCCCCGAGGTCAACGGCCCGTTCCAGACCGAGATGTTGTCGGTCTACCTGACCCGGACCTTTGTGCGCGATCTGGTGCAGCATATGGCCCAAGTGAAGGGCGGCGGTCAAACCGCGCAGTTAGATCCGCAGATCGCCAGTTGGCTCGGCATTGGCAATTCCACAGGTCTGGGCATGGCCCCGTTCATCGTCAACCATCCGATCTTGTTCAATAACTGGATCATGGCGCGAGAGGAGGCCATCGCCCGGGTACGGTCGCTCTTGACCGCCTCGGAAGATGAGGCCCGTCAATTCCGTGGCATCTATGATCGTAGCAAACTCTCGATGTCCTGGTGGCAGTCTGAGCATCCGGTCCAGCGCGATAAGCTGGCGGCGCTCAACAACGATCTGCAGGCAATCTCTGGGTATCTGGACAGGGATGATCTGACGCAGAACCAACCCTGGGATCGGTTGATCCTGTGGTCGCAATCCGCGCTGAGCGAGGAGGGCCAGGAACTGCTCGCCTCGCTTATCCTTGAGCCCTATGGCGAATTGGTCGATGGGCTGAGCTGTTGTATGGCCGACAGTAATTCAAGTGCCCATGTGATTGATGGATCAATGTCGGTAGGCGCTGCGCGCGATCTGATCAGTAACAGTTTTGGCTGGGCCTTGGATCTGGATTGGAACGCAGCGGAAAACTGTGCGCGGGCCTGGTATGTCTCCGAGGAGAAGCTGGAGCCGCGACTGGGTGAGCGCTTTGAGGAACCGATATCCGGTTACGAACAGCCCCTTGCCCCGGCCCGTGACGCCGCGATGGCGTATAAGGCGCTTGCCGAATGGGATACTCGCTCCTCCGTTGCAGAGTTTCTGCTGCGCCATCCTGAACATCGCCACACCCTGCGCCGCGCTCAAATGAGCCGAGTAGCCCCCTATGGTGAAATCCACGACAACACGATTAGCGCCACTGTCCTGCCTATCGACATGCTGCGGGCCAAGCTGTCGTTTTTTGGGGCAACCCATTTTGACCCCCGGTCGGACCGCTGGGTGCGGATCTGCATGTATTCCGGCGCACCATATCCTGATGAGCTAACGCCGGAAAATGCCGATCTGTGGGTTTATCCGGAGTTGCCGCAATGACCTATTCACTGAACGAGATCGAAGCCACCTCTAAACGCGCTGCCCGAGGGGCAGGGTATGCCTGGGGTCTGGCAGAAGAGGCCGCCAAAGCCACACGCTGGTTGTGCGGGCATGGGCTGAACGGGACTGCAGAGCTGGCCCACCTGCTGGACTTGGGTTTGGCTGCGGCGCCGGCAGATCACAGACCAGATGCGATGCAGGGCCCATGGCAGGGCAAGGGCGCTTTGTGCCCTCTGGCCACTGGCACCTTGCTGTCGGATTGTGCCGAACAGCTGCGCGCCGGACCGGTTGAGATGGCCAACATTGCAATCCCTGCCCTGTTACTGCCCTTTGCTGCCTATGCGGCACGTGAACTCAAGGGCTGTGTGGTGCTTGATTGTGATGGGCATCTGGCGGCATGTGATGGGTATTCCGTGTCGACCCCAGATACCTTACCCGCCCAGGCGCGCAGGGTGGTGGTTTCGCTGGGGGAACAGCGTACAGGCCCCAGCCCACATCAGACCCGCGCCGCCCCGACTGATCAGGCTTGGGCAACGCTGAATCGCTTTGCCCACCGCACCTATGCCCCCGCAACCGAGGAATCCCGCCTGCTGGGTGCAGGGGCCGGGCTTTCTGATAATGACTGATGAGGTACTGATTTGACCGAGACCCGGACCCTTACTCTGAACGAAATCGAAGACCTGTCGTTTCGCGCGCTTGTTGCTGCGGGGACTTCACCGGAAAACGCCCGCCCGCTGGCGGTTGCGACCGCGGCAACCGAGGCGGACGGCGTGGCAAGCCATGGACTGGCCTATATCCCGATCTATTGTGAGCATGTCCAATGTGGCAAGGTCGACGGGCTTGCCAAACCGGTCATGACACGGCCCAAGCCAGGTGTAGTTACCGTAGATGCCGCAACCGGATTTGCCCATTCAGCCATCGATCTCGGGTATGAGACGCTGATCACCGCTGCGCGCGAACAGGGCGTTGCCGTGCTGAGCATCTGCAACAGCTATAACTGCGGCGTGCTGGGCTATCACACCTATCGTCTGGCACAGGCCGGGCTTGTCGGGCTTGGTTTTACCAACGCGCCAGCCTCGATCGCGCCATCGGGTGGCGCAAAGCCGGTTGTAGGGACCAACCCCTTTTCCGTTGCCGTACCCGGTACAGATGGGCAACCCGCCCTGCTGATCGATCAAAGCGCCAGCACAATCGCCAAGAGCGAGGTCATGAAACATGCCAGAGAAGGAAGGCCGATCCCCGTTGGGTGGGCATTGGACGCCGAGGGCAACCCGACCACTGATCCCAATGTGGGCCTCAAGGGCTCCATGGCACCTTCTGGTGGGTACAAGGGCGTCGGTGTGGCCCTTCTAACCGAAGTTATGGCGGCCGCTCTTACAGGGGCCACTCTGGGCATCAACGCCTCGCCCTTTTCAGGAACCGCTGGCGGCCCGCCCAAGACCGGACAGTTTTTCATTGCGATCGACCCTGTGGCGACATCGTCGTCGGGTGGCTTTGCTCAGGGCATCGAGGAACTCGTCGACGCCATTCGATCGCAAGACGATGCACATTTGCCTGGCGATGGCCGACGCGCAAAACGCGTCGCATCGGCCACACAAGGCGTGGCTGTAAATATTGCGACCCTTGAAAAGATCGAGGCCATCTTGGGATAAGCCGGTTTTCTTAGCCCGCAATCAGATTCTTTCTGGTTCGGGCACCCTTACCCAAACCTTCTGACCCAGCACCAATTTTCAGAACGGCTTCCAAGCCTTTAGCCAAAATTCGACCCGGATGCAGCAGGCTCATTTTTCGTATTTCATGCTTTAGCGCAGAAAAACCGGGTTGACTCAAATCGCACTCCATATTTAGTTCGGTAATAGAACGAATAAATGGAATCGACGTGGCAACGCAGACGAAAATCTCTCGACGAATGTCTCAAAGTGCGGTCGTTCAGGCGATTGCGACCTATGGGCCCATTTCGCGCGCCAGCGTGTCGAAGCTGACCGGTCTTTCGAAACAGACAATCTCGGAAATTGTCGGAAACCTAGAAAGCGATGGCTGGGTGCGGACAGTCGGTCAGACCGAGGGGCATGTCGGACGCCGCGCTGTGGTATATGAGATCGCTCCGGATGCGGCAACGGTCGCCAGCGTCGATCTGGGTGGAACAAAGATCAGGGTCGCACTATGCGATCTGACCGGTCGCGTTCTGGCCGAGCGCGTAGAGCCGACAGAACAAAGCGGCGGCAGACAAGTGGTCGATCAGGTTGCCCGTATGGTTCGCGCAACCGCAGACGACCCCCAATGCCCGTCAGGCGAATTGAAAATAGCTGTCGTCGGTGTCCCAGGCGTGCCGGACAGCAGGACCGGCGCGGTCCTGATGGCGCCTAACATAACCGGGCTGGATCAGATTGATCTTGCTGGCACTTTGAACGAACGGCTTGGGATAGAAATCCTTGTCGAAAATGATGTCAACCTTGCCGCTCTGGGCGAGCATTGGATGGATCATCGAAGCGACCAGGATGATCTGGTCTTCGTTTCCGTCGGAACCGGAATTGGTGCAGGAATCGTCGTCGGAGGTATTTTGCTGCGTGGCGCATCTGGTGCAGCTGGCGAAATAGGTTTTCTTCCCTTTGGTGCCGATCCCATTGCAAAGGAAAGCCACAAAATAGGCGCGCTGGAACGCGTAACCGCCACCGATGCAATCATCGGCGAATACAGGATGCTTACGGGCAAAACTTGCTCAGTTCCTGCGATCTTTGAGGCTGCCAATAACGGCGACAAAGCAGCTGAGCAAACGCTGGACAATGTCGCTTATCAGATCGCGCGGGCTTCGGCGTCGATTGTAGCGGTCCTTGATCCGTCCCTTATCGTGATGGGGGGCTCTATCGGCGCGCGTGACGAGTTGATGCACCGGATCAGACGCTTTGCCGCCCAGTGCTACCCCCGTGAAATAGAGATCCAGCCCTCAAAGCTGGGTCCGCATGCTGCCCTTGCCGGAGGTGTGTCTATAGCCCTGTCGCATTTACATATCTCTCTTTTCGCCGAGGGTCAGAAAGGTGCCGAGATCAACGTACCACCTCCAGCGCTCGATACCTTCAAGGCAAGTATGTCATGACCGCTAAGGCTCTTTCAGAACGCTTGCGTCAAGAACAGGATATTGATGCAGACCTAACTCTGTTGCGCAATGCCCTGTCCATCGAAAGCGTGACGGGCAATGAAACACGTTTTGCGCGTTTTCTGGACCAGCAACTTATGGCCCTGGGGCTGAATACCGGACGGGGCTGTTTCGCGGGTGAACGCGAAAATGTCTGGGGAATTGCTTCTGTGGAGGGTCCCAACCTCATGATTTTGGGCCATACGGATACGGTGCATATCCGGGGCTGGGAGGAATACTGGGAAGACGATGCACGCAAAAATCCATTCGGCGCGGCCCAACAGGACGGGCACATCTGGTCGCGTGGGGCAAGCGACCTCAAGGGTGGGATTTGCGCTGCGATTGCCGGGTATCGCCTGCTGCAAAAACTTGGCGTTATGCCTTCAGCCAGTCTGACCTTTGCCTTCATCGGTGACGAAGAAAGCGGTGAACCTGACAGCGGCGTTAGCGCCGGGGCGAAAGATCTGGTTGGACGTATCAAGTCCGACGAAATCCCCCGTCCTGATTTCGCGATCTATGTCGAGCCAACGAGTTTGGACATTTATTCCGCCCAGATCGGGTTCTTTATCGCCGAGATCACGATAACTGGAAAAACAGCGTATTTCGGCCGACCCGAATTGGGGGTCGATGCATTGAAAGCAACGCATACGCTTCTGTCGAAAATCTGGGATCATGAAAAAGAACTGAACGCGGGCCCGCGTCATGACCTTGTCGGTGCCTCTTCTGTTCTGGTGACGCATATCAATGGCGGCGGGTTTATCGCAGTGCCCGGAGAATGCAGGCTCTCACTGATCCGGAAACTTAGACCTGGCGAAATGCTTGATGATGCAGTGGCAGCATTGGAAACAGCGCTTGGCCTGGATCGCCTACCTACAGGTATAGAGGTGTGCATCGACTACCCAGCCGGTCGTGATCATCCCAAGGGCGGCTCACCAGTTGAAAACGACCCCGATACCGAGGCGGTTCGCCTGTTGCAAAGCTGTGTACAGCAAACTCTGTCCCGAAATGTAGAAATCGGCGGCGCGCCCTACTGGTCTGAGATGCCATTTTTAACAGAACAGATCGGCTGTCCAACCGTTTACTGCGCACCGGGTGATATCGCCGTGGCGCATACTTTTGAAGAACGAATTGAGGTCGAAGAATACCTCGCCGCCGTCCGGGCTTTTGCGCTTTTCATAGCGCAGTTCGGTGCGTCGGACACGCTCGTAATGCATCCAACCTGAGGAGGACAAACATGTCACTTGTTAGAAGCACATTTGCCGCTACCGCGATGTTCGCGCTGGCGGGCAGCTTATACGCCGAAACCATCGGTCCAGCGGGGGAAAGTGCCACCCCTTCATCAATGGTTGTTGTCGCTAATGATGATGTCGAAAAGGTGAAAGAGGCTGGATATTCAGCTGCTTTGCTGTGGCATGACCAATCCGACTTTGTGAATGCGGTAACAGCAGGTGCCAGCGATGAATTTGCGCGTCTGGGGATCGAGGTCGTTGCCGTGACAAGCGCAGGATTTGATGCTGCAAAACAACGTAGCGATATCGAGACGGTCATGGCCAAATCGCCCAATATCATTCTGTCGCTTCCTCTGGACCCGGTGACCTCTGCCGCAGCATTTGCAGAGGCAAAAGAGGCCGGAGTTGCCCTAAGTTTCCTCTCGAACCTGCCGGCCGGCTACAAGCACCCGGACGACTATGCGGCAATCGTGACGGATGACCTGTTTCAGATGGGCAAACAAGCGGCGGATGCGCTTGCGGCTGCCATGGGCAATGAAGGAACAGTTGGATGGATTTATCACGACGCAGATTATTATGTGACCAATCAGCGCGACAACGCTTTCAAGACCACGATTGAGAACGACTATCCGAACATCACAATCGTTGCAGAACAAGGCATTTCTGATCCTGCGCGCGCCGAAGAGATTGCCAATGCTATGCTGCTGAAAAACCCAGACCTGGGTGGAATCTACGTAACCTGGGCTGGTCCAGCAGAGGGTATTCTTGCAGCGCTGCGGACGAACGGAAACACCTCGACCAAGATCGTGACATTGGATCTGTCAGAGCCGATTGCCCTTGATATGGTTCAGGGTGGTAATGTCGCGGCGATTGTTGCCGATGAAGCCTATGAACTGGGGCGTGCAATGGCCGCCAGTGCCGTGCTCGACCTGCTGGGCGAGGACGTACCATCCTTTGTTGTAGCCCCTGCATTGACAGTGACAGCGGACAACGTTGCCGATGGATGGCAAAACTCGCTGAATATTGATGCACCAGCCAGTCTGACATCGAAGTAGAGACCTGATGGGCAGGTCGCCTCTGGCGACCTGCCGCAACCGGATATTCCCAGAGGCATCCATGGAACAGGCTTTTCAACGTATGCGCGACTTGGATCTACAGCGCTGCGTCATTTATTTCGGCTTTCTTGCGATCTTTCTGTTTTTTGGGATCACTCTCTACGATGACGGGTTTCTGACCAGTCGGAATCTGACAAATATCGTCCTTCAGACAGCCCCGGCCACGATCATGGCCATCGGATTGGTCTTTGCCCTGTCAGCCGGAGAGATCGACCTGAGTTTTGGCTCTGTCGTAGCTGTTGCAGCCCTCTCGGCAGCTGTTGCGATGCAGAACGGCCCAATGATCCTGGGTGTCGCAGCGGGGCTTGGCGCAGGCATTCTGATCGGCGCGTTCAATGGTGCATTGGTGGCCTATCTGCGGTTGCCATCATTTCTGGTGACCTTGGCCACCATGGGTTTATTTGCCGGAATTGCGCGTTCGATGACCGATCTGCGATCCATTCCTGTCGTTAACGGGACTTTCACCGGGGTCTTCGGCTCGGGCAAGCTGTTTGGTGTACCTTCACTTGTTATCTGGACCGTGATTGCAGTGCTGATTGGCCATGTCATCTACCGGCACACACGTTTTGGCGCACACGTTCTGGCCGTTGGGGACAATGCCCGCGCAGCCCAAGTCTCTGGCATCAGGGTTCCCCGTATCCGGCTGATGGTTCTGACCTTGTGCGGCGCAACCGCTGGGCTGGCTGGTTTGCTCTATGCCGGGCGCATTCAAGCCGCCAAATATACAATGGGCGAAAGCGATCTGATGACGGTCATTGCCGCTGTCATCGTAGGTGGCACTGCGCTTAATGGCGGCAAGGGATCCATAATAGGTGCGCTTTTGGGCTCGCTCATGATGGGAATGCTGAATAACGGGCTGATCCTGATGGGGCTTCAGGTCTCGGACCAGATGATCGTACGCGGGCTGATCATACTGATCGCCGTAGCAATTTCACTCCGCGAAATCCGCCGATAGACACCGGAGCAACCCAATGTTTCTTGATCTTCTCATACGTCGCAACCCCAAGTTCATCGAGGCCGCCATGGCCTTGCATCAACAAGGGAAGATCCCCGCAAACGCCTATGTGCTTGACCTGGATGCCGTCGAACGCAACGCGCGCATTTTCTCTGATGTGGCCCGTGGGCATGGCCTTACAACTTTTGCCATGACCAAACAGGTGGGTCGCCATTCCGGCTTTTGTCAGGCGGTCATGCGCGGTGGCATCAGCCGGTCCGTCGCCGTGGATATGGCCTGCGCCTTGGCATGTGACCGCGCTGGCTTAAGGACAGGTCATTTGGGTCACCTTGTACAGGTACCCCGCCAAGAAGCTTTCTTCGCCGCAGCCAAACTACGCCCGGACTATTGGACGGTATTCTCGGACAACAAGGCAAAAGAGGCGGCAGACGCCTCGGCTCGGGCCGAGAGAGAACAGGCACTGATGGCGCGCATCCAGACCGAAGGGGATACGTTCTATCGTGGCCACGAGGGAGGATTTGACGCGAATGATATCCTGGCGGTGGCCGACCGTTTGGATGCGCTGCAGGGCGGGCGCTTTGCAGGCATTACAACCTTTCCCGCCCTGCTTTTCGACCAGGATGCCCGCAAGGTTGTGCCGACCCCAAACCTCCACACGCTCAACATGGCTGCAGAAGCTCTGGCGCGTGCTGGGCGTACGGAGATCGAAATCAATGCCCCCGGAACGACATCTTCAGCTGTTCTTCCAGCATTAGCCGAAGCCGGGGCCACGCAGGTTGAACCGGGCAATGGCCTACATGGCACGACGCCTCTCCATGCGGTAGAAGACCTTCCTGAGGATCCCGCCGTACTTTACCTTTCCGAGGTCTCGCACCATCACGGCGGGAAAGCCTATTGCTTTGGCGGCGGGCTCTATATCGATCCGGTTTTCCCGAAATACCAGGTTCGGGCGCTGGTCAGCAGCAGCCCGACAATCAGCCGGTCAGCCCTGCGAAATGTCGAAATTCCTGATTATTCCGCAATAGATTACTACGCCATGATCGACAGCGACAGCGATCAAAACCCCGCACCAGGCGACACGGTTGTCTTCGGTTTCCGTGGGCAGGCCTTTGTGACCCGCGCTTTGGTTGCCGGGATAAAAGGCGTAGACAGCGGAATGCCAGAGCTTACCTCAATCGAAAACGGCTTTGGCGACCACGTCAGCTGGCCGGGAGCCTTTGCGCAATGACTCCGGTTCTTTCCCTCAAGCAAATCCACAAATCTTTTGGCGGAGTGGTCGCGATCCAGAATTTTTCACTGGACCTCTACCCCGGTGAAATCGTGGCTCTGGTCGGTGATAATGGCGCGGGTAAATCCACGCTCGTCAAGATCATCTCTGGCGTGCATCGACCAACCAGCGGTGAGATCGCGCTTGACGGCGAAGAAGTCGGTTTTTCGGATGCAAGCGCGGCTCGATCACATGGTATTGAGGTGGTCTATCAGGACCTCGCATTGGCTGACGAACAGCCGGTTTATATGAACATGTTTCTGGGCCGCGAACTGACGCGCAAACCCTTTGGACTGCTGGATAAAGCACGCATGCGTGCCGAAACCCAAAGCCTTGTTGATCAGCTTGACGTGCGCATCCCCTCTGAGCGCGCAGCCATACGTGATTTGAGCGGAGGCCAAAGACAGGGCATTGCTATCGCGCGAGCAACCCATTGGGCCAGCAAATTGATCCTTCTGGATGAACCAACTGCAGCACTTGGCGTTGCAGAGACTGCGAAGGTTGAGGACCTCGTCGCGTCACTTAAGGATCGCAATCTGGCAATTTTGATAATCAGCCATTCCCTGGATCAGGTTTTTCGTCTTGCCGACCGCATCTGCGTTTTACGCCGGGGTGAACAGATAGGCGTCAGAACAACTGCCGAGACCGACAAGAACGAAATTGTCGCCATGATCACCGGTGTACATAGTTGATGGCGCAAAGCGCAGCCCTGTCCCCATCTTTACACAGGGGCCCTATGGCTCGATGGGATATGGCACTTATTGCTGCCCGATGATTTCGAAAGTATAATCTCGTCTCACCCCTGCCGGAGGTGGCGGGAAGGGTGCAGCCGCTTTTACCTGGGCAAGGGCGATCTGATCCAACCGCTTTGACCCTGAACTGCGTACTATTCCAACCGCCTGTAATGTCCCGTTCTCAGCTATTCGAAAGGCCACCAACGCGGCACCTCGAATATTGGCGCTCTTTCTCCGGGCGCGGATAATCTTGCGTTTAATCTGTCCGGCGTAGTTGCTGGCGTCGGCATTGCCGGATGCGGTCAGCGCTGACGTGGATGTAACAACCTTTGCCGCGCCTTTCGTGGTTTTCCCGGTGGCGTCGCCTTTTTTCCCCGATTGTTTCGCGTTGCCATGCGCGGTGGCAGTTTGATTGCTTGCCTGTTTCTTCGGTTCCGGCGGCTTGGCATCCTCGGTCGGCGACACCGAAGCAGCATCACCCTGTCTGTTCGGTGTTTCAGCGTCCTGAGGCCTGAGAGGGCTTGGCGCAACAGCGGTCGCGGCCGTAGCGCTGCTCACAACCGGGCTGAGAGTTTGCGGCGACGTTGTGCGCTGCTGCTTGACAGGGCGGGCCTTGGGTTGCAACCGATGAGGTGCTGCCGGTTTCTTGCGCGTGCTGGCCGGTGCTGGTGCATTTGTTCCGGCGACGAAGTCCTTGAATACAGATCCCAGCGCGGCGGCGCTCTCCTCTCCGCCACCTTCGACCTGCACCTGTTCGGCGGTCAAATAATCCAAAAGCGCAAGGCCATGTGTCGCTACGGCCAATGCGACAGAAATCACAACCACCGCGCGGGATTTGGTTATCACCGTAATCCCCTTTCGGTCACGACATAAACCTGACTTGCACCCAACCCGCGCAAGTCATCGCTGATCTGTTTGAGCGCAACCGCAGGCAAGGATCGATCCGGCACGATCCGAACCGCATCAAGGGGCAGATCAACAGCCGCCCGCTCTACATAGGCCGCAGCATTGGTCAGCTCTGCCCCGCGATATTCAAGTGTGCCATCCGCACGGATAACCAACGCATCAGGTGGCTCGCGCCCCTCCAGATCCATCGTTTCGACAAGCTGAACTGATCCGTTGAGCGGCGGCGTAAGGGTGCCCGCGATCATGAAGAATATAAGCATCAGGAACACGACATTGATCAGCGCGATGGTTGGCTCTCGGCTTTGTCTGGGCTTCGATTTCAACTGCATCAGCCCAATACCTGAGTGTGCAGGTTTTCGACAGGTGCCAGCACGATGAACAGATCAATCAGCTGCTGAGAGGTTGCCCTCGGACCCAGGCTGATGAGCGCAACTTGGGATTTGGCGTCGAGCAGCATTGGAGCCACCTGCGCCAATGGTACAGGCGCACCATCGACCAGAATTCGGTCTGCATTCAGTTTAATAAACCGGATGGCTTGGTCTGGCTCTGCGCCGCCGACTGAGGCCGTCGAAAACTCAATCTCGGCGAATTTCGAGAATGTGGATGTCAGCATGAAAAACAGCAGCAGCAAAAAGATGACATCTATGAGCGATGTCATTGACAGGCGTTTGCGCCGCTTTCTTTGAACCTCAAGCGCCATGTGCCAGTGCCGTAATCGCGGCCCCTGCCGTTTGCTCGGCCTCCTCGGCATGGCCGGGGGCAAATATTGTTCTGAGCGCACGGTTGGTAAAGACGCGTTCTCGGTTCACGCGGGCCTCAAACCAGGTTAGGATCAGTGACGTCGGCATGGCTACGGCCAGCCCCGCTGCTGTTGTCATCAGCGCCACCCAGATGCCCCCAGCCAGCAGCGACGGGTCAACGGCGTTGCCCGCCCCCTGCAGAGTCTGGAAAGCTTCGATCATGCCCAGCACCGTGCCAAACAATCCGAGCAGGGGCGCAAGTTGCGAGACGATGTCCAGTACATTGAGGCCCTGTTCCAGCTGAGCAAATTGCGTCTCAGCCTCGGCATCGACCCGCTCGGACAAGGTGCGATCATTCCCGGACAATGCCATTGCGATCACCGGCGCCAGGTAACTACGGCTTTTGTTCAGGTATGTTCTGGCGGCCGTGGGGTCTTCTCGGTCCCATGCGTCGATCGCCCTGGACAATTCGACGTGACGGCCGACCCCCGCCGCTTTGTATTGCCAGATTTTGTAAAAGACCAAGGCGAGGGTCGCGATTGAGGCTGCAATCAGGATCGCCACCACCGGGCCCCCTAATTGCAGGATTTCCATCAGTTTTTGCAGCATTTTGGACATGGCTTTATCCTATCATCTCAGTTTCAAGGCGGCTTTTTAGACTGAGGCCATTCATGCAGGCATCTTTGTTACCGCTCTGGGTCATGCATTCCTGCACGCCGTTGAACAGAATCCGGCTGATCTGGTCACAGGCCATGTCGGTGAATTGAAACTGCCTGACCCGTGGGCGGCCTGCGGGCAGTTCTTCGAAATCCAGCAGGGTAATTAACGCGACCGCACCGTTTTTGCCAAACAGGACGGTTTCATAGACCGCACCGTTGATGTCGACCTCATGCATATTTTCGGCGACAAAGCTGAGCAGACAGTTTTGCCCCCTTGCTTCGGCAGAGCTGAGTTCGATTGATACGCCGCCAGTCTTGGGCACGTCTTCGGCGCTGGCGATCCCTGCCCCCAAGACTGAGAGCAGGGTCGACAGGACAGCGCTGGCTTTGTTTGCTGCCGCACTTCGCATAACGGGTCCTTTCCTTGGGATCAGAAGGTTTTGGCCAGGCCGAGCTTGAAGGTCCGGCCCGTCGAATTGCGGGTCGACAGGTTCGGGCGGTAGTCCTTATCAAGGATGTTCTCGATACCGGCGCGCAGCTCAAAGCCTTCAAACACACCCTCTTGCGGCATGTAGGTCGCACGCAGAGAGTTTACTCCGTATCCCGCGGTCGCGTCCCCGCTCGAGTCCGTTCCGGCCCGGGCACCGAAGATTTCCCAGCTGACGTCCAACGTCTGACCGAACCGCTTGCCCAATGTCAGGCGCGCGGAATCCGACGGCTCATTCCGCCAACGCGAGTCATCGCCGGTGACGCTGGTTTCCGTACCCGTCACGATGTTCGAGTTGAAATCGACGTAGAACCCACCCGCATTGGCATAAGAGGCTTCGATCTCGGCGCCTTTTGTTTCCACTTCGGACAGGGGTTGAGACGGGGTGCCAGAGACGTAGGAGGTGATATCCCACAGGGTCGTTTGATAGAAATTGACCTTGGCGCGGATCACGTCGCTCTCGGCAAACACGTCACCGCGATCATAGGAAAAACCAGCTTCCCACGTGCGGGATCTCTCGGGTTGCGTCATGTAAAGCGGCGTGCCCAGATCATCGATGATCGGCAGGCTTTCCGTGTAGGCGGCACCACCAAAGATCGCGAAACCGCTGTTGAACGCGTACCGCGCCGACAACCCGCCCATAAGCGCGTTGTTGTCATAGCTTTCGTTGAACGGGGCCGCGGCGTCATCATCACCGTCGATGTCCTGCGTCTCATATCGCACCGCGGGGGTAATCGTCAGATTGTCACCGATCTGCACATCGTCCACAGCAAACAGGGCAAATCGACGGTCGGTTCCACCCGGGGCCGAGGCCGCGTCCAACCGTTCGCGGTTGATAAACTCGATCCCGGCCCGCAGGTCATGCGAGGCGATGCCGGTCTGGAAATACGACGTGTTCTTGATCGTCAGCTTTGTCGTTTCATAGTTATGTGTGGCATCTGCCAGGGCCTGAATGCCGGGGAAGAATGGCGTGCCTTCAAGGCTGGAAGACCCGGAAACATAGCTGCTTTCGATCGCCTGCTCAGAATAGCTGAGGTTCACATCCAGATCGACCAGATCATTTCCAGTGGGTTGATATTGATACCGCAGGATACCGATCTTTGTTTCGATATCACGGTCTACATTACCAAAGGCATCCGACGTGGTGCCAAACGAGTCATAAGGGACGTCGCGCTCTTCAGATGTGGACTGGTTGTAGGATGCGGTGAACGAATGTTCGAGATCGTTGCCGAAACTGTATTTGCCCTTAGCCAGAAGCGACGGCAGCGTGAACGCGCTGTTGCCGATCGTATTGCCGTTTCCATCCTCCTGATCGTCCTGATCGCGATAGGTGTAGTTGAACAGGAATTCCGTTTGGGTATTCGGCTGCCAAGCCAGGATAGAGGACGAGGCAAAACCGTTGCCGTTCGAATACCCCTCAAAGGTTTGACGGAACCGAAAACCCGGCTCGCCACCGGTGAAATCTGACGCGTCCTTGGTTTCCAGCTGAACGACACCGCCAACAACCCCGGACCCATATTCGAATGACCCGACAGTGCCCCGAATGACCGAGACGCTTTTGTAAAGCTGGGGGTCAGTAAAAAGCTGGTTGCCGATCCGATACAGCTCTTCCGCGCCCGTTGTGGCACCATCGACCAGGATCAGAACCTTCTGGTCGGTTCCGAACGTGCCGTTTGCACCATAGCCGCGAATATTGATGCCCGATCCCTGAGGGGTCGAGCCGTTCACCAGGCTTACCCCCGGAACCGAGTCGATCAGCTCTGCAACCGTATTGGCCTGCCGGTCGTTGATCTCTTCCTGATCAATATTTGTGACCGGCACGGCAGTGTCTGTCTGAATCTCTCGTTTGCTTTCCCCAAGTATCAGGGTGCCCAGGAAACCATCGTCTTGGTCTTGCGCCATAGCGCCAGCCGCAATCATGCTGAGGCACGAAGCCGTTCCCAGCAAAGCTATCTTCCGTATTTGCACACGCATCTCTGTCCCTTCGAAACAGTAGGAGGACCTGAAATGCTTGCGCCATGCTGGCTTTGGTCAGTCTGTTTTATTGTTTTTTGGAGCCGCCTTTTTTTGGCGACTTGTGCTCGTTAATAAAGGTTACTAAAACAGTCAACAATAAATCGTTGTCGCATCGCCGACTCTCGCCAGCGGGCACCCGAACAATTCGGCTGCCGGGCCAGCACCTCTGAAAATCAACTCGAAGATGGGAAAACCCATGACGGAAAAGGTGCCTAACACCCCGGCTCAAATTCGTGCAGCCTATGCGCAAAACAGCGGCAAACGTGACCGCGATCTGGCAGAATCGATTGGACTTACCGAAGGCCAGTTGGTCGCTGCCTTCGCCGGGAACGACGTTACACGGCTGACGGCAAAACTTGATGACCTTTTCCCAATGCTCAACGGGTTGGGAGAGGTTATGGGGTTGACGCGCAATATCTCCTGCGTGATCGAAAAGGTCGGTCAATACGACAACTACCATTCGGGTGCTCATGCCTCGATGGTTCTGACAGATGAGATTGATTTGCGCATGTTTCCCGGCCATTGGGTCCATGCCTTTGCGATCGAACGCAAAACCGACAGCGGTGTGAAACGCTCGCTTCAGGTCTTTGATGCCGCAGGCGATGCGGTGCACAAGATATTCCTGCGCGAAGGATCGGATCTGGACCATTGGGATAAGCTTGTCAGCGCCCTTGCGTCTGAGGACCAATCGCAAACTCTTGATTTAGAACCGCGCCGACCGACCGAAGCGCCCAAGTCCAACCCCGAAAAGACGGAAATCCTACGTGCGGAATGGGCCAAGATGACGGACACCCACCAGTTCATGCGCTTGACCTCAAAGCTCAAGATGAACCGATTGGGGGCCTATCGCATCGCCGGCCAACCGCTCGTCAGGGAACTGACGCCGTCGGTAATATCACCAATGTTCGAACAGGTGTGCGACAAGGAGATTGAGGTGATGATCTTTGTTGGCAATCGTGGATGTATCGAAATTCACGGTGGCCGTATCGGAACGATCAAGCAGATGGGACCCTGGTTCAATGTGCTAGACCCGCGTTTCAATTTGCATCTGAGGACGGACCATATTGCAGAGGTCTGGGCTGTCACCAAACCGACGCAGCGCGGCCCCGCCGTCTCTGTCGAGGCGTTCGATGCCGAAGGTGGGCTGATCTTCCAGATATTCGGTCTGCGCACTGGCGAAACCGACCATCGCCCGGTCTGGGACGCGCTGGTTGCCGAACTTGAACCACAACCCGAGGCCGCGCTGACATGAACAGGATGCGAGTGATCTGGCCTGCCTTGGCTATGCTGCTAAGTACACAGGTCGCGCAGGCTGCGGACGACGAACCAAAGCGGATCATCGCGATCGGCAGTTCCATCACTGAAATCGTCTACGCTCTGGGTCAGCAAGACAGGCTAGTTGGTCGCGACCGAACATCAACCTACCCGACAGAAGCGATGAACCTGCCCGATATCGGATACCGACGCGCGCTGTCGCCCGAAGGCGTTTTGTCGGTAGAACCAGACTTGGTCCTGGCGCTTGAAGGTTCAGGACCACCAGAGGCGATTGCGGTTCTGCAGGAAGCGGGCGTGCAATACGTCACGATCAAGGATGAGTTCTCTCTGGAAGGCGTGGTCGAAAAAATCCAAACCGTTGGGGCCGTGCTGGGCACTGACGTTGCTGCCGAGGGATTGGCAGCGCAAACCATACGCCAGATCAATCAGGCGGAATTGGCGGCTAGTAGTGCCGCAGGATCCAACCCGAAACGGGTTCTGTTTGTTCTGTCGGTGCAGGATAACCGGATCACAGTGGGAGGTGTGGATACCCAAGCAGACAGCATCATTCGATTGGCTGGCGGTGTAAATGCCGCCGCCAAAGTGTCAGGTTACAAGCCAATGACGCCCGAAGCGCTGGTGTCGGCTGCGCCTGATGTCATCCTTATGATGGATCGGCGGGGTGATAATAATACCGAGGATGCCGCGCTCTTTTCACTGCCCGCAGTCAAGCTGACCCCGGCGGGCCAGAACAAGATGCTGATCCGCATGCAGGGTGCATATCTTCTTGGGTTTGGCCCTCGAACCGCCAGTGCCATTTCTGATCTGTCAGCAGCCCTGCAGGATGAAGGTGGCTCATGACGCTGACGTTGGATCATATGAGCGCCGAGGCACCCGGGTACAATCGGCGAGCAACCGCACGGCGGGTTACCTTGGCCTTACTGGTATTGCTTGGCCTGACCAGCGCCGCAAGCATTTCAGTCGGTGCTTCGGATGCGTCGTTAAACATGGCGGTGATCGACCTAATCAATGGGCGGTCCCTGTCTGACCTGAATCGGATTGTCCTTTGGGACATACGCTTGCCCCGGCTTGCCATGGGGATTCTGGTCGGTGCCGCGCTGGCTGTTTCAGGGGTGGTCATGCAAGGGCTTTTCCGAAACCCGTTGGCGGACCCCGGAATTGTCGGCGTCAGCGCGGGCGCAGGTCTGGGCGCAATTTCAGCCATCATCCTTGGCAGCCACTTGCCAGTGTCGGTTTTGGTCTGGACAGGAAACGGGTTAGTGGCCATTGCTGCTTTTCTTGGTGGCTGGGCGTCTGTTCTGATCCTATACCGTGTCTCGACCAGCGGGGGGCAGACTTCGGTCGCAACCATGCTACTGGCCGGCATTGCATTAGGTGCCTTATCCGGCGCCGCATCGGGTGTTCTGGTATACATGGCCGATGATCAGCAATTACGCGACCTGGCGTTCTGGGGAATGGGATCGTTAGCTGGGGCAACCTGGACCAAAATCGCCTCGGCTGCGCCAATCATTTTGGTTGCCCTTGCAAGCACACAATTTCTGGCTCGCGCGCTTAACGGTCTGGCGATGGGAGAGGCTGTGGCCCATCACATGGGCATCCCGGTTCAGCGCAGCAAGAACATCGCCATTCTTGCAGTTTCCGGTGCAACAGGGGCCGCTGTTGCCGTGTCCGGCGGCATCGGATTCATCGGAATTGTGGTCCCCCATTTGCTACGTCTGGCAACCGGGCCGGACCACCACAGGCTTTTGATGAATTCCGCCCTGCTGGGTGCCAGTCTGCTGCTATGCGCCGACATGATCAGCCGGGTCGTGGTGGCCCCGGCGGAACTGCCAATCGGGATCGTCACGGCAATTCTCGGCGCACCGGTCTTTCTTTGGATCCTCCTGCGCCGCCACGGCATTATGGGAATGTAAATCATGCAAGGTAAGAATATCTGCGTCAGTCTGGGCCGAAAGGACATCTTGCACGACGTGAATTTCAAGGCCGATCCCGGTCAGGTCACCGCAATCATCGGGCCCAACGGATCGGGCAAGTCGACCTTACTAAAGGCATTGGCCGGAGAGATTGCCTCGACCGGAACCATCACCCTGAATGGCCACGACATCTCAGAGTTAAAGCCCTGGCAACTGGCCGCAAAACGGGGCGTGCTGCCACAATCGACCAGCGTGGCCTTTCCTTTCAAAGTGCACGAGATTGTCAGACTGGGGCTGGCAAACGGGTTGGCCGCACAAGATGACAGTTCGGTCACTACCGCCCTGGCACATGTCGACTTAGCCGGGTTCGAGCAGAGGTCTTACCAGACCCTGTCCGGGGGTGAGCAGCAGCGTATACAGTTAGCCCGTGTTTTGACGCAGGTCTGGCAGGCACAACGGACCGATCATCCCAGTTGGCTTTTACTGGACGAACCGGTTGCCAGCCTGGATATCGCGCATCAATTTACGGTCCTTGGTATCGCAAGCGATTTTGCCGCCCAAGGTGGAGGTGTGGTGGTGGTGATGCATGATCTGAACCTCACCGCGTTATTTGCAGACTGTGTTTACGTGATGTCACAGGGCACTGTCTGGGGCTCTGGTACACCTTCAAATATCCTCACCGACGACCTGATGCAGCAAGTTTACGGCATCAACCTACCGATCGGCATTGTGCCGACCGGCCCGCTTCCTTTTGTACTGCCTCAGGCAATGCACAAATGCATTGAGGCTTGATGTTGTGCAAACAGATACGTTGCCTCAGACAGCGCGGGTCAATCCCCCATCAACGCGCAAGTTTTGACCCGTCATATAGCCACCGCCTTCAGACGCCAGCCATGAGACAAGCGAAGAGACCTCCGCAGCATGACCGTAACGTCCCATCGGAATCCGGGCTTTGCGGTCTTCTGTTTCGGGCAGGCTGTCGATGAAACCCGGCAGGATGTTATTCATGCGAATATTCTCTGCGGCATATTTATCAGAATAGAGTTTGGCAAAGGCGGCCAATCCTGCCCGGAAGACGCCTGATGTTGGAAACAGCGGATCGGGCTCAAACGCCGCGAAAGTAGAGATGTTGATAATCACCCCCCTGCCCTGTTGCTGCATCAAGGGTGTCACCAGCCGTGTTGGGCGGATCACATTCATCAAATAGACCTCCATCCCTTGATGCCAATCATCGTCACCGATCTCTAATACGGGCCCTTTCGGGCCATGACCGGCGGAATTGACCAAGACATCGACGTGGCCCCAACGCTCCGTCGCGCCCGTGACCAAAGCAGTCAGATCGTCACCACTGAGGTTAGAACCAGTGACGCCAAAACCACCCAGCTCGGCGCCGAGTGCTTCGCCTTTACCCGAAGAAGAGAGGATGCCGACTTTGAAGCCATCTTTGGCAAGCCGGCGCGCCGCGTCAGCCCCCATGCCACTCCCGCCCGCGGTAATCAAAGCTACTTTTTCTACTGCCATCTGACGATTCCCCTTTTGTATTCTGTGAAAATATCCTGTTTCGATGGATCGTTCGATTGAGATTTGATGTTTCATTACAGTAGAAATACTATTGTCTCATGGCTGATCTTCCTCCCCTCAACGGTTTACGGGCATTCGAAGTCGCTGGGCGCCGCCTCAGTTTCCGCGCCGCTGCCGATGAGTTGGGCGTAACACAAGGGGCGGTGGCGCAGCAGGTGCGACTGCTGGAAGCTCACCTAGAAGTCACATTGTTCGAAAGGGTGCCCAAAGGATTGGAGTTCACCTCGGTTGGCCGTAGCTATCACGCACGTATATCGGTTGCCTTTGCGAGCCTTAGATCTGCAACCGCCGAGCTAAAGCCGGAACCGGACAAGGTTATAATAAGCGTTACCCCGACTTTTGCTGCGAGATGGTTGATCCCGAATCTGCCGGACTTTGCAGAGAGCCATCCGGAAATCGACTTGCGGATCATGGCCACTGAAAAAGTCTCCAGCTTTCACAGCGACGGGATCGACCTTGCCGTCCGGCAGGGATCGCCGCCGTTTGGCGCCGCGCTTCGGGCGGCGCTTATTTTCAGACAAGAGGTGATTGCCGTAGCCGCACCCGAGTTTATCAGCGACGCATTCGATTCGTTAACACCAGATGACCTTGCACACCTGCCCAAAATTCATGACACGCATGACCTTTGGCCGCGATACCTTGCAAACCTAGGGGTTCGTGACAAATCGCAACGCGGCCTTCGATTAAGCCAGACAGCGCTTGCGGTCGACGCTGCCATCGCGCGGCAGGGTGTGGCCCTTGTCAGCCGTTTCATGGTTTCCCGAGATCTTGAGGCAGGACGCCTGGTAGAGGTTGGTGCGGCAAGAGACATCGGTGGTAGCGATTTTTACCTCCTCATAGAGCGTTCGGCCGCAAACCAACACGCGGTGATGCAAGTCGTAAACTGGCTAAAATCGCGGTCGGCGAGAGAAACGTGATCGGCTTTCGCTTCCTGCAAAGCGCACGCATGCGCGTCTGAAATGAATGGTTGCTTAGGTTTCCCAACGCTTCCCAATTCAGGGTATTTGCACTCTCGAACCTGCCGGCAAACACCTCGGGCCGCTGGCGTAGTCGAACACAGCGTCCGGGGCAAAATAATTCGTAACGGCATCCGGATCGTGTGCGTTAGAGGCGTTACCGACGGCATTCACAATTGTTCCGTTGCTTCAGGTCAGTTTCGTCCGACCAACCTGAGCAAGTGCACTGGACAACTCTTCGCTGAGAATATTCCACAGTCTATGCAAACCCTCTTCGCCGGCCGCGGCGATGGCAAATTGCAATACGCGGCCAAAGAACACATAATTTGCGCTCTGATCGAGGGCTTTCAGAACGTCTTCGCCAGATCGTAAGCCACTGTCGTAAAATAGCGGAAAATCCGCACCAACGCTATCTCGTATCCGGCCCAGCGCGTGAACGGCTGCGGGTGCGCTTTCAAGTTGCCGTGCGCCATGATTTGACACTTGAATGGCGTCAACGCCTTCGGATTTCAACTGCAGCGCATCCTCGGCGTTGGTCACGCCTTTTACTACCAGGTTGCCCTGCCACAAATCGCGCAGAGCCTTCAATGTTGTCCAAGTCGCCCTCGCGCGGCTTTCGGTGCGGTCGAATTCAAAGCCCGGCATCTCGAAATTTGCCATCTGCGGACGACCTGCGGCAAGTGACATAAGCGACCATTGCGGGTGCAGGGCAAAGTCCAGAAATTGGCGGGGTCCGATACGGAATGGCATGGTAAAACCATGGCGCAACTCACGCGGTCGGCGACCAACCTCGGGCACGTCGACGGTTACGATCAGGGTTTCGTATCCGGCATCTTGCGCCCGCTTTGCCAGCTTGAATGACCCCGTTCCGTCCCCGCTGAAATAAAGCTGGAACCACGCGTGCCCTTCGGCGACCTCGATCATTTTTTCCAGCGGGGTTGAGGCCACGGTCGAGACCCCCAAAGGCACGGATGCGCGCGCGGCCAACCGCGCCAGCATCAGATCTGCACCAGGTCTGGACAAATTACACATCCCCATCGGCGCAATGCCAAAGGGCCGCTTGGCAATCTTGCCAAACAGCGGCATGTCCAAAGACCGATGGCTGACATCTTTCAGTATCCGGGGTTCAAGGCAAATGTCATCCAGAGCAGCGCGGTTACGCGCAGCCCCCGTTTCTGACCCTGCGGCCCCATCGATATAGTCAAACACCATCCAAGGCAGACGTGCCTTGGCCAAACGCCGCGCATCCTCACTGGAATGAATTCGCGCGGCGCGGTTCATCAACCAGCCACCGCTTTCATAAAGCGATCCTTGATGATCACCGGGTCCATCGTGATGACCGGCATCTTGGCATTTCCACTGTCGCACTTCACGATCATGACGGTGCCAACCTGCGCCTCCACCGCCGCTTGCAGTGCTTTGCCGGTATCAACATCCTGCACTTCAACGACATTGTCACATCCGGCCGCGCGCGCCATGCCTGCCAGATCGGTCTTGCGCCCGGTATAAGTCGGCTGATCACCGGTTGATCCATATGATCCGTTGTCGATAACCATCAGGATGAAATTCGGGGGCATATTGTTCCCAATGGTTGGCAAGGTGCCCAGATTGGTCAACACCGATCCGTCCCCATCGATAGAGATCACGGTTTTCGGCTGCGCCAGCGCCAGACCCAAGCCGATAGACGAAGCGAGGCCCATCGTGCCGAGCATGTAGAAATTCGTTGGTTGATCGTCGATGGCATGCAGTTCTTGGCTGGGGATGCCAATGTTGCAGACCACTAGTTGATCACGAAGTTGAGGTGCAATTTCCTTGAGGATTTCAGAACGGATCATTGGTCGCCATAGCCTCCCCAGAAATTGGCATCGGTCAGGATTGCCACGGGTTTGTTGCACATAAAGGTATACTTCAGGATCATATCCAGCTCTTCCACATCCTTCTGGTGATGGAAGTGGTAGGTGGGGATGTTCATCTGCGCCAGCAGCGCCTTGGTATGCACCGCCATTTCCACCTGGCAAGCCACAGGTTCGCGGAGCTCTCCGCGGTAGCTGATCAACATCGGCAGAGGCATCCGGTAATACTGGATCAACGTCGCAAGAGTGTTGATCGTCACCCCAATGGCTGTGTTCTGCATGATGATCGCAGGGCGTTTTCCACCCATCCACGCACCGGCACACAGGCCCATGCCCTCGTCTTCCTTATTCGACGGAATATGGAAGATATCCGGGTGTTGGTCGATTTCTTCGATGACCCCCGCAAGCTGCTTGCAGGGCACCGTCGTCACGAACGAGATATTATTCGCGACAAGATCATCGGTGATCTTCTTGTCTATGTTCATGTTGCAGAAGGGCCTTTCTTGAAAGGAGAGGAGAGCGTCAGCAAGAGGACGCGCGATGCACATGGACGGCACAGCCTGCGTGCCGCACGACGCGAGCAGCTGTGGAGCCCAGGAAATAATCTCTCAGACCAGGTTTGTGGGATCCAAGCACGATGCAGTCGATGCCATGCGCCTCGGAATAGTCGATGATAGTGCGGGCCGAATGTCCTTTTACAATCACAGGCGTGACACCGGGATGTCCAGACAATTTGCCCTCAAGATCAGCACGCGCTTTTTCAAACCCGGCGGCAACCATTTCTTCGTCCAGATACGCACTGACAGAGCCTTGGGGCGCCTCATGAACGTGAAGGGCGAAGATCTGGGCATCTTTTGCACGCAGCGCGTTGGCTATCTCAAGTGTATGAGTCGACACGCCATGGTCCAGCGCCATCGGGACGAGGATTTTATGGTACATGAAGTGTCTCCATTTGGTTGATGATCATAAGTGTCAGGCCCACGGGTCAAGGATGATCTTAGGGGCTGCAACCATTCCCGATCGTAGATCGGCAAATGCCTGCGGTCCATCATTCAGGCTGCGATGTTCTGCCCAGTCTAGCGGGCCAAGCGCGCCATCGAAAAGCGCGGTGCAGGTATCCCGGAAGTCCTCCGGTGTGTAGGTATAGGTTCCGATGAACGTCACCTCTTGCAAGGTCATCCGCCGGATATCGAGGCCACCCGTGTCTTCGCCTAGGCCGATATGGACGATGACGCCCCCCGGTTCAGCCATGGCAGAAGCTGCGGCGCGTGTTGCCGCGTATCCGACGGCGTCGACCACGATGCCATACTGCCCTGCCCCAGTGGGTACGGATTTCACAAGGCATTGATCTTCCAGGAATGTGCGTCGCTTGTTGCTTGGTTCAGCAACAGTTACGTCATCGACCCCCTGCGCCTTGAGGGCAAGGGCCGCGGCAAGACCAATAGCCCCGCCCCCCAGTACAAGCGCGGTGCGGCTGGCACCCGGATCAAGCGCCATCAGCCCCAACCGTATGGAATGCCAACTGACGGCCAGAGGTTCGGCCAGTGCAGCCTTTTGCAACGGAACATGATCCGGCACCACGATAAGATTGCTGCCTTGCATTGCCACATATTGAGCAAAGGCTCCTTCGCGCGGCGGCATGGAAATGATCATACGGTCCGGGCACAGATTATCGCGGCCCGTCTGACACGCGGGACAGGTGCCACAACTGACCAGCGGGTTGATCGTGACCCGTTCGCCGTCACGGGCGCCGCCTTCAATCACACCTGCGGCCTCATGGCCCAGGATGAGGGGCGCAGGACGCCTGTCGTCATGGCCGAGGTAGGCGTGCATGTCCGACCCACAGATGCCCGAGGCCTCGATACGAACCAACGACTGGCCCTGACCGACGGTCGGGTTGGGGACTTCGCGCACACCAAGCGTTTCGACACCTTCATAAACCAACGCTTTCATTTTGCCGTGAACCCTCCGTCGACCATCAGGGTTTGGCCGGTCACGTAACCGGACGCGTCCGAGCAGAGAAACAGCATGGGGCCATCCATATCTTCCAACCGGCCATTGCGCCCGATGCAGGTTTGGGCTGCATTGCGCGTGGCCCGGGTCGGGTCGGCAAACACGGCTTCGGTCAGTTCTGTCGGGAAAAATCCGGGTCCGATCGCATTGGCTGTGATGCCAAATGCAGACCAGGCTTCGGCCATTGCGCGGGTCAGTTGGGCAATGCCCGCCTTGGTCGTCCCATAGGCGATGCCACCGGGAAACGCGCGCGTGGTTTGGAGCGATGCAAAATTCACGATCCGCCCCCACCCCTTGGCCTTCATCGCGGGCACCAGTGCCTGGCTCAGGAAAAACGGGGCCGAGATGTTCAGTGCCACGGTCTGATCCCAGCCTTCTGGTGTCACGTCATCCGCCGTCTGACGGATGTTGATGCCAGCGGCGTGCACAATGATGTCTGGCGCTCCGAACGGTGCGCTGACCGCTTCTACCAAGTGTGGGAGTGCATCACGGTCGGCGACATCCGCTGCAACGTAGTCCACATCTTCGCCGACCTCGTTTTGCAAGCGCTGCAGGGCGTCCTCGCGCCGGGCTACGCCCACCACGCGGGCCCCGGCACTTGCCAGTGCGATGACCGCACGCCGCCCGAGGCCGGAGCTGGCGCCGGTTACACAGGCCACGCGGCCAGTCAGGTCAAACAGTGATCTTGGATCAGCCATTTGCGGTCAGGTCGAATGCTTCATCCGGGAAATACTTGGCCAGACGAACATCCGCAGCACGGGCGTGCCCCTCCATCCCTTCAAGGCGGGAAATGCGCGCTGTGGCTTCGGCAACCTGCTTGGCACCCTCGCGTGTTGCACGCTGCCATGTGACAATCTTCATGTATTTGTGGACTGACAAACCGCCAGTATAGTTGGCGGCCCCTGACGTTGGCAGCACATGATTGGTACCCGTCGCTTTGTCACCATAGGAAACGGTCGTCTCTTCCCCAAGGAACAACGAGCCGTAACATGTGAGCCGCTCAAGCCACCAATCCAGATCTTCGGCCTGCACTGTCAGGTGTTCGGGCGCGTAATCATCGGAGCAAACAGCCATTTCTTCGCGATCTGAGCATACGATCACTTCCGCATAGTCACGCCAAGCGGCAAAGGCGTTGTCGCGGTTCACCTCGGGCAGATCATCAATCAGGGCAGGCACAAGCTCCATCACCTTTTCGGCCAACACCCGGTCATCTGTGACCAGCCAAACAGGCGAGTTGTAGCCATGTTCGGCCTGACTTACCAAATCCGTTGCCACGATATGCGGATCAGCTGTTGCATCTGCAAGGATCAAACTGTCCGTTGGGCCCGCGATCATGTCGATCCCGACACGGCCAAAAAGAATGCGCTTGGCTTCTGCAACAAACTGATTGCCGGGGCCCACGAGGATGTTGGCCTTGGGCAGGCCAAACAGTCCGAACGTCATTGCAGCCACACCCTGAACGCCACCAAGTGCCATAATCTTGTCCGCACCACACAGGTTCGCGGCATAAATGATGGCCGGGGCAACTCCTACACCGGGACGGGGTGGCGAACAGGCGGTAATGTGGCGACAACCTGCAACTTTGGCCGTTGTCACAGTCATGATGGCCGAAGCAATGTGGCTATAGCGACCGCCGGGCACATAACAGCCCGCCGCATCAACAGGGATAGCCTTTTGCCCCGCAATCATGCCCGGTACGATTTCAACCTCGACATCGGATACTGTGGCCTTTTGCGCCTCGGCAAACCGTTTGACGTTGTCATGCGCAAACCGGATGTCCGCTTTCAGCCTCTCCGGCACAAGCGCTCCTGCCGCCTCGATTTCTTCGGCAGTCAAAAGGACATTGCCCTCGTACTGATCGAACTTGGCGGCGTATTCCATAGCCTTTGCATCTCCGCCTGCCTCAATATCAGCCAGAATTGTCCTGACCGTCTCGTGGACTTCGGAAGCATCCGATTTAGCGGTTAGGGTCGCTTTTTTCAGGTATTCACGTTTCATCTTAGCGAGGTCCTACTTGTAGATTTCGGGCAAGAACGTAGTCGAAATCGCTGGCATATAAGCAATCAGCAACACAACCAAGAACATGCAAAGAACAAAGGGAACGGCACGGGCGGCAATCTTGAGGATGGATTCCCCGGTTATGCCAGACACCACGAACAGGTTGAGCCCCAATGGCGGCGTGATGAAGCCTACGCCAAGAGCTGTGATCATCATGATGCAGAACTGTATCTCGTTCATGCCGATGTTGTCCGCGAGTGGTTTCAGGATAGGCGCAAGGATCACGATATTCGGCGTGGTTTCCATAACGCAACCGGCGGCGATCAGGATTCCGATCATCAGCAGGATCAGTAACCATGGTTCATCCGTCAGCCCGGTCACCGATGTCACAAAACCTTGCGGCACGCCCATGATGGCCAGCGCTTCGGCCAGCGGAGCCGAGAAAGCGATTATGGGAAGGATGACGCCGTTCACCTTTGCCGAACTGACCAGCATGGCGGGAAAATCCGCAAGGGACAGCGTCCGCAGAATAAAGCCCATGATGATTGTCACGACGACGGCCGTTGCACCCGCTTCTGTTGGTGTCAGGCGGCCCGAGAATATGCCGTAAAAGATGATGCCCGGCACGATAAACGCATACCAACCGGATTTTAGAGCACGGCCCAGATTACCCAACCATTCGGCCATCGTCATCTGTCCACCACCTTCATAGGCGTAGATGCGGTTAACGATCAGGTTCGTGATCAGGATCGACAACAGGATCGCGATCCCCGGGATCAAGGCCGCAAGGAACAAGGTCGATGCGGATATCCCCAGAACAAGGCCGATGATGATATAGGCGATCGACGGTGGGATCAAAATGCCGGTACAGGCGCCTGCCGCCACCAGAGCGCAGGCATAGGGGCGCGGATAGCCGCTTTCGACCAAGCGTGCGATAGTCATACGTCCGACCGCGGCCGCACCAGCTGCGTCCGATCCCGAAATGGCCGCAAACATGCCACAGACAAGAACCGTGGCAGACCCGAAACCACCCTTGGTGAAACACGTCAATGCCTCGGCAACATCAAGGAATTTTCGACTGAGCCCGGTTCGGACCAGCACGTCCCCTGTCAGGATAAACAGCGGCACCGCCGTCAGCGCGAAGGCGTCAATGCCGGTGAACAGCTTTTCACCAACAAGGCTCAGGGGAAGGTCGCCGGACATGACCAGCATCAGGATCGCCGAAGTCCCGATGGCGGCCCAAACCGGAACCGCCAGTGCAATCAGCGAGACGAATATGATAACGGGGAGATAGAAATCCCAACCCAGCTCGACGGTTTGATCAAAGGTTTGCCAAAGCATTCAATTCATCCCTCAATCAAAGAGTGTGTCGCCCTCAAAAACGGGTTTGCCCGTTCTGAGAGAATGGATGTCGCGCAGTAGGGATTGAATCAGCCGCAATATGATCAGGCCGAACCCCAATGGAACCGCCATCAGGAACCATACTTTGGAAATGCGCAGCCCGTCCGTGACCGACCCGAATTTGGCAGACACATGCACGGCTTCGTAGGACCAATAGAGGGCAATCACAGCAACACCGAACATCACCAGGTCGCCAAAGATATACAGCAAAGCCTTCGGACGCGGCCCAAGGTAGTGCATCAGCACGTCAATGCGGATATGCGCGCGCTCTTTCACTGCAGCCGCAGCACCAATCCATGCGAGATAGATGAAGGAGTACCGCACAATTTCTTCGCCCCAGATCGAGGAAAAAGAGAATATTTCCCGGCGCAGCACCTCGATCGCCATGGTGATGACAAGCATCACGTAGAAGACCAGAAGCAACCAGCGCTCGGCGTCTCTATCAATTCGGCGCAAAAAGCTCATGTGAGAACCTGCTGATTTGCCTAGCAAAACGAACCGCGCTGACGCGTTTGGATTTTACTGAGGCGGGAGAATATTGGTGATCGGGCGCGCGTGGAGGCACGCCCGACCCGACTGTTAAGCGTCATGCACGTAGTACTTGCCTTGGGTACCTGCGGCTTCTTCCATCTTGGCGAAGTTGTCCATGGACCCGGCCAGATCGATCTTGAACTCGTCCCATTCGGACCGTTGGTAGCCACCAGCGGCTTTCCATTCGGCCAGTTGCTCTTCGCTGAGCGAGTGGAATTCGACACCTGCTTTGATCAGTTCGGCCATAGCGTAGGCGCGGGCCGATGGCACTTTGGCAAGGTTCTGGTGCGAGGTCATCTCGGACCCCCACATGATCCCTTCCTGCACGTCGGCGGGCATTGAGTTAAACCATTCCAGGTTGCACGAATAAACTTGGCTGTCTGGCACGGCCTGGGTGAAAGTCACATGGCTCAGGATATCTTTGAAACCAAAGACTTCGAGCGCACCCACGGACGGGTCAAGCGCGTCAGCGACGCCCTGTTTGATCGCAGACGGGGTTTCTCCCCAGGCCACAGGCGTCGGATTTGCACCAACCATGCGGTAGTATTGCTGCAGCATCTTCGAGCCGGGAACGCGGAACTTGACGCCGGACAGGTCGCCAGGTGTCAAGACCGGTCCGGGGCCACCCTTGCGGATGGCAACGACACGGGGGTCGATGTTGATATAAAACAGCGCCTTGAAGCCGTTCTCCTCAACCTTCGGCTCGACCGTGTCCTTCCAGAACTGCGAGTTGACGAGGTTTGTGAAACGCTGGTTTGACCCGCACAGATACGGCATGTTGATCAGGTCAACGGTCGAGGCAAATGGCGCGAAGTTCGAAAGCGAATGCTGTGCTGCCTGAATTGTGCCACCCTGCACCGCCTGCACCAGCGCGCCGCCTGCACCCAGCTGCCCGCCAGGCGCGAGTTTGACATAGACCTTGCCGTTGGTCGCGTTCTGGATGTTTTCCTTCAGGTCCAGCTGCATGATTGGATAACCACGCGACGCACCGACCGGATAGGCAGTTGCCAGAACCATGATATGGTCCGCTGCAGCCTCGCGGTCGCGCTCTTCGCTGGCGCTTTGCGCTGCAGCTTCAGTTGACCACAACGTCCCCGCAGCACCAGCTACCATGGCCGCCGTGAAGCCGCCTGTTGCCGTCAATTTCAGAAAATTTCGGCGTGCTGCCGACGCAAGGTCCTTGCGATCTTTGTCCATTATGTTTCCTCCCAGAAATCCTTAGCTGCCGTTCTTTTTGTTTCGGTCAGCCTCTTTTTGAAGAATGGCGACGACAAACAATATCGACGCGGCAAACAGAACCAGCATTTCGCCCACGTCCCCAAGGAATGCGCTTGCTGCAAAGGCCCCCAGAGCGACGTTGGCGAAGTAGATGACAAAGACGATCAGCGAGGCGGTAAGGAACATAAAACAGGATCCGAAAAGGTTGCAGTTCTGAGCGACACTGTAAGCGCTTACATTTGATTCGTGCAAGCGCTTACATTCGAGGCACATTTTTTGGCGCTCTCGGCGATTGCGGACAGGAAGACCCCAAGCAGCGACCAAAGTAATACTATTATGGTCGGATACATTCTGAAAATTCATCATGTTAGCCAAGTCGCCGTACAACAAGAACGGTGGGCCGGGTCCCACACCGCTGCATCAGCCGATGCGCGGGATGTCAAAACCCCCGACCGTGAACTTATGGAGAAATTCAATGAATGAGATGACCAATCTGCAGGCGGTAACGAGTATCTCGCCCTTTGCATCCCGCTATGGCAATTTGATCGGAGGCGACTTTTGCAAGCCAAAGGCAGGCAGGTATCTTGAGAATCTAAGTCCGATCACCGGCTAGCCCATTGACCAGATCGCACGGTCTGATGCTTCAGACGTTGAGGCCGCTCTGGACGCAGCGCATTCGGCTGCCGATGCCTGAGGTTCGACCAGCGTGGCCGAGCGTGCGAATGTTCTGACGCGGATAGTGCAAAAGCTGGCAGACAATCTGGAGCTGCCGGCTATTGCGTGGCCCTGAATCCGGCCAAGCAACGCCAGCGACAATAATGGTTTTCAGTGAACTGATCGCGGATATCCTGCCTGCTGGCGTGTTGAATATGGTTAACGGATTTGGCCTTGAGGCGGGTACAAGGCCGTGCGGCGTTCATTTCGAATATAATACGTTTTCTTCAATTCTGATTGAATTCTCTCAAGACACGGAAGCCTGACAGTTTTGACCGCCAGTCAATGCCTAACCACGTTACGAACCATGACGAACTCAAAGCCAAACTATATGGCAGAGCGGTTGGAGAAGGCTCTTGCCATCGTCGAATTCACTGACCTGTATATGACAGAAATTGCATTGGCCTGTGGATTTGTTTCCTGTACGACGCTTTCGCAGCGATACAAGCAAAGATTTAGTAGAACGCCAGTCGATCAGCGCATGAAGCAGAGCGCATAGAGGTGCAAAATCATATGTGTCTACAAGGCGTTTTCGCTGATTGCGACGAGCAATGACAGTACATGCGATCCTCATCGTACTGTTTGCGGCTTTCCTTCATGCGCTGTGGAATGCGGTCGTAAAGGGCGCGCCTGACAAGGCCATTATGTTGGGATTAATCTCGATCGGGCATGCCATACCTGCGCTTGCCGTGCTTCCTTTTACGGGCTTTCCAGTAATGGCTGCAATTCCATACATTATTGGTTCCACCTTGATTCATTGGGGATACTACTGGTTTCTCAACACGGCCTACCGTTACGGCGATTTATCGGTGGTGTACCCCATATCGCGCGGGATAACGCCCATATTAGTGGCGTTGGGAGCGGTCTTTCTTGCCGGTGAATTCCTTCCTCCGGGCGCGTGGATCGGTATTGTCTGCATTTCGGCCGGCATCGGTTGCCTGTCTTTTGGCGGACTTGGAAAGGGCACGAACTGGGTAGGCATCGCGGCGGCATTCGGAACAGGTTTGATGATTGCTTCCTACTCTTTAGTCGACGGTATTGGCGTGAGACTGTCAGGGAATACGCTTGGATATATCACGGTATTGTTCGTGGCTGAGATCTTAGTGGCGGGGTTCATCTTCTCGACCCGATGGGAGCGCCTCATCGCACTTCCAAAGAGATATGTCTGGTCAGGCTTAGCAGGAGGACTCATTTCCGGCTTAGCCTATGGTCTGGTGCTCTATGTTAAGAGTTTCGCACCGTTGGGTGTCGTATCGGCGCTCCGAGAAAGTTCGGTCATCTTCGCTTCAATAATTGGTGTGATGTGGTTTGGAGAGGGTCCAAAATCCAACAGGCTTCTGGCGGCGATAATCGTGGCAGTTGGAATTGTGGTTCTGGCCCTAACAAGATGACGTACAAGTTGGACTAAGGAGAAGGAAGTTGCGGGATAACGAGTCCAAGGCGCAGGTCTTTAACTTCGGATAAGGTCGCCGCACGTATCTTATAGCCCGCGAGGCGTTTCTTGCCAGCTTCAAGGAGTTCTTTGGACCAGCTATAGTACAGACTCTGAGCGATGCCTGCCCGGCAGCACAGCTCCGCAATGCTGTCTTCACCCTAGAGCCTGTCCAGAACGATCCTGATCTTCTCTTCCGCTGAATAGTGCTTGCGGGTAGCAGTATGTAGCCTCGGATTTCGTAGCCCACCGCCCGTTCGATGGGCCAATGCCGAAGCGTACTGATTTGAACGGAACTCTTGGGTGACTGGTGCAGGGAGAGTTCCTATCTCATATCAATGGGGTATGACACTCAATTCCGAGCGCTAGGGCGGATTGCCTTACATAGGTTTTACTTATGATGTGGAAGGTATAATCGATTTTTCTTGATCTATTTATCTGTCACACTGCCGGGGCATGGAACTGCAAATAAGCGCTGCTCAAGAATGGCGTTCCCGAGAATAATCAACCGACAGAGGATCACGATGAAACATAAGACCAAATTTCTTGCAGCCCTGGCCGTAAGCTCCTTGACTGCTACAGTTGCGTTATCTGAAACCGAATTGACAGTTTACACAGCCGTCGAAGCTGAAGACCTGGCGCGCTACGCTGAGACGTTCAATGCGAGCAATCCGGACATCAAAATCAACTGGGTGCGGGATTCGACCGGGATCATCACCGCCAAACTGTTGGCCGAGAGGGACAACCCTCAGGCAGACGTCGTGTGGGGTCTCGCAGCCACTTCGCTGTTGTTGCTCAAGTCCGAAGGTATGCTGGAGCCTTACGCGCCTGCGGGTGTTGGCGACCTAGACGCGAAATTTGTCGATGGCGACAATCCTCCGGCGTGGGTTGGCATGGACGCTTGGGTTGCGGCAGTTTGCTACAATACCGTCGAGGCCGAGAAGGCGGGACTGAAGCCACCAACTTCGTGGAAGGATCTTACAGACCCCATGTATAAGGATCAGGTGATCATGCCAAATCCGAACTCGTCGGGCACTGGTTTCCTTGATGTTTCAAGTTGGCTGCAGATGTTCGGCGAAGAAGGCGGCTGGGAGTACATGGACGGATTGCACGAGAACATCGCGCGATATACCCACTCTGGTTCAAAGCCGTGCAAACTGGCTGCTGCAGGTGAGATCCCGATTGGCATCTCTTTTGCTTTCCGTGGTGCTAAGTCGAAAGCTGATGGTGCGCCGCTTGAGATCATTGTCCCGTCAGAAGGTGTCGGCTGGGACATGGAAGCGACCGCTATTGTTGCCGGTACTGCAAATCTCGAAGCCGCGCAGAAACTGGTTGATTTCACCGTCACCAAGGAAGCCAACGAGATGTACAACACAGGGTACGCCGTTGTCGCCTATCCTGGCGTCGCAAAACCGGTCGAGCACTTCCCTGAAGGTCTTCTGGATGCGATGATCGACAACGACTTTGAATTTGCCGCCAACAACCGCGCGGCGATACTGAAAGAATGGCAGTCTCGCTATGACGGGAAGTCTGAAGCGAAGTAAACCAACCTGCAGAAGAGGTGTAAGCACCTCTTCTGCACACCACTCTATTTTTCCAAACAACGCGACCAGCGCGCCCGGCTTCAACCGGCCCAGATCGGCCGTTCCCGAGGTGCAGATATGAGGACCGCTCCCGTGCTTCAGAAAACCCCACCCGGTGAACTGTATCTAAGCATCCAGAATTTGTGGAAGGCGTTCGGCAGCTTTCTTGCACTCAAGGACATATCCCTGGAAATCAATGAAGGCGAATTTGTCTGCTTTCTGGGGCCGTCGGGTTGCGGCAAAACAACCTTGCTCCGGGCGATTGCGGGTCTCGATCTGCAAACCAAGGGCACCGTCATGCAAGACGGCAAGGATGTGTCAAATCTGCCGCCGTCAGAGCGTGATTTCGGGATTGTGTTTCAGTCCTACGCCTTGTTCCCGAACCTGACGATCGAAAAGAACATTGCTTTCGGCTTGGAAAACACTGGTCGCAGCAAATCGGATATTGCCGTTCGTGTCAGCGAACTGCTTCATTTGGTTGGGTTGCCTGAACAAGGCAAAAAGTATCCTGCGCAATTGTCCGGTGGCCAGCAGCAGCGGATTGCGTTGGCCCGCGCCATTGCGACCAACCCCGGTCTCTTGTTGCTGGATGAGCCGCTTTCGGCATTGGACGCAAAGGTGCGCGTCCATCTACGTCACGAAATCAAAGAGCTGCAGCGCAAACTGGGTGTGACTACTGTGATGGTTACGCATGATCAGGAAGAAGCACTGGCGATGGCGGACCGGATCGTGGTCATGAATCATGGGGTTATCGAGCAGGTGGGGTCACCTACAGAAATTTACCGAGAACCCGCAAACTTGTTCGTGGCAGACTTCATCGGAGAAATGAACCAGATCCAGTCTCAGGTCACCAAGGGTGGTCGACTGAGCGTCGGCGAAAAGACCTTTGCGTGCCTCAGCCACACGTTCAACGACGGAATGCCAGCGATTGCGGCGATCCGACCGGAGGATATCATCCCGCATGAGGCTGGTTATCTCGATACCGGCGGCAACAGGAATTGCATCGACGTCACTCTCGATGAAATGGAATTCCTCGGTTCATTCTGGCGATGCCGCTTGAGCAACGAGCGATTTGGATCTTCGGAACTGATCGCAGATTTTTCGATCAATGCCGTGCGCCGCCTAGAACTGGAAGAGGGTAGGACCATGGTGATTGAACTGCCCGAAAACCGGCTAATGGCCTTTGATGTTCCGGAGACGGCAGCATGAGCGAGATTTCAACCAACCCGGGGACTCTTCCAGCCGGGCCTGACATCAAACCCAAGCTCAGCAGGGATGACATCCTGATGCGCGGTAGCATGATCGTGATCGCACTCTATCTGGTCGCGACGTTGGTCCTGCCGCTTTACACGATGCTTTCCAAGTCATTCTCCACCTATCGGATGGAGTTGTCGCAATACGAGTTTCAGGTCAGTGACGAGGCGGGGCAATTTGACGGAACCATCCTGTCAGCCGACACACTGAACGAACAAATCGGGGCTTTTTCAGGCACCGATCTGTCTACCGGCTCAGACGGGCGGCTATCAGTAACCGAGCTTTTTCCCGATTTCAGCTTTCGCAGTCCGGTCATGTACCAAATCCGTAACACGAGCGACACCGGGCGGTTTCTTGTCGGTTCTACGCTGCAAGACAATACGGATTGGGTCACGCTCGATTCCAATCAGTTCCGGCGGGTTCAGCTGAGGCCAGTTCAATCGCGAGGCTTGGAAAATTTCGTCAACTACTTCTCAACCCCGGCACTGTTCAATTCTATCAAGAACTCCCTTTGGATTTCTGTAATTAGCACCATTGTCACAGTAACTTTGGCGTTCTGGTTCGCTTATGCGCTGAACCGGAGTTGCATGCGGTTCAAGGGTGTGTTTCGTCTGATTGCGATGGCTCCGATCCTGGTGCCTTCGCTGTTGCCCGGGATCGCGCTGGTCTATCTGTTCGGCAATCAGGGCATGATAAATGAGTTGCTGTTCGGCGCCAGTATCTATGGTCCGATTGGCATCGTGATAGGCTCGGTGTTCTTCACCTTCCCGCACGCCTTCCTGATCATTTCAACGGCGCTGGCGATCTCTGATGCACGACTATACGAAGCTGCAGTCAGCCTGCGTTCAACGCCGTGGCGTACTTTTTGGACGGTCACCGTTCCCGGCGCGCGATATGGTCTGATCTCGGCCGCTTTCGTTGTATTTAATCTGGTCATAACTGATTTTGGTCTGCCAAAAGTGATTGGAGGTCAGTTCAACGTTCTGGCGGTTGATATCTACAAGCAGGTGATCGGCCAGCAGAACTTTGAAATGGGTGCCGTAGTCTCGGTCGTTCTGGTGATCCCGGCAATCCTGGCGTTCGCGATCGACCGCATGGTGCAATCAAAGCAGGTTGCCTTATTGTCGGCCCGGTCGGTCCCTTACCAGCCAACCCCAAATCGAAAGGCAGATCGGTTCTTTCTAGTCTATTGCTGTCTGATCGGTTTGTTCATCGTTGGGCTGCTGGCTGTGTGCCAATTCGCAGCGCTAATCAAGTTTTGGCCCTACGACCTGAGCCTGAGCCTGAAGAACTACGATTTCAACAAGATGGATGGTGGCGGTTGGGGCTCTTACATTAACTCGATCAAGCTGGCGCTTTTGACAGCGGTGATCGGTACTTCAGTCGTCTTCTTTGGTGCATATCTGGTTGAAAAGTCGAACGGGTTCAGAACAGGTCGATCGATCTTTCAGATGTTCGCGATGCTGCCAATGGCGATCCCGGGCATGGTACTGGGCCTGTCCTACATCTTCTTCTTCAATAGCCCGTCTAATCCGCTGAACGGTATCTACGGAACAATGGCAATTTTGGTGATCTGTACGGTGACACACTTCTATACTGTGTCGCACCTGACGGCAGTGACAGCGCTCAAGCAGATGGACAGAGAATTCGAGTCGGTATCAGCCTCGCTCAAGCAACCGACGATGAAGTTGTTTGCCCGTGTCACGGTCCCTGTTTGCCTGCCAGCCGTGCTGGACATATCAATCTATCTGTTCGTAAACGCAATGACGACGGTATCTGCGGTTGTGTTCCTATACTCGCCCAAAACCACGTTGGCATCTATTGCAGTGCTAAACATGGACGATGCGGGCGATATTGCGCCAGCTGCCGCAATGGGGATGATGATCTTCTACACAAACGCCGCAGCGCGGATCATCCACCTGATTGCTTCCAAAGGCGTCCTCGGTCGCACGCAAGCCTGGCGAACCCGCTAACAAGAAAACCCATTTAGGCATCTCCCCACCGATCACTGATTGGTGGGGTTTTGTTTTTCTTCTAGAACAGAATTGGCGAATTTCATGAAGGCGCGAATGGTCTTCACCTCACGCCGTTGGGAGAGATAGATCATACTTTCTCCCATTTGCAGGTCGACGTCTTGCAGCTTGATTTGTCTGAGACGGTCGTCGTGACCGTATTCTGCCTGGGACACGAACCCGATACCTGCACCTGATGCCACCAACTCTCTGACGGCCTCTCTTCCTTCGGCCACAATCGCCGGTTTCAGCGGCACCCCCCGTTTACTGGCTTCATCTTCGAGCTTTTGACGTGTTTTTGATCCCTGTTCCCTGAAGATGAGAGGCAACTCCGCCAACTCTGCGAGGGACAATGTAGGTTTTGAGGCGAGAAGCAAACTGCGGGCCGTGAATGCCACGATCTCGGTCGAACCGAGGCTAAGAACGCTCATGTCCTTGCCGGGAGACACGCTGCCAACAACACCAATTTCCGCATTGTAAGATCTGAGCTCCTCCAAAATATCCTCGGTGTTGCCAGCGCGGACGGTAATCGTAATGTTCGAATATTTTTCTCGGAACGGTCCCAGAAAGTCGGTCAAGTGGTGCGCGGAATCGGCAAGGATCCGCAGCTCGCCGTCGATCGCGGCCCTCGTTTCTGACAGATAGTCCTCAATCTGATCCTCGATCTCAAAATACTGCTTGGTGTACCGGTAAAGCTGCGTCCCCTCCGGGGTTAGGTTCACTCTTTTTCGCTCACGCTTGAACAACAACAAATCATGATCCTGCTCAAGTTTGCGAACCTGCTCTGAGATTGCTGGCTGCGTCAAAAAAAGCGCCTCTGCAGCACGCGAAAACCCACCATATTTGGCCACGAAATGAAAGGCTTTGAGCTGGCTATGTCGCATTTCAAACTCCTGAAGGTTCGAGCATAGGCTGAGCTTATAATTAGATTGATATTTGCAATTTCACATATAGCTGCGGTTGCTGCAACTGTGTCTTTGAAACGTTGATCTGGAGCTTGGTTATGACGTCTTCTTTTCCTCAAATTGAACAACCGCGTCTCGGCGAGCCCTATCTACTAACTCCTGGCCCCTTGACCACGTCATACGCCGTGAAAGAAGCCATGTTGAGGGATTGGGGAAGCTGGGATGATGACTTTCGGGGTATGACCCAGGAGTTGCGCTCCAGTCTTTTGGCATTGCTTGGCGAGGGCGCCGATGAGTTTGACTGTGTACCGATGCAGGGGAGCGGATCGTTTTCAGTAGAGGCAATGCTGGCTTCGTTCATTCCGCGCGATGGCAAGGCATTGGTGCTGGCCAATGGCGCTTACGGTCAGCGCTCGGCGCAAACGCTCGAGTATCTGGAACGCGATCATGTTGTTTTGGACAAGGGCGACTATCTGCCGCCGCGTGGCTCTGAAGTTGCCGAGATTCTGGCGAATGATTCCGCGATCACCCATGTCGTTGCTATCCACTGCGAAACAAGCTCGGGCATTCTGAATCCGGTAGAGGAAATATCGGAGGCGGTTTACGCCGCTGGTCGCAAGCTTCTTGTCGACTCGATGTCAGCCTTTGGTGCGATCGAGCTGAAGCCTACGGAAGTCCGCTATGAGGCAATGGTTTCGTCCGCCAACAAGTGTATTGAGGGTGTTCCGGGGTTTGGGTTCATAATCGCGCGCAAGAACGAGCTTGAGGATGCCAAGGGCAACAGTCATTCGCTGTCTCTGGACGTTCACGCGCAGTGGGCGCATATGAACAAAACCGGTCAATGGCGATTTACGCCGCCCACCCATGTGGTTGCCGCTTTCATCGAAGCCCTCAGGGCACATGCGGCTGAGGGCGGCGTTTCCGGTCGCGGAGCCCGATACACCAGCAACAGGGATGTTGTGGTCGCCGGCATGCGTGAGCTGGGTTTCGAAACTCTGCTCGACAATCGCTGGCTGAGCCCAATCATCGTAACATTCTTCTGCCCGGCCGATGAAAACTTTGTCTTTGATCAGTTCTACAATCTGATGAAAGAAAAAGGCTTCATCATTTACCCCGGCAAGTTGACCGTCGTCGACAGCTTCCGCGTTGGGTGCATCGGTCAGATGGACGACAAGGTTATGCGGAAAGTTGTAATTGCCGCAAAGGAAACTTTGGAAAAAATGGGTGTGTCGAGTGCCACACCTCCTCTCCAAGCTTTAGAAGAACGCGCCAAACTGGCCGCTTAAGGATCAAGGAACAAACCAAATGACCATCCACACCCCTGTTGAAGCCAACGAGCGTGTCTACCCGATGCCCAAAGTGCCCGCCATTGCCATCTGCCTTGACGGTTGTGAGCCAGAATACCTGGACAAAGCTATTGCTGACGGTCTGATGCCGACGCTCAAGCGAATGCGCGAAACCGGCACTGACCGGCTGGCCCATTCGGTGATCCCGTCGTTTACCAACCCTAACAACCTCAGCATTGCGACTGGCCGTCCGCCTATCGTGCACGGCATCTGTGGAAACTATCTGATTGATCCGGACAGTGGTGAAGAAGTGATGATGAACGATGTGCGCTTTTTGCGTGCACCGACCGTGTTCAAGCAGTTCTATGACGCTGGCGCCAAGGTGGCCATAGTCACTGCGAAGGACAAGCTGCGCGCGTTGTTGGGGGCGGGTCTAAAGTTCGACGACGACCGGGCCAAATGCTTCTCTGCGGAAAAGTCCGACACGTCGACCCAGGCTGAGCATGGTCAGGAGAAAGCAAGCGCATGGTTGGGCATGGCCCAACCCGAGGTCTATTCGGCAGAGTTGTCCGAGTTTGTCTTTGCTGCGGGTGTCAAATTGCTGAAAGAGTGGAAACCAGATGTGATGTATCTGACCACCACCGACTACGTGCAGCACAAATACGCACCCGATCAAGCCGAGGCCAAGGCATTCTATGAGATGTTTGACAAATATCTGACCGAACTGGACGCCATGGGCGCTGCCATCGTGGTCACCGCCGACCACGGCATGAAGCCCAAGCACCACGCCGATGGCTCGCCCAGCGTGGTATATGTGCAGGATCTGGTGGATGAATGGCTGGGCAAGGACGCGGCCCGTGTCATCTTGCCGATCACGGACCCCTATGTGGTGCACCACGGCGCACTTGGGTCGTTTGCCACCTGCTATCTGCCCGAAGACGCGGATCGCAACGACATCATCGGCAAACTGAAAGCTACACCCGGCATCACCCACGTGTTGACCAAGGAAGAAGCGATCAAGCGTTTTGAACTGCCCGGTGATCGCATTGGTGATATCGTGATGGTCTCGGGTGAAAACATCTGTATCGGTACCTCTGAAGACCGCCACGATCTGGCCGCTCTCAACGAGCCGCTGCGCAGCCACGGTGGACTGACCGAGCAGGAAGTTCCATTCATCGTAAACCGGGTTATCGACTTGGGGACTGCGCCCGAGTTGCGCAATTTTGATGCGTTTTTCTATGCAACTACAGCGGCGGCGCAGTAATCCATGAAAGATCAAACCATGTCTAAAATCGAAATCCGCAATGAAGGAATGCGCATCGGGGGCGAGATCGTCTTTACCGACGAAACGGTGCCGGTTCTGTACCCATACACAAACGAGATTGTCGGGCATGTACCCGCCGGCAAGGCAGAACATGCGCGCAAAGCGTTCGAAGTCGCGGCGAATTACACTCCAAAGCTCACACGGTATGAGCGCAGCCAGATCCTGCAGCGTGCGGGCGAGTTGATTGGTGAACGTCGTGAATACCTTGCCAAATGGCTGACGTTGGAACTGGGTATCTGTCACCAGCATGCGATTTATGAGACCAAGCGTGCGCAAGATGTCTATCAGTTCGCCGCCGCTGAGGCGATGAAGGATGATGGCGAGATCTTTTCATGCGACCTGACCCATAATGGCAAAGATCGAAAAATATTCACCATGCGCGAGCCGGTGAATGCGATTTCGGCAATCACACCATTCAATCATCCACTTAACATGGTCAGCCACAAGATCGCGCCATCAATCGCGACCAACAACTGCATGGTGTGTAAGCCGACGGAACTGACGCCGCTGACGGCGCTGACATTAGCTGACATCCTCTACGACGCGGGTCTACCACCCGAGATGTTCCAAGTGGTTACCGGCTGGCCAGGTGACATTGGCGACGAGATGATCACCAATGAAAACATCGACATCATCACATTCACCGGCGGCGTGCCGGTGGGTAAGATGATCGCCGAAAAAGGTGTTTACAAGCGGCAAGCTCTGGAACTGGGGGGCAATGACCCTCTGATCGTTTTGAACGATCTTTCTGACGCGGACCTTGAGAAGGCCGCGACCATTGCTGTGGCAGGCGCCACCGGCAATTCGGGTCAGCGCTGCACTGCGATCAAACGTATTCTGGTGCAAGAAAGCGTGGCCAACAAGTTTGTGCCATTTGTTCTGGAAAAGGCGAAGAAGATCAAGTTCGGCGACCCACAAGACCCCGAGACCGAACTGGGCTGTGTCATCCATGACAAGGCAGCTGAACTGTTCGAAAAACGCGTTTACATGGCCGAGGCCGACGGCGCAGAAATCCTCTATCATCCGGGCCGTCAGGGTGCACTACTGCCGCCCATCGTGGTCGATAAGGTCCCCCATGACAGCGAGCTGGTGATGGAAGAAACCTTTGGCCCCATTGTGCCCATCGTTCGGGTTCCGGACAATGACGACGAGGTGATGCGTATTTCGAACGGTACCGAATTCGGCCTCAGCTCAGGCGTCTGTACGAACGACTTGAACCGTGCGATTGCCTTTATCAACGGTCTGAACGTGGGCACCTGCAACATTTGGGAACAACCCGGATACCGTATCGAAATGTCCCCCTTCGGAGGCATCAAGGACAGCGGTAATGGGGTTAAAGAAGGTGTCATCGAGGCAATGAAGTTTTTTACTAACGTAAAAACTTACTCGCTGCCCTGGCCACGCTAGTTTTTGTGCCCCGTCCCGACCCGGGTCGGGGCACCACAAGTTCCTCCCTGGTACTGGCGGACTTTGCGAGGTCCGCATTTTTTCACAAGCGGCGTTGAGGAAAAAGCATGTCACAAATCGTCCACACGGAAGGCGAATCCAATACTTCCAGCGCGCGAAAAGCATGGATGAAGGAATCTATAGGGCCTAAATCTTCACCCTTGCTGAAACGCGACGCTAACGCGTTTCTCCACCAGTCACTGTCCTCGCCATGCGTTAGCACCATTGCCAAAGCTGAGGGGATTTGGGTCGAAGACCTGGACGGCCGCCGTTACATGGATTTCCATGGCAATTCAGTGCATCATATCGGTTACGGACATCCCCGTTTGATCACCGCGATCAAGGCGCAACTGGATGACCTGTCTTTCGCACCCCGTCGCTTCACTAATGATCCCGCGGTTGAATTGGCCGAAAAGCTCGCCGAAATCGCGCCAGACGACCTTGGGAAAATGCTGTTTACGACCGGCGGCTCTGATGCAAACGAGGTCGCTCTCAAGATAGCGCGCGCTGCCACCGGTCGGTTCAAAACAATTAGCTTCTGGGATGCCTTCCACGGTGCCGGTTTTGGCGCCGCAAGCGTCGGAGGCGAGGCGACATTTCGCAGCCATATAGCCGGCCCGCTTCTCCCGGGTGCAGAGCACGTGGCACCTTTTGCCTGTTACCGATGCCCGTACAATCACGCCGGCCCAGATACCTGTGGGTTGGCTTGTGCAAAAATGGTCGAGTTCGTTCTAGAACGCGAGGGAGACGTAGCTGCGGTCATCGCTGAGCCTATGCGCGCGGTGCCTTATGTGCCGCCACCGGGCTTCTGGAAAGCTGTGCGGGAGGCGTGTAATCGTCACGGGGCTCTCTTGATCATGGACGAGATTCCCACGGGGCTTGGAAAGACCGGCAAGATGTTTGCCTTTGAGCATGACGAGATTATCCCTGACATCGTCACCTTGGGTAAAGCACTTGGCGGAGGCATCCTGCCGATTGCAGCTTGTATCGCGCGAACCAAACTGGACGTCTGCGGAGACTTTGCCATTGGACATTATACACACGAAAAAAACCCGGTGACTGCACGCGCCGCGCTTACCACAATACAAATCATCGAAGATGAGGGGTTGGTTGACCGGGCGGCTGAGTTGGGCGAGCACGCTATGGATCGTCTGATGGGTGAGCTTCAGAATATCCCGATCGTCGGTGACATTCGCGGCCGTGGTCTGATGTTTGGTGTCGAAATTGTCGATGACCGTGCCGACAAGACACCTGGAAATGCACGAGCCGAGCGGATCTATTATGCTTGTTTGGAAGCTGGCCTAAGCTACAAAATCAGTCAGGGGTGCGTGCTTACATTGTCACCGCCGCTAACGATCACGCGCAAGGATCTCGACTGTGCAATCGACATTGTTGTCAACGCGATTAAGGACGAATGTTAATCTTTGTGGCCATACCTTTAGAGCAAAACACGCCGTTGCTCTCTCTGCTTCCAGGAAAACAGTGGTCAATGGACGTGGAGATCAATTCTCAATTATGGCGCCAAGGGCCACTGCCTACCACCAAGAAAGTGAATGCGTTTTCCCGGTGGAACAGGCGCGTCCGATTTTTTTCAGCAAACTCGGGCGCTGAGCGTTTTATCGAAATTACTCGTCCGCAAAATCACCGGGTCGGTCTCCGGTCGTTGGTTGGCAGGATTGCAGCGCACCCTGTTATTCCAAGCAAACCGTGGGAGTGAGGTAGAGCATGGCGATAGTCAGCTTTTTAATCAGCCTTGCTGGCGCGACGATGTTGCTGCTTTTTGCAGTTCGAATGGTACGCACTGGAATTGAGCGCAGCTATGGAGCGTCGTTCCAGCGCGTTTTGACGCGACAGCACAGTTACCTGCAGGCCTCATTTGTGGGTCTGATGATGGCGGTTGTACTGCAAAGTTCGGCGGCAGTGGCGCTGTTGACCTCTGGGTTTGCTGCCAGTGGAATGTTGAGTTTTCCTGCCGGTCTGGCGATTGTGCTCGGAGGCGATCTAGGTTCAGCACTGATCATCCAGATTCTTACGTTCCGGTTGGACTGGCTTATTCCAATGCTGCTGGCGATTGGAGGCTATCTATTCGTCAAGACCGAAGCCAAAAAAGCCCGACAACTAGGGCGCATTCTGATGGGCGTTGCCTTTATCCTGATCTCACTTCGGTTCCTTCGTGAGGCGATGGACCCGATTCGGGACAGTGCATTTTTACCCACAGTCGCGGATTACTTGTCGCGCGACTATATCACTGCATTTCTTGTCGGGAGTGCCTTAGCCTTCGTCATGCATTCCTCGGTTGCGGCCATCCTTATGTGTGTGACACTTGTGCAAATTGGAGCGATCCCATTTGCCGCCGGAATGTCTTTGGTTTTTGGCGCGAACTTTGGCTCGGCCTTCATTCCGGTATGGCTAACCCGAGGAATGCCAGTGACTGCCCGACGAATACCCTATGCAAATTTGGCGCTGCGAGGCAGTTGGGCGTTGGCTAGTTTGTTTGCAGCAAATTTTGCCCTACGAACCGGGCTTTTGGGCGACCCGCAAGGGGGGCAAATGCTAGTCAACGTGCATCTTGCTTTCAACCTGTCGCTTTTGGTTTTAGCCCTTCCGTTTTGTGGACACTGGCAGAACTTGCTCGAAAGGCTCTTGCCAGACCAGCAGAAAGTACAGAAGTCGCAACCCGCACAACCGGTCAGCGCATTGGACATGGAAGACGTGGCAAATCCCAATCAGGCCTTGCCGAGCCTCAAGCGTGAGCTGCTGCGGATGAGCGATCTTCTCGAAACCATGTTCCGTCCTGCTCTTGAACTTTACCGCAGCGGAGACAAAGAACAGATCCGGTCAGTTCAGGCCATTGACGAGGACGTAAACCGGTGCCTCTCGGGTATTCGAGCCTTCGTCGCCGCGATACCCCCTGAGCTATATGAAAAACACGATGCTAAAACCGCACGCGACCTTATGGAGTTTGCGATCAGGCTTGAAACGGCGGGTGACGTTGTTGCCAAACGCCTGACTGTATTGGCCGGTGAAATGCGGGCCAAAGGCTCAAGCTTTTCGCAAGATGGCTGGTCCGAACTTGTTCAGATGCATGAAGGTATTCTTGCAAACATGAAACTGGCATCAAATGTACTTGTTTCAGACGATCTGGAAAGCGCCCGGCTTCTCAGCCTTGAGAAAACCGAAATCAAACGCGTGGAACGTGAAAGCCGCAAGCGTCACCTGCGCCGGTTGCAGCATGGAACAACGGAAAGCTTCGAAACCAGTGATATTCATCTAGAGACATTGCGGGCTTTCCGGGAGTTCAACAGTCATATTGCATCGATTGCTTACCCGGTCCTATACCAGAACGGACAACTTCTCGAGACACGATTGATCAACGAAATTGCTGAATAGGCCCGAGCCGGTCTCAATGCGAAGACAAGAAAAGAGCGAGAACAAAGGCGACTGGAAACACCGAAGTGAGTTCGTTCTCGAAATCAAATTTTGAAATTGTTCAGTGTCTTCCAAAACCTGAGCCCAGCACTGCGCAGTGCACAAGGGTCTAAGTAACCGGATTGAAGGATCCCACCAATCAACCCGAAAACGCGAAAAGATCATCGGTCCCGACAAGTCACTCTGGCAGACTCAGAGATTTCTGGTTGCCCATGACCAGATCACCATCAGCTCCCGTCTCCCCGCTATCAACCGACTTCAGCTTTATACCACCATGCCCGATCAGATGCCTTCCAGTTTTGGATCAGCTATGCCCGCGAAATGTCCTCCTGACGACATAGGCGCCGACGTTCTTCAATCTTGCTCAAGCAAGTTGGCAATCCCGGCAGAGTTCTTAGGTATTGGGTATTCCGTTCTAGTACCATTCATCCGGCATTCGCGCTTTGCGTTCTGACACGAAGTCTTCAAGCGCGGCTTGTATGCCGGGTTTCATTTCAGGACGCTGGTAATCGTTCAACATCTGATGCCACCGCGCGGTGGCGCGTTGATCTGACGTGAGAGCACCATTTTCAGACCAGGTCTCGAATGGCCCTGCGTCAGAAATTTGTGGCTCATAATTTGCTGCCGCATAGTGGCGCAGCGTGTGTTTGGTCGACAGGAAATTTTCGCCCGGGCCCGTTTCAAAATAGGCATCACGGCCAAATGCCTCCTCATTCGTTTGGAAGCCCTGCAGCAGTTTCAGCATCGCGCCACAGTGGTCGAGATCCATGATGAATTTCTCGTAGGACATCACAAGCCCACCTTCGAGCCAGCCCGCCGCATGCCAAACCTGATGGGCCCCGGACAAAAGCGTGGACCACATTGCACCGGTGCTATCCTGCAACGCTTGCCCGTCGGGCGCATTGGAGGCGGTGATCTGTCCGCCGCCGGACCGCACAGGCACGCCAAGCCTTCGTCCCAATTGAGTAAGCGCCATCGTGGTCATGTTCGCCTCGGGCGATCCAAAGGTCAGAGCGCCCGTGCGCAAGTTCATTGTGGAGTGGAACGAGCCGAAGACCACCGGACAACCAGGGCGCACCAGTTGCGCAAGCGCAATGCCAACCATCGCTTCTGCCAGAGTTTGCGCCGCTACCGCCGCCGGCGAAAGCGGCCCCATGGCACCCGCGAAAATCGCAGGGGAGACGCAGACACATTGGCCGGCCTCCGCATAGATACGCAGAGCCGACGACATGGTATCATCATAAACCAGCGGCGAATTGACATTGATATTTGCCTGCATCACCGCGTGACACTTCATGAAGTCGCGCCCAAAAACCAAGCGTGCCATCTCGATACTATCCCGCGCACGCTCGGGTGCTGTGACAGATCCCATAAAGGGTTTGGTCGACAGCGTCAGATGCGCCAGCATCATGTCCAGATGTCGTTTGTTCACCGGTACATCTGTCGGCTCGACCACCGTGCCGCCGGAATGGTGCAAGGCAGGCGCAGTGTAGGCCAGTTTGACGAAGTTGCGGAAGTCCTCCAGCGTCGCATAGCGGCGGCCATTCGCCAGATCGCTGACAAAGGGAGAGCCATATCCCGGCATCAGCACAACGTTGTCGCCGCCAAGTGTCACGGTTTTGGCCGGGTCTCGGCCATGCAACTGAAATTCACTAGGAGCGGTAGCGCAAAGCGCGCGGACGTGACCCGGTTCAAACCGTACACGTTCGCCATCGATGCGTGCACCGATTTGGGCGAAGTGATCCAGCGCGGTACGATCCCCCCGGAACTCGACACCAATATTGCTTAGAATCCAATCGGCTTGATCTTCGACCCGGGTCAGTGCCGTTTCGCTCAGAAGATTGTATGCAGGTATCTTGCGCCCTGTGAACGTCGTGCTTTCAGAGGGCTCATTGTCACGGGCCAAGCGGCGTCGGCGCACGCGTCTACGGTGCCCCGCCGGTGTTGATGTGTCTGCTACAGCGTTCAAAGGGTTCAACGTCATCTTTTTGTTTCACGCAACTAGATGCAAATTTTGGGCTTAAAAAATTGCCTTGAAAATCGAAAATTTCTTTTCTCAGCGTTCAAAAAAATTGTACGCTGTGCTCATGACTGCCCGCTTTCATCACCACGACTTGCTTAGGCTATTTGCCGAGATCGCCCGCTATTCCAGCTTTTCGACGGCGGCGTCGGCGCTGAATATGACAAAGGGCGCGATCAGTTATCAGATCAAAACGCTTGAGGCCGATCTGGGGATGGCTTTGTTTCAGCGCACAACGCGCGGTGTTACACTCACCGGTGAAGGACTGAAACTGCTCGCAATCTGCCAGACCCGATACGAAGAAATCGAAACCGAAATTCAGGCGTTGAAAGGGATTTCATCGCGCTCTTTGACTGTTGGTGTCTCGACCTACTTCGCTGCGCGCTGGCTGTCGCCGCGCCTGATGTCATTCATGCAAAGCCACCCGGACGTGCAGCTTCGCATTCAACCGATGGTCGAGTTTTCGCAGACAGAGATGCAGGAAGTGGACCTGGCAATCAGGTGGGGCAACGGGAATTGGAGCGACGGCACCGTTACACCGTTCATGCACTTACGGCCCTATCCTGTAGGTAATCGGTTGGCGGCAGACCTGGTGAATGAGTTGGGAATAGAAGGCGCAATGTCGCAACTTACGTTGCTGAGAGATCGTGATGACAGCAACGCCTGGTCTGATTGGCTGAACGTCGCAAAGCTTCCCCGACAATCAAGGAGAGATGCGCTAATCGTTCCTGACCCAAATGTCCGGGCGCAAGCAGTCATCGACGGACAGGGAATAGCTTTGATGGATGATCTGGTTCGGGACGATCTAAATGCTGAAAGACTGTTTCGGTTGTCGGAAACCGATCTGCCCGACTATGGGTATTTTTTGGTTCAACCGCATAGCTCCGCTCCAACCGGCGCAGTACAGTCCTTCTCGGACTGGATTCTGGGTCAATCGTAGCAGTCATTCCCCTTGAGTATCCTCAGAGCCGTTATTATACAGCATATAAATAAATCACAGGGACCCAGAAGATGCCGACAGGACATATCATGATGGCAATGAGCCTAGACGGTTTTGTCGCAAGGCCAGATCACAGGCTGGATTGGTTGGAAAAGCAACCCACTGCCGACGAAGATCACGGGTTCGCCGCGTTTCAGAGTAGCGTCGACGTGATCGTGATGGGGTCCGGATCGTACCGGACAGTTCTGGGATTTGGGGAGTGGCCTTACACGAAACCGGTGGTGGTTCTCAGTCGCTCAATGAAACCCTCAGGCATTCCAGATGAACTGCGCGATAGAGTTGAAGTTTCAGACAAAACACCCACTGATTTGATGGAGGATTTTGGCGCGCGTGGTTACAATCGAGTTTATGTGGATGGCGGTGCAATCATCCAATCCTTCCTCAAAGCCGGGCTGATTGAGGACATGCAGATTACCTTGGTTCCCATTCTGATCGGTGAAGGCATTCGGATCTTTGGTAAAACAGAAGGTGACGTTGATCTGGAATTGGTTTCGGTTAGCAGCTTTTCCTCCGGTCTGGTAGATCTCGATTACAGACTGAAAACCAGGTGACGAAAGCTTCTCCACCAGGGCGACCGTCAAAGGCTGCACAGCGCCTTTCGAAGCAAGTGATCCTGCAGGCCGCATTGCCGATTGCCCAAAGCAAAGGTGTTGATGCGCTATCGTTTCGCATACTTGCCGATCAGCTTGACGTCACTCCGATGGCCGTGACCTATCACGCAGGTAGCAAGAAGCAACTATTGTCCGATCTGGTGGAACTTGCCTTTGCAGGCGTCTTGGATGGAGTGAATGGTGGCAACCCGGTCAAACGCGCACGCTGCATTATGGCGACTTACTATGGTTGCGCTTTGAAGAACGCCAATCTACTCCGTGCAATCCTAGACGATGTAACGCTCATGAGCGCGGACCTCATGAACGTGGCCGAGGAATTAAAAGTCAGCACGGACCAACTCGAAAACAGCGATGGCGGTGATGTTCTTGTTCACGTGCTGATCGACTATGCACATGGGTTTGTGCTCTCAGCCTCGAGCGGAGAAGACAGCCCCCTGACAATAGACGATTTTCTGCGTGGGGTTGACTGGATTCTTGCTCAAGCGGCGGGTGACCTCGCCGCGACGTGATATGAGAAACATGCCCATCAGAGGGTGTCCTCAAGCAATGAGCAGTTTGCGTCATTCAATTCTGACCCTAACGTCAAGTAGTTCTGCCCCAAGGCTACTAACTTTCATCGAAGCTAAGGCTTATGTCTCAATTGAGTTCGGTTTGCCAAAGGATTGATATTTGGCGGCTGGCTGCTTTCGTATTCTCGATTGTTTTCGGTTCGAGGAAGGTGCGTTATCGCCAACCACGGCTTAAATGCTTCATAGAATGCCTCAGGCACCTAGTCTCGCCGATGTATCCTCTATGGCGTTGCCTTCCGCCATTCGGCAGAACGCTTGTCGCCAACTTTGAGCCAGTTCTTTCATCTGAGACAACACCTCGGCATCTTCTGGCAGAATGCGACGAGTCAACCTTGCACGTGTGACGGCCAATACAGACCAATTGGGATTTAACCTTTCAACCAAGGTAATCCGATCACCGGAACCAACTTCGCCAGGTTCGAGCACACGATAGTACCATCCGGTTCGGCCCGTCTTCTGAAACTGGTAAGGCATTTCCTTGTGCCCCGTATGTAGCCCGAGTTTCCAGCACGGTTGCCGCCCCTGACTGATTTGAACAACCGCCGTACCCAGTGACAGGATGTCGCCAATGCAGAGGTTTTCCTCGGTCAGCCCCGTTGTTGAAATGTTCTCACCGAACGCCACTGGCAGTGTGCCGGGTGCTATTAGGCCCTCTGCTTGCCAAGCCGAGTAGTGATCAAAAGCATAATGATGGATGGCTTTGTCTTCGCCTCCATGCACGGTCAAATCTGCCTGTGCATCCTCGGAAAATCCGAGCGAGGTAATCAACTGCCGCCCGTCCACCCTGTCTTTTTGAATGGCCGATGGAGGTTTGCCTTCCCAACAATCTTTGACCGCTCCGACAAATATGCCGTCGATGTTCGCCGATAAATCAAAATGGTTCATCTGGCTTCCTCGTGCTCGATACAGATCTTGTCTTTTTCACCGACGTCCAATGATACACCCAACAGTTTGCAGAAACCGTTTTCCGTCGTGGTATCATGGTATGTGCAGGATTTGCATTGGCCGAATGATCGGCCTCCATTTGCGGCCAGAGCCAGACTGAGGCTTTGCATCAGACCCTGTTCAAGCATGACTTGGTTTTCTACGGGCATATCTCCAATTGCCTGTGCAACAGGGTTCGGCTGACGTACAATTTTGACCCCTTCCTTGGTCAGGTCATAAGAGATCGACCGTTGATCAAGCTCTTTGCGATGCTCTTCTACATAGCCCTTGCGCGTCAAAGCCTTGAGCGTTTGTGACATCGTTCCACGGGTTGTTCCGATATACTCTGCAACTTGCGACGGCGAGCGCGAAAACATGTTCGCCTCTGCGAGGTACTCGAGCGCCATCCTCTGAGTCGGGTTCAAATCTCCCGCCCATCCTTCGGAAGCATCAATACGGGCCAAACGGTTGATTAGCGTGCGTATGCGGTGGTCTGTGTTCATAACACTTTTAGTAGCGAGTCGAAATTATAGTTGCAATGCATTTCTCGCTATAGTAGCGACTCGATATTATTTGATTGGAGACACTCATGAAACTCTCAATGCTCACTTCCACTTTGGCGCTGGTCATCGGAGGCACGGCTCTTGCAGATGGGAAGAGCGCGGACCATCATCAGCTGTCACTCCGCCCAAGACGCAGCACAAAGCGCAGAACAAAGAGCAACGTTCCCAACACAACAAGCACGCTGAACAAAGTGCCAATGCGGTCATGGGTCAGCCATTCTTCGTAGTGCACCGCCCAACGGCGGGGAATCGAAGCCGCGCCAGAGAACAGAAACACTGTCACAAACCCTGCGGCACCCGCGAGGTAGGTCACAAAGGCGACACGGTCCAACCCGCTCATCTGGGCGATCGTTTTGCCACGTACCAGCCAGGCCATGAAACCAAAGGCCATCGCCACCTCGCCCAGCAGCAGGTAGGTATGGAAATGCCCCGGGACCCACATAGTGTTGTGCATCACCTTGTTCACGCTGATCATTCCATCGATCGACGCGGGGATTGAGCCAACCGCCCAGCCTGCCACGGACAGAACCAGCAGCGAGGACGTCAGATCCCAGGTCATTTTTGAGCCGCGCACGTAGAGGAATGTGGAAAACGCCGTGACCGCGATAAGGGGAATGCCGCTGAAGTACGAAACCAGTTGCCCGATCACCAGCATCCAAGGTGGCATGACAACATCTTGCAGCAGATGGTGCCAGTAAACAGCCATCACGAATATCAGTACGGCATTCCAGGCTATCGCAAACAGTCGGTTCGATTTCCAAGGCTTGCCGGTGTATTCCGGCAGGATTTCATAAACCGCAGTCACCGCCATATAGATCGAGGCATTGATGAAAACGTGGCCAAAGAAATAGATCAGGTTCTTGGCCAGCAGCGCATATACTTCAAATCCCGGTACCAGCAGATGGACAAGGCTTGCCACCAAAACCGCTGCGCCCAGGATGATCCCGATCGAATTGAATATGGTCACCGCCGCCGCTGCAACGATGGTTGGTGGTGGAGGATTGTCGTCCTCACGTCCGAGGATCAGATTCCAACCTAGCGCCCGGACAAGATTGCCATAGCGGGCATGGATCTGTCGGCCAAGCTCGAGGTAATAAAGCAGAAAACCAATGCCAATTGAAACATAACCCAGCATAAAAGTTGCAGCTGCACCCGCTTCCCACGCTCCGCCGGACATCGCGGGCAACGGAAACAGGAATGTCCATGCGCCTCCATATCCGCCAATAAAGATCGAGCCTAGGATCAGGACAACACCCAACAGGAACAGGGCAAGGAAAGCCCAGAAAATTGCAGCTGTCAGGACAATGTGACGTCCGCAAAAATACCACATGATCGCGGCGCCAGACAGCGCCGCTGTACCGACCATTCCGGCACCATGGGCCGTCAGGAGCTGATAGAACAATGCCGGATCCACTTCGATCCATTGACCCTGCGCGGCGCGCATGATCAAGCCAAAGACCATCATCAAGGCAAAGACCGCGCCAGAAAGGATCATGGTCAGCTTAACTGCCCCGACCTGGGGTTCGGTGGCGTTTGATTTTTCCACGACAAGTTCAGATACAGCGCTCATTTATTCCTCCACCGTGACGACTTCGAATTCGTTGACCATGTCCTGATGTGCCACTCCGCAGAACTCCATGCACAGGATTTGGTAGGAGCCTGGATCATCGAACGTATACGTGACTTCGGTTGTGTAGCCCGGGATCACCTGGACCTGCGTCAGAAGGCGAAGGTCTGAGGTGTAAATGCCCAATCCGTGGGTAACGTCTTCGGTCGTGGCGCTAAAATTTATGGGTATTCCAGCGGGGATCTCGACGGTGTCGATATCCCACCACCACTGTCCGCTGGTGATAGAGACGGTCAAGGCGTCGTCTGTGCTGGCTACGGCATGTGGCCACGGTCGCAATGTGCCAACCGCAACAATTACGCCGACAATCGTCATTGCCCAGATCAAGCCCGAACGTTTCGAGTTGGCCTTGGGTCCGGGTTCCGGCCCATCAGAAGCCCGCACGGCCAACCAGAAGACAAGTGACAGCACTGCCATCAGGATCAGCGAGATCAATAACACAACGGGCTGCATGAGCCACCCCATCTATTAGGTATTCTAAATGCCCATTATAAGGGTAAAAAAAAGATGTCGATAAAATAGGCATTTTCAAAGCCTATTATTTATGGGAAGAATAACTATGCAAATTACCAAGTTCTCCGACTATGCCCTGCGCATCCTGATCCATCTTGCCACCCACGAAGATGGGTTGATGTCGACGCGTGAAATCGCGGCTATGCAAAACTTGCCCTTCAATCACCTAGCCAAGATCTCTCAGTGGCTTACACACGAGGGCTATGTGGAATCTGTGCGTGGACGAAACGGGGGTATGCGTATGGCTCTACCTCCCAATGCGATCTCGATTGGCGGCCTGCTACGTAAATCCGAACGCGGCACACCTTTGGTGGAATGCATGAAGGAAGACGGCGGCTGTTGCGTTATGACGCCCGCTTGTGGATTGTTGCCAATTCTGAACGAAGCTCAGGAGGCGTTTTTTGCTGCCTTGGACACCAAGACTTTACAGGACGTATTGGAAGGAAACCGTGGCATGAAAAACCTGATCCGAGCGTTGGAAGTCAGTCATGCGCTGGCATCAAGCGATTAATACGCAAACTGTAGTCCTATAATAATTTGATTGTTACTTGGCCGCGCCAGGCACAGCCTTTTCAATCGCCTGCCCTTCCCATGCCTCGAAAGCCATGGAAAGGTGCCATGCCTTGAACCCGATGTAGCCGACCAGAAGGACCAGTATCATCAGATACATTGCCCTTCGGAATCGTGGATTTTCTTCAACTTGGTGCATCTTCTGCATTCCACAGTAGATACAACGTGAGCATTCGAATCTGGGCGTCGCTCAGACGTCCTTCCCACGCAGGCATCACACCTTGCCGACCGTGATAAATGCTATGGTAAATCTCATCCCGGTCGCCTCCATAGATCCAGCGTTCATCACCCAGATCGGGCGCGCCGATTTCATAGCCCCCGCGCCCGTCATCGCCATGACAGGCCGCACAGTTTTCTTCGAAGATCAATCTACCGGTGCCAGCCGCCGTCGCATCATGCTGCTTTCCAGAGAGGGCCAAGACAAATTCTGTAACCTCTTCAACCTGCTGCTTTTCGATCATGCCGTCTGCGCCAAACGCCAGCATCTGTGCAATCCGTGTATCGTCATGCTGCGCATTGATCCCATAGCGTATGGTCGCCTCAACCTCTTCCGGTGCGCCTGACCACAGCCAATGTCCGTCTACCAGATTGGGAAAACCAGGCTGCCCTTTCAGATCATTCCGGTGACAAGCGGCACAATTGTCAGCGTAAAGCTTGGAAATCGACGCTCTATACCTTGCCTCCAGTGTTGGGTCTGCGGCCAGTTCTTCGATATCCTGTGACGCAAAAGGCGCAAATGTCATTTCACGATCAGCATTCGCTTGCTGAAGTTCTGCAACAACCTCTGATCGGGATGAATACCCCAACAGCCCTTTTGCATAGTCGCGCGCACCTGGGAAGGATGGGTAGAACACCCAAAACAGTGCTGCGATGATGATACTGATCCACAAAGCCCATCGGGCCGCCCAGGGAACAGGTGTGTCCAACTCTTTGATACCGTCCCACTCGTGGCCGGTCAGATCAGTACCGGAAACCGGATCCTTTCCCTTTAGCGCCACGGCTGATCCTCCTGATGGTCCAGCGGAGATTGCGCAGCGTCATCGTAGACTTTTCGCCGTGAGGGCCAGTAGGTCCAGACAACTGCGGCAAGGAAGACGACCAGCAGGTAGATTGCACCCCAGGTCTTGGAGAAGACAAGAACGGTATCATGTGTCATCGATTAATCTCCTCGTGATCTACCGAATCCAGATCGGCCAATGTGCCAAGAACCTGCAGATAGGCCACAAGGGCATCCATTTCCGTCAACTCACTCGGGTGCCCGTCGTAATCCCTGACCTGAACGTTTTCACCGTAACTTTCTTGCAGTTCACCTTCATAATATTGCTCGGCATCTGCTTGCCATGCAGCATCCTTTTCCGCATTTTCGATCTGAGCATCTGTGTAAGGCACCCCGGCGCGGCTAAGGGCTCTTAAAGAGGCAGGCAGGTGGCCTGTTTCCAGCCGCGCGTCAGACAAAAACGCATAACCAGGCATGATCGAGCCTTCCACCAGCTCTCGTGGCGCTTCCAGATGCGCCACATGCCATGCGTCTGAGTATTTACCGCCAACTCGCGCCAAGTCCGGCCCTGTACGTTTCGAGCCCCATTGGAACGGGTGGTCATACATGCTTTCGGCGGCGAGGCTGTAGTGCCCATAGCGTTCGATATCCGACCGTAGGGTGCGGATCATTTGACTGTGGCAGGCATAGCAGCCCTCGCGCACATAAATATCGCGCCCGGCCAGTTCCAGCGGAGTGTAGGGCCGCATACCGTCGACTTCTTCCACCGTGTTTTCGATGGTGAACAAAGGGGCGATTTCAACAATGCCACCGATTGATGCAACCAGCAGGATGGCCATGGCAAAGCCAAGTGAGTGGCGTTCGAGCTTTTGGTGTTGTGTACTCATGGGCTGCTACTCCGCCGGCTGGACCAAAGGTCCGGATTGCCTGGTCTCGGTTTGCCGCGGCCCACTGACCGTCATGTAGATGTTGTATGCACCGATGCACGCTCCGATCAGATACAGCAGCCCCCCGATCGCACGGGCGACATAGTAAGGATGCATTGCGATCACACTGTCGAGGAAGGAATAAAGAAACGCACCATCCGCATCATAGGTCTGCCACATCAGCGATTGTGTGATGCCACTGTTCCACATTGCGCCGACGTAAATCAGCGTCCCGCTCAGGGCGAGCCAGAAGTGCCATGCCTCCAGCCGCAATGAATACACGCCATCTCGTTTCCAAATCCAGGGCACCATTTTATACATGGCACCAAAGGTGATGAAGGCGACCCAGCCCAACGCGCCGGCATGTACGTGGCCGACGGTCCAATCCGTGTAGTGGCTCAGCGAATTGACCGGACGGATCGCCATGAACGACCCTTCGAATGTCGACAGTCCGTAGAACAGAATCGCGACCATCATAAACCGGACCGCCGGATCCGTCCGGACCTTATCCCAAGCCCCGTTGATCGTAAGGATTCCGTTGAACACAGAGGCCCAGCTGGGGACCAGCAGGATGATCGACATGGTCATGCCAAGGTACTGAACCCAGTCCGGTAGCGCCGTGTAGTGAAGGTGATGTGAGCCAGCCCAAAGATACAGAAAGGTGATCCCCCAGAAGCCAACAATTGACATTCGGTAAGAGTAGATTGGCCGGTTCACAGCTTTGGGCAAGAAGTAATACAGCATCCCTAGGAACCCGGCGGTCAGCAGGAAGCCAACAGCATTGTGCCCATACCACCATTGCGTCATTGCATCCTGTGTGCCGGAAAACAGCGAGTAGCTTTTGGGATAGGCAATGGAAACCGGAACCGAGAGGTTGTTCACCGTATGCAGCATCGCGATGACGACGATGAAGGCCAGGTAGTACCAGTTAGCCACATATATATGCGGTTCGGACCGGCGAGAGAGCGTCTTTAGGTACAGACCTAGATAACCAACCCAGACGATCAGCAAAACCAGATCCATATACCATTCCGGTTCGGCATATTCCTTCGATTGGGTGATCCCCAAGGGGTAGCCGGTCGCCGCAAGGACCATGAACAGATTGTACCCCCAGAACACCATCCAGGGCAGCGATTCACTGGCCAATCTGGCGCGCGAGGTACGTTGGACCACATAAAACGACGTCGCGATTAACGCGTTGCCACCAAAACCAAAAATCACGGCAGATGTATGAACCGGGCGCAACCGGCCGAAGTTCGACCAGAACATATCACCGTTCAGTGCTGGAAACGCCAACTGCCAGGCGAGGATATCGCCAACCGTGAACCCTATGATTGCCCAAATCAGCGCGGCGATGACACCAAACCGAATGACCTTGTCATTGTATTCTAAAGGGATGTCCTTTGGGGCCTCGCTCAAACGGTTGATCATCCACATCAACCCCCAACCAGCGGCTATTGCGATCAACCAACCGTGCAGCACGTAGGCGGTAGGAACCCCCCAGCCAAGTATGGCTACGCCACCGACAAAGATCAAAGCAAGGGCACACAGGACGGCAGCATCCTCAAGAAAACTCTCACGCTGCATCGGGCGCCTCCTGCCGGTGGAAGCGTACTTCAAACTCAACTTCGCCAATCGGGTTCACCGAATGAGTTTCCTGTGGCGCGAACACAGCAGTGGCCCCAACGCCCAGAACCAGATCACCCTTGTCATCCCGGCTCAGTAGAAGTTGCCCATTTTGCACAGCCAATTGACCCCAAACACCCGCTTTGGTGCTGTGATCTTTGCGCAGCTTTTCTGGCAATGTCTCATGCGTGAACCGCGAGGTCGCATAGTGCACCAAGCCTTTTGGAAGCGCTTCGGTCATTTATGCATCTCCATGAAAAAGCTCGGCATAAGCATGCCAGGTCGCGTACCCGAGCAATGGGAACACCACGACCAAACCCAGTAGCCCGGACAGTATTCCAACCAAAGTCAAAAGAGTGATGATGGCTCCCCAGCACAAGCAAAGCTTGAAGTTGTGAGTGGTGGCGTTGAAACTGAGCCCCATAGCCGAGAAGCCATCGATCTTGCGGTCGATCAGCATTGGCAATGAAAACGCTGACACCGCAAACCCTAATGCCGCAAACAGCCCGCCAACCAATGATCCTGCGATTAACAGCGCCCATCCTGATGGCGTAGTAATCAGCAAAAGCAGCGTATCTGCGAAGCTTGAGAATGGGCGCAGCCCGTAGATTATGGCGAACATAACTGTGGCCGCGCGAATCCAGATGAGAGCAAAAACCATCAGTATGACGCCCACCAACGTAATCTGACCCGTGGCCGCTCTGAGCCCTGTTTTACCGCTTGCTACGGAATAAAGACCAATCGTTGCAAGTGGTCCGACCAAAACGCCGCCAGCTAGCAAAGGCAACAAAACCCAACCGAGATCGTTGAGCATCAGGGCCGCAACGCAAATCCACCCCAGAACTACGAGTGAACCACCGTAAAGCAAGGAATATCCCGGGTTGCGTTTCACGTCGCCCCAGCCCGCCTGCAGCCAACGTTTGACAACGCGTGCCGGAGGATCAGAGATGACCTGAGCTTTGGTATAGACAGAGACCGTCATGACAACACCGGTGGAGTGTCAGCCTCACGACGAAAGTTCTCAATTCCGAATGACAAGCCCTTACCGATCCTGCTGGCCAAATGAGAGAACGCTTCGGCGGTTGCAGGTTTAAGGGCTTTTTTTGCGGTGTCTTCGAACAGGTCGAGCCACAGGCGAAAATGTTCTGGCAGGATTTCAGAGTTCGCCAGGTGAACCTGCATCGGGTTACCCGAATAGCCTGCCTCTCGTAGAATGGCGCCGCGCCAAAAGGCTGCGATCTTTTCTTCGTGTTCCGGCCAATCTTCGATTGCCCTGTCAAATACCGGCCCCAGATCAGGATGCACTCTGATGCGCGCATAGAACTGGTTGACCAAAGTCGCGATTTCATCCGCTGTGATGTCAAACATATGTGGCCGAATTGGCATGGTACGAGTCATCGGATCTACCTTAACGATACGCCTCACTATCTGTGTGCTATAATAGGCATTGTCAATACCTATTATAACGTGAATGGTGTGATCAACATCAAGGGGAAAGGCGCGTGGGTCTATCTTTACCCAGCCGTCGACAACCACGGCAAAACGCTCGACGGAATAGAAGTGGTGCACATAATCCGCAAAGGGCAAATCACGCCCGGTGTCTGTCCGTTTCGGCAATTTACGGAGCTGGCGGCTTAGTCCGCCGGTACAAAGATATCACTGTGGCAAGTTAAAACTTCGCAACAGATCCCGTCCGGTTTATTGCGCCGATGATAATGTGATCTGCCGACGGAAGCCGGCAGGTGAGAGGCCAATTTCCCTCTTGAAAACGCGTGCAAAAGCAGAATCCGATGCGTATCCAGCGCGTTCTGCCGCATCCGAAACAGAACTTGATGGGTCAGTAAGACAGCGTTTCGCGATCTCCAGCCGCCAAGCTGTTACGTATTGCATTGGCGACATCGCCATCTTTTTCTGAAACTGAACCGCAAAGTTTGTTCGTGACATGCCTGCAATGCGCGCCATTGTTTCTATCGTCCAGGATGCGCTTGGATCCTTGTGAAACGCGTCAAGAGCCCGAGCCAGATGGTGATCAGAGAATCCGTTCAAGCCCCACCTCGAGGATTCGTCACTTTCCACAAACGAACGTATTGCCTGCGCAAGAATGGCTTCTGACATCTTCAAAGCAATGAGATCGCCACCGAGGCGAAGACCCCCGGCCTCATCTCCGATCATGCGCAGTGTCGCCTCCATCCATTTTCCAGCGGATTCCCCGTAATTCCTTAGGTGAATGATCGGTGGAAGGCGTTCCAACAGTATGTGTTTTGCATGAGGGTCGAATGAAAAATGGCCGCAGATAAGTTGCGTGTCACGTTCATCGCCGTCGCCGCCGTAAACCAGAACCCCAGTTCCAGTGTATCCCGACCGCTCGATTACCGTGTCCAGCGGCAAAACTGCATCTCTTGTTTCAGCCGCGCAGTACAACTTGTGTGACGCGCCATGCGGAACAATCAACAGATCGCCCTGCTCCAGCGCCACCACTTTTTCATATCCTTCAACTTCGATCAGGCAATTGCCCCTATGAGCAAAATGAAATCGGGCGACGTTATTGAACTTGGGAACTTCAATCCCCCAAGGGGTGGTCAACGAAGTTCGAAAATAGAGCGCGCCTTGAACAGACAGTTTCGTAAGGATATCGCTAAGCAAATCAAGCATGCATTTTCATGGCAGTATTTGGCGTTTTTGTACAGTATCTTGAACGATCTGCACAGAAAATCGAACGTTCCCGCATGTATCTCACTTCCCGGGTCGGATTACTCCTATTGCCATCGTAACACTCAGTGGAGTCTCCAAAATGAAGAAACTGATTTCCCCATTTGCTGTGGCACTTGCCATGACTGGCGCTCAAGCCTCTGCGCAAGACGTCGCCGAGATGAGCGATCTCGAATACGCTCACATTGCCTATACGGCCGACAACATCGACATTCGGTATGCCTATCTGGCGCTGGCTTTGTCGTCGAACCCCGACATCCATGAATTCGCAAACACAATGATCCGCGACCATACTGCCGTGAACGAAGCGGCCTTGGGCTTGCTCGACAAACTGGGCGCGTCAGCGCAGGACAACGCGTTCAGCCAGACGCTGAATGCCAATGCCGAAGAGATCATCGATGGCTTCGTCAAGCTGCGTGGCGCAGAGTTTGATGCCGCTTATGCAGCCAATGAATTGGCCTATCATCAGGCGGTGAATGATCTGGTGGAGAACACAATGATCCCCAATATCGACAATGCCGAGGTGAAGGCCTTGTTCGAGCAGGGTCTTGAAATCTTTAAAGCCCATGAAGGTCACGCCGAAATGATGGTCGAGGCGCTTCAGTGATGGGAAAAACTCAGTCACGCCGTTGCGTGATGGTTGGAGCGGTCGCATCGGCGGCCGCTCTCGCTTTAACCCGAACGCGGGCCCGAGCCGCAGAACCCGTAATCCATGAAGTCAGGATCAAGGCATTCGCATTCACGCCAAAGCTTCTGAACGTGTCTGTTGGTGACACCATTCTATGGACGAATGAGGATCTGGCGCCACATACCGCGACAGCCGATGACTTCGGGTGGGACACTGGGGAGATGGTAAACGGTGTCAGCGCCAAAGTTGAGGTTACCAAAGGTATGGAAACAAAATATTTCTGTGCGTTTCATCCACATATGAAGGGAACAATTGTGATTATGTGATTTGGCTCATTGGATCGACTGAACGAAAGCGGACTATGATGCAGGTCGCAGGATATGGAATTTGGGCTTCGCGCCTTCCAGCTTCTGTTGGGGCACACAAAGATGGACAGCACGGTCACGTATCTTGGTGTTGAACTTGAAGATGCCTTGGCTATCTCCGAAGCCATTGAAATATAATATCTCTGGGCCGCTCTCGCAGGCAGCCCGAAGCGGACCGTCATCGCAACTTCAAGTGCTGCGATGCAGCGTTCTCAAAATCCGGCAATGGTCACGAGCAATAGGCGACTTCACTGCACGGAAGTGAATGAGTGCTTTGATTGGCATATTCTTTCGACAGAAACTCGGGCGACTCGAAGAAAGTGGATTTCTGTCTGGCAAACACTGTTTTGTGTTCTGACACCCCATCCACTAGGGATGGTTTTGCATTTAGCAGGAAGTGAGCCGACCTATGCATAACATCATTGCACGAAGAAACTTCGCCGTTGCGGTAGCAGAAGAGGCAGGCGCGCTTGCACTAGAGTATTTTGCTTCCAGAGATACCTTGGTCATTGATCAAAAAGGCGCGCAAGACTGGGTCAGCGAGGCGGATCGCAACGTCGAGACCTTCATTCGCCAAAAGATTGTGAACTCTTTTCCCGATGATGGGATTTATGGCGAAGAACACGCGGAAAAAGCTGGCTCCAGCGGTTTTGACTGGGTGATCGATCCGATTGATGGGACAACGAACTTCGTCAATGGCATTCCGGCCTGGACGATTGTCTTAGCGTGCGTTTCGGACAGTCAGACGCAGGTCGGTGTGATTTTCGAGCCAAACGTTGGTGAAACTTACGTGGCGGTCCGAGGCGAAGGTGCCACTTTGAATGGACACGCCATGCAGGTTGCCTCAAGCGTGGAGCTGGCAAGTGGAACCGTCTCAATAGGTTATTCGAACCGGGTCGAGGCATCAAAAGTCATACCGGTGATTGCGGCCCTTATCGAACGTGGCGCTCTCTATCATCGCAATGCAAGCGGTGCGCTTTCGCTGGCCTATGTCGCGGCGGGACGTCTATTGGGGTACACTGAAGAGCACATGAACGCCTGGGATTGCCTCGCCGGTCAGTTGATGATTGCCGAAGCAGGTGGCGAGATCGAGGATCAAGACGCCGACGGGATGATCCGGGACGGTGGTCGCGTAATCGCTGGCACACCGGCCGTGTTCGGGACCTTGAAAATGATCTGCGACGACGCTTGGAACGAATGACGTCCTTCAGGCAATCGGGCTCGACCCGAATTCAGGTTGAAGAGTTTTAATATCCGCACGCCAGAAGTGGCCCAGACCAGGTTGAACAATCCGACGATCGATTTTCTGCCCTGCAAGATGGCACCAAAGCAGTGTTCCGACCGCGCCTTGGGTTACAATGGCCAAGTCTTTTCCGTCTTGGTTTATGACGATTGACAGGACTGTTCGAACGATACGCAGTTGCGCGGCATGGGCTGTTTCCCAACTGCAGAAGCTGGACATAGGTGCCTTGAAAAAGGTGTCAGCGGCGGACCTTGAATATCGAGGGAGGAAGGAACCCGGTAGTGTTTCGGTCGTTCTCACTCAATCCAGGCTCGGAATTCGCGACCAGCCCCAAAGGCTTTGCAAGGATAGCGTCTGTATCGGACGCTTTTCGCTCGGTACTGGACCAGATATCTGTCACGCTAGACATGGTCTTACTTTGTGAAAATGTGTCGGCTCGGGCGCGGCCAATTTCACTCAAACCCTATTCGGTGACTGGTTTCTCTGGCTCAAGGACGACCTCCGGGTGAGAGACGACTAAAAGTTTACCCACGTCACCCTTCCGGCAACAGAACGGGGCCACGTTCGGCAAAAGACATTTTGACTTCCGAGCCGATTTCCAGTGGCTCGTCCACGTCGTCCTGCACAGCAAATACCTGCCCGAAGGCACCGGCCAGAGTGTACTCCATCCGCACGCCAACATAGGTCGCCTTGGCAACTTTGGCCGGGATGCCGATATCAGATCCAATCAATATCCGTGACGGGCGCACGGCCAGTGTTGCGGGACCAGGCGTTAGGCCACGAGAGGGGAGTGTGTGTTGATAGCCCTCGATTTCGATCGTGGCTAAATCGCCTTTGACGGAATAAATAGTGCAGCTGATCAGGTTAGCCTCACCAATGAAATCGGCCACAAACCGGTCAACCGGCGCATCATAGAGTTTACGCGGCGTGCCGATCTGTGCGATGGCAGCGTTGCGCATGACGACAATCTCATCTGAAACGGCAAGGGCTTCTTCCTGATCGTGAGTCACATAGACGACGGTCAAACCGAGATCTTGCTGAATGGCGCGGATATCTTCGCGCACCTGGCGGCGCAGTTTTGCATCGAGGTTTGAGAGAGGTTCGTCAAAGAGCAAAACCTGCGGTTCCAAAACCAACGCACGAGCGACGGCAACGCGCTGTTGCTGCCCCCCGGAGAGTTCACTTGGCAAACGGTTGTCGAAGCCCTTCAGGCCAACCAAGTCTAACCCATGCAGCGCGCGCGATCGGGACTCGCGCTTGTCGAAGCCGGAAAAGGTCAACCCATACATGACGTTTTCCAGCACGCTCATATGAGGAAAAAGCGCGTAGGATTGGAATACCATCGACACGTCACGGTCGGTAGCGGGTAATTTGGTCACGTCTCGGTCGCCGATCAGAATTCGGCCCGAGGTCGCCATTTCCAGACCTGCGATCATGCGCAACGTCGTCGTTTTGCCGCAACCAGAAGGGCCCAAAAGCGTCACCAACTTGCCGGCCTGGACGTGTAGATCGATGCTGTCGACAGCCACCACATCCCCGCCGAACACTTTCGAAACCCCCTCGAAACGAACAGGCGCGGCTTTACTTGCTATAGTCGTTTCGGTCATGTCGTTTTCTCTGTCCCGAGTTGTGTACGTCGCCCGATCTGAACACGGCCCACGAGGATTTGTAACATCCCGACTGCCGCCAACATCACGAAGATCAGCGTTGTGGAATATGCGATTGCAAGACCGTAATCGTTGTTTTCGACCCGACCGATAATGTAGCTGGTAGCCATGTCATACTCTGCTGAAACAAGGAATATCACCGCCGAAATCGCCGTCATGGCCCGGACAAAACTGTAAACCAGCGCAGCTAGGATAGCGGGCCGTAAAAGAGGAAGAATTACCCGCCTGAAAGTCTGCCAGGAATTTGCACCGAGCGTCAGCGAAGACTCGTCAAGCGACTTGTCTAATTGTGACATAGACGCAATACCCGCGCGAACCCCAACCGGCATATTGCGGAAGATAAAGCTGACGACAAGGATAACGCCTGTGCCAGTGATCTCGATCGGGGGCACGTTGAATGCCAGGATATAGCTTACGCCAATAACCGTGCCGGGAATGGCGAAAGAGAGCATCGTACCAAACTCAAACGCATTCTTTCCCGCAAAACTTTGCCGTGTCAGCAGATAGGCAGTGACCAACCCTACGGCGGCCGTCAACGGTGCGGCAATGGCAGCAATGGTGATTGTGGTCCAGAAGCTATCCCAGGCGGCTCCGGTCCAGCGAATACCTTCTTCTTCGAAGCGAACCGAAAAGGCTGTGACGTAGTGCTTGAACGTCAGCGAGTTATCAACGCCCCACAGTTCGACGATACTTCCATAGATGATCATCCCGTAAACCACGGCAGTGAAAACCGCCCAGGCAATTGCAATGCCCAGAACCGGTATGGCAAGGCCGCGCGGCATCAAGGGGTGCACACCCGCGTCGCCCTTGCCGGAAACTGTGGTATAACTCTTTTTCCCCAGCCACGCGCGCTGCGCATAGAAGGCGGAAAGTGTGAAGAACAGCAGCACCATGGCCAGAACAGCAGCCCGGCCCTGATCGTATTGCGCACCGACGATGGCAAAAAATATCTCAGTCGAAAGCACATCGAAGTTTCCGCCCAAGACAAGTGGGTTGCCAAAATCGGCCATGGATTCGATGAACCCAAGCAGGAAGGCATTGGCCAGGCCGGGACGCATCAGAGGCAGGGACACGGTTTTGAATGTTTGCCAACGATTGGCTCGAAGGGTTTGGGCGGCCTCTTCCATCGAAGGTGACACCCCTTCGACCACCCCGATCAAAACCAGAAAGGCGATCGGCGTAAATGCCAGAGTCTGAGCGATCAGCACCCCGGGCATACCATAAAGCCAGCGCGTAGGCTGCACACCAAAGATCTCAGCAACAAATTTGGTGACCGAACCGGAAAGCCCAAACAGCAGGATCAGTGCAAGACCAATCACGAAGGGCGGTGTGATAATCGGCAAAACTGTCAGCGCGCGCATCCCGCGTTTAAAACGAAAACCTGACCGTGTGACGACAAGTGCAAAACATAGTCCAAGTGCCGTCGTGATGAAGCCCACAAGAACTGCAAGAAACAGAGAGTTCCACGCGGCGCCGCATTTGGCACCGGCAAAACAGCCCAAGCCCCAAAGTCGGTCATCAAAGAACTTCGAGGCAAAAACCGAAACTGAATAGACACCATCTTCGGTAACGAAGGCGGCAAACAACATCTTCGCAATTGGAAAGAAAACGAAAATTGTAACAATGGTGATTACGCCACCAATAGCGCTAACGACGAAAACGTCGCCGTTGATAGCGCCGCGCGCTGCAATACCCTGAGTTAAAAGGAACAGAAACGCTGTGGCGCAGATCATCGCGCCGTATCCCATGCCGAACTGGCGGATCTTCGGTTCTCCGAACAGCACCTTCATCCATTCGAAATTGAACCCGCGAAGGCCAATTGAGAACCCTTGCGCAATCAGCCAGCCAAAACCCAAGGCACCAGCCAAAATCAGGATACGTGCATATTGTGGATCGGACTTTGGCTTGCCGAGTATCAACAAAGGCAAGGTAAGCGGGACCAAAAGCGGCGTAAGCCACAGCTTTTCGCCCTGTCCGATCAGGAAAGCAGCGGGCGCATAATCTTCATCGAACGGATATCCATCGACCAGCCATACGAATGACCAAATGCCATCCTCCACCATGAACCATGGCAGCAGACAGAAACCAACCCACCCGGCAACAATCCAGAAGATCAGAACCGGGTGGTTCGTTTTTGGTGTGGTATCAGTCACTTACTGTGGCAGTACTGAGACCTCTTCGTCCCATTTCTGCAAGAGACGCTTGCGTTCGTCAGACGAGCCGTACTTTTTGAAGTCATAGTCAATAAGCTTGATCTGGCTCATGTCAGGTGCGCTTTCAGAGGTTTCCGCATTTTTGTTGGACGGAACCTGGAAGGCGTTAACCTCAAGCGCAAGGTTCTGGGCCTCGGGGCTGAGCGCCCAGTCATAGAACTTTTTGGCTTCTTCTTCATTTCGAGCGCCGTCAATGATCGACATCGAACCGATCTCATAGCCTGTGCCTTCGCATGGGGCCACGACCTTGACCGGAAAACCTGATACGGCCTGCTTGACCGCATCATGCATGAAGACGATACCGATGGTGTTCTCACCCCGACCGGCGGCCTTGATTGGGGCTGAACCCGACTTGGTGTACTGGTTGATGTTCGAATGTAGGCCCTTCATGAACTCAAAGCCGTCGTCTTCGCCAAATATCTGAACCATCGAGGCAAGCGTCGTATAAGCGGTGCCCGAGGAATTCGGGTTCGCCATTTGCACGTGCCCTTTATACTCGGGCTTCAGCAAGTCTTTCCAACATGCGGGCTCAGGCAGGCTGTTCGCGGCCAAGAGGTCGGAGTTGTATCCGTAGCCGAGTGCGCCTGAATAAATTCCGATGGTTTTGTTACCTGCACTTTCAGCCTGCGAGATTGCCCAGTCGTGAAGCTGGTCACGCATCGGCGACACGTATTCCATCGTCAGGCCTTCTTCGGCAGCTTGCAAATGGGGATCACCGGTACCGCCCCACCATACATCGCCTTTAGGATTAGAACTTTCCGCGCGAATTTGTGCAAACGTCTCGCCCGAGGACTTGCGGGTCATATTGACGTCTATACCGGTGGCATCCTCGAAACTGCGCGCCATGAGTTGACACCAATCTTCCTGTGCCGAGCAGTAAAACGTCAGCTTCTCAGCTTGGGCCGCAGTTAGCGAAGCCGCAAATGCTATCAGCGATCCCGCCAGCGTCGTCGTCAGATTTTTCAATTTCTTTCCTCCCCTATGTGTCGTGCCGAAATTTTCAGCGCGATACTCGTCAATTCGTCGTTAGTGGCGGTCGCTCTAAGTCGCTAGTTGATCTAATTGCGTTGGCCAGATCAACATCCGACCAGCCTCCCAATGACAGAAGCAATCTCAACACTGTACTGTTGGTTCTGCAAGAAAATTCAACGAGCATTGGTTTTCTGCACCGGTGGGTTTTGAACCGCCAAGCCTGTTTACAGCACCAAGTTTGAGTATCGGGAGCGTATTTTGATGCCGCATTGTTTAGGCAGCCCTTTGCTGAGGCGGCCGCTTCCTCCAGCGTAGAGCAAGCATCGTATTTCGAACTTAAGATCTGCTTTTCGTCTGCAAACTAGGTCTCTGTGCGAGTGCTGCGAACTTCTGCTTTCCTGAAGGTTTTTCGATGCGGGCCGAGGTACAGCTTTGCCTTCGCCGCAACTGATGAAAAATGCTCGAAGCGCAGCTCAGGCTGAACAGCAAATACGCATAGCGTCGAGAATAGCGGCGTGCATATTGCGGCCTGCGATCGCGTCACCAATTCGGGCCAGATAGAACTGGCCATCCGGCTCGTCTTCCCTGAACGGGAATGAACCATTGATCAGCGCCTTGTGATCGACCTGCCCAAGGTTTCGCGAACCTGGCTTTAGATCGTGATAGAGCGCGTCCGTCGGGACTAGACCATGTTCGACAACCACGTGGTCGACAAGACGCTTGGTGATATCACCGGTCAAGACATTGCGCAGGCTGGCGCACACCCGGTTTCCCTCTTGGCTTAGAGCACGGAGTTCGTGGAGGCAGGTAAAGGTCACCCCGTTGGCTGCCAGATCGCGCAAAGCAACGGCAGAGGTCGTTGGGCCAAGGTCATGCAGAATCGCCCGGTCGGGGGTCACAAGTTCGACGCTGTGGCCAGCGCCTGCCAACATGTCGGCCGTGACTGCCGCGGGATGGTCTCCAATCTCGTCGAACAATAGAACTTCGCCCGAGACACGCGCTTCTCCGGACAGAACCTCCCAACTGGAGAGCGCCAGATCGCCGCCTGGAATGGATACTGGCTCGGGCCATCCTCCGGTAGCAACTATGACTAAATCCGGGGCTTCTCTAAACACGTCACTGGCCTCGACAAAGGTATTCATGCGGAGATCAACACCAAGGGTGTTAACCTCGGAAATCAACCAATCGGCGACACCCCATATCTGCCTGCGTGTCCCGCCCTTGGCTGCCAAAACAAGCTGCCCCCCCAGCCGATCTGACGCCTCGAACAAAACCACATCGTGACCGCGCAAGGCACTGACCCGCGCTGCCTCCAGACCGCCAGGTCCACCGCCGACGACAACCACCTTCCTTCGGGTGCGGCTGGCAGGAATGACATGGGGTAAAGTTTGCTCCCGCCCGGTGGCGGCATTGTGTCCGCACACGGCGGGCTTGCCCTGATTGACCCGGTCCACGCAATACCCGAGGCCGACACAGGTACGGATACGATTCTCTTCCCCACGCGCCAGTTTTGCCACCAAATAAGGATCAGCCATTTGGGCGCGCGTCATGCCGACCAGATCGACATGGCCGCCTGTAACCGCGTGGCGAGCCGTTGCAATGTCTGCGATGCCGCCTGCATGTAGGATCGGCAGGTTGACGGCTTCGCGGATGCGTCCGGCCACAGTAATATGCGGAGCGGCTGGCAGCCCCATAGGACGCACCCATTCAGCAAGGCCAAGATCATCGTAGGGTGCCCCGACCAGGATGTTGAGCAGGTCGACATGGCCACTATCTTCCAGCATCCGGGCGGCGGCAATGCAGTCCTCGGCGCTCAGCCCGCCCTCAATCAACTCATCGCCGGTGATGCGCATGGACAGTATGAACTTCGGACCGACCTCGGCGCGCACCGCATCCAATACCTGCAGGGTCAGGCGCATGCGGTTCTTCAACGTGCCACCAAAGGCATCGTCGCGTTGGTTGGTGAGCGGAGACAGAAACTGGCCCAGCAAATGCGAGTGGGACAGAAGCTCGATCCCATCGAACCCGCCCTGCTGACAACGTCGCGCCGCAGCGGCATAATCGCCGATCACTCGTTCAATGTCCTCTTGTTCCATTGCTTTGGGAAAGGCGCGGTGCGCGCGTTCGCGAACGCCGGACGGGGCAACAACCGGCAACCAATGCCCATCATCCCAAGCAGTACGGCGTCCCATATGAGTGATTTGACACATGATAGCGGCCCCATGCAGATGCACGCCATCCGTGAGCTTCCGAAACCAGGGAACGATACTGTCGTCGCCGGCATAAAGCTGGCCGAATACCGAGGGGCTGTCGGCAGCGATATTCGTCGATCCTCCGATCATTGTCAGGGCGACGCCACCCTTGGCCTTTTCTTCGTGATACAGCCTGTAACGGTCTCGCGGATGACCATCTTCGACGTAATTGGGCGCGTGAGAGGTGCTGACGATACGGTTGCGCAGCGTCAGGTGCTTGAGCTGAAACGGATCAAGTAGTTTCGCCATGGTCAACTCCCTTCGGTAACGACACCGGTTAAAAACAGCTCCGGGTCGGGCCCGTTTGACAGCTTCTGTGACTGACAACGTTCGCTGTCAAAGTTATGCTACTTGGGAAATACGGGGAGAGAGTTCACTTTTTCCGACACTGATCCACAAAATGACGACCAGACCAAGAAATGTGGAACGCCACTGACCTTTGACTCAATTGACAGCCAAAACCTCAATGAGTCGGAGGATCACGTCATTCAATTCTAACCTAAACGTCGGGCATTTCTGACCCAGAAAGTATACGGTTAGTGTCTCAAATGAGCCCTAGCCATGGGGTCCAATCCTACTGAGACATGGCGTTAAGGATGAAAAGGGTAATACTCAAGGAGTTTCATGAACGCGTTGCTTAGCCGCCGAACCCCGCCGCCTCGGGAAGCCACGTGGACAAAGGTGGGAATGCAAAGACGAGGATCAGGCCCAGCAGCATTAGCGCTGCATATGGCAAGGCGCCGCGAATGACCTCGTACAAAGGGGCTTTGGCAATGCCCTTGATGACGAAGAGATTCATCCCCACGGGAGGTGTGATCAGCGCAAGTTCGAGGTTGATCATTAGCAGGATGCCGTACCAAATTGGATCGATCCCCAATGCCAGCATGACAGGAAAAACGATTGGCGTCGTGATCAGGATGATCGAGATGGTCTCCAAAAACATGCCCAGCACCAGAATGAGCAGCATAACAGCTACGACAAACATGGCGGGGCTGAGGCCCATTGCCGTCACTTGTTCGACGATCTTTATGGGCAGGCGAATAATGGTTACGGCGTGACCAAACAGCGCCGCAGCAGCCAGGATCATGAACAGCATCGCCGTTGTGCGCACTGTTTCAAACGCAGTCACCCAAGGGTCGTTCAGACCGAAATTGCGGTAAACAACTACACTGATGAACAGCGCGTAAAGGCAGCCAATAGAAGCTGCTTCAGTAGCCGTAAATACTCCGAGGTAGATTCCGCCCAAAACCACCGGTGGCATCAATAAGGCCCAGATCGACTGTCTCATACGTGACCAAATAACGCCCATACCTGCAAATGGTTGAGAGACAGCCGTGCCCCCAAACCCAGCGCTGACCATCGCCCAAACCGCGAATATGACAGCCATCATGATACTCGGCACCAACCCGGCTAGGAAAAGAGCTCCGATCGAGGCCTCGGTTACAATGGCATAGAGAATAAGAGGCCCAGAGGGAGGAATCAGAATCCCGAGCGTACCGCCCGCTGCAATCACACCGTAGGAATTGCTGGGGCTGTAGTTGAAGCGCTTCATCTGCGAGATAGCCGTCGAGCCAATAGTAAGTGCTGTGGTTACAGACGAACCGGAAATGGCTGCGAATATGGTGCAGGAGAGGATCGTGGCGACCCCAAGTCCACCACGCAAATGGCCGACCATTGCATTTGCTGCATCGTAAAGGTCCTTAACCACGCCGGCACGGATCATCACGTGAGCCAAGAAAGCAAACATCGGTATAGCCGTAAGAAGTCCGTTGTTCAGTTTGGCAAACACCGTATCAGCCGCGCTGTTCACGTTGCCCTCCGTCAGCATCATTTTGATTAGCGATGTAAGCCCGAGCCCGGCAAAGATTGGCATACCCGTGAGCAAGAGGACAATCAGACCGGCCAAAATAAGAAACGTCCTCATGGTCGGCGCACCGTCAGAAGCGTAAAGATGCGAGCCAGAGCCGCAAGGATTAGTATCATCATGCCGATGAGTAGGAAGCCTTGCGGAATCCACATTTGAACGCTCAGATACCCGTCTGAATAGATCCCGAAATCGTATGAGAACTGCACCATAATCACCGCGCTGTAGAGAACAGCCGCAGCGACCAGGATCACACCAATCATCCCCCAAACCTCAACCAGCCATTGAGTGCGAGGTCCGGCGCGTTCAGTCAGCAGGTCGACCCCACAGTGCACTGGGCTACCGCCCGCCAGCTCCCGAAACCATCATCTCAATGGATCACAGGCCAATGATGCACTAACAATCAACTTGGACCAGTCAGATGAGGCTGCTCAGAACGTGGCCTCGCGACCGAACGCTAGGAGGCAGTCTTGCTACAGTTACCGATGTTAGCGACCTGAAATTAGAACGCATTGATCCGACCCTCAAACCGGGTGGATTTAGCACTCTGGTCAGATTGACCGTGAAAGTCGAAGGCGGCCATTGGGGGCACGCCCACATACGCGCCGTTACGTTCAGGGCGCTGGTTGAAGTTATACCAGAAGCCGGGCAATGGGAGTTGGATGGACTAACTGTAATCGAGGCTCGCGATCCAAATGCATAAGTGTTTAAGACCAAAGGTTTTTGCTTTCGGTATTTTTTTGTCAGCTTGATTTTGTCACTGACGCTGTCAGCCTCGGCGCATTTTTTGCTGAATCTCAATGTCCGCGTAACGCATGTCGAGCATTCCGTGGATAATCTGCGCGTCTTTATGCGTACACCCATGCCCTATCTGGTTGCGGACAAGGTCGGCGAGCAGGACGATGACGCTCTGCCAGATGCTGCACCATTCACGACCAATGCCATGAGTAACAGTCAGTTGGTCCATTTTGTCGACTTGCAAGCTGTAATGAGCGATCCCAACGGGCTGGGGCAAATCGCCGAAGGTGGGTTGCACCTGTTGATCGACGACCACCGCTTAAGAGGAACAGTTGAGGCCGTTCGCTTGCATCGCGTTGGAATTGAGCCCGGATTTGCAACTTTAGCCGAGGCTCAACAGGCAGTAGACACCGAAACGGCCTTAACGCCACCGCTTTTTGTTGGTGACACGATTGTCGATCTCGTCCTGCATTATGACACTGACGGCCCGATCCAATCGTACAGCATTGCCAACGTGCTGGACCCCGGTTTGCCGGATCAGGACCAAACGGCGAACCTCATTCTCGATTACGCGTCTGACACACCGCAGATTTTCCAGTCTCGGGGTCTGATGACCGACCCTGTGGAGGTTCAGCAAGAAGGGTACGGAGGATTCCTGAGTTTTGTCTGGGAAGGCACACGACATATCCTCGAAGGTTAGGATCATGTTCGGTTTGTTGTGTGTTTGGTCATTGGAGCGCAGACACTCAGGGCGCTATTGCTGCTTGCAACTGGTTTTACCGTTGGGCATAGCGTAACGCTGTCGCTGGGGTTTTTCGGGTTTGTACCATCGGGCGCGTGGTTTGTTCCTGCCGTCGAAACTGGAATCGCGCTTTCTATCATATTTGCAGCCGTCGCAGCGTTTGTGGGTTTTAAGGACAATGCGCGCTCTGAAGTCACGATGGTGCTTCTGACAACGCTGATTGGCCTCTTGCACGGGCTTGGGTTTAGCTTTGTGTTGCACAAGATCTTGCAGGTCACATCTCCAAACATCTGGCAAAGCCTACTTGCCTTCAATCTTGGCGTCGAGCTTGGCCAGGTCGCCATTATTCTTGCGCTCTGGCCTGCCTTGATAATGTGTCGGCGCGTGAACTCCAGCTTGTGGATGTCCTTACGAGTGGGCTTAGCCGGTGGATGTGCGGCTATCGCCTGCTTTTGGACCTTTCAACGAATTGCCGAGGTTTATTCCACGCTGGCTTAAGGTCATTGCAATGGCGCGTACCGTGATGATCGCCTGAGAGAATAGCGGACATTCGACTGTTCTGCAGCATAAGACAGATTGGGCTCAGCGCGGCCCGATGCTCGCGCGGCAATGCCGTTGTGATCGGCTGATCGAAACCGGCCACAGGAGGATCGGGTCAAGTCTTTGATCTTGTGTCTTATTGTTCAATGCGCGGACGTTGGGAAATCAGGAGCCATAGTTCGCGCTTCAGGCGGCGAAACCAGGGAGTGAGCCCAAACTAACGGATGCTGCGACACGCACGAAAGGCGGCTTACAAGCGCGGTATGCGATGCGATTAAGAACACTGATCAATAGGTCAAAGAGACAACATGATCGATCAAGAGCAATGAAAAAGAGTTCTTGCTACTTATAATAAGCTGATTAACCAGCGAGGGTTGCCGGGTGTACTTGTAAAACCCGTACGCGTGGAATGGTGTGGTCACGAAATGGCGGATCGTGAAAAAAAATCGCCCTATTGATCATCAAGGAGCTTCAGAGGAGATTTGCAGCGTCACATCTGCACGAACCAAAGATCCTGATACAGGGGTGCGGTGCAAAGATTTATCCCGGTGAAGCCATAGAACAGACCTCTAGTCTGACTGATCAGTCATAGATTTCTACCGACAGCGCATCCATCGCATATGAGGTTTCGATATTTGCCTGGCCGTCCACGTAATTGAGTGACTGGGACCTGCTCAGTGCCCGCATTTCCCCGCTTATCCAAACCGGCTTATATAACTCATCGATTTCGAAGCCTTGTTCGTATCGCACGTAAACCATCTGATTGGCTGGAGGTGCTGGTGTGTGAATGCAGGCTCCAACTGTCGGAACCAGAAGGAATTCGACCGCCTTCTGGTCGACAATATCCAGGGGAAGGAGATAGCCGGGAAGGCGCACGTTCTCTCCCAAAAGGTCAAGGTTCGGTTCGCGCGCGGCAATCAACCGTTGGTTCATCACAATTTCGCGTTGTTCAAACAACCAATCTGGGTCAAGGCCTTGAGATACGAGTCCTTCGCGGATCTGAAACGCTTCTGCGCGCTTCTCGTCATCCGCAGTGTCCGCATGCAGAACCTCAATCCGATAAAGCATGGCCAACGCATTGACCTGAGAATATTCTAGGGTGGCAAAAGGATCGTGGTAGGGCCGCTCTTCAGGAAGGAGATCCTGCCAACTTATGTTGCGCGGATCCGCTGCTAGAAGAGGCCCCGCAATCGCAAGGGCGAATAAGATATTCAGAAAATGCGCAATGGTTTTCATTTCAGCGGATCCTCTTATTCAAAGCCGCACCAACAGTCCGTCTGATAGCGTCATACGGTACACCCTTAACGCAGGTATAATACTGGCAAGAAGACCAGAGCAGAAAACGATGGCTATGAGAAGAACCTCGCGAAAACTCGGCAGGCCAACACCGATGCGAAGCCCAAAATTTGCGGCAAGAATCGGATCTATCACGCGCGTGAGAGCGCTGAGCGCGATTACTCCAAGCACGATACCGGCCGACAACAATAAAACGGCTTCAAGCAAGATCAGGGAAAAGACGCCGGCAGGTGTTGCGCCCACGGATCGAAGGATCGCAAATTCACGCCGCCGGTTGTCGAGTGAAGCAGACAACATGACCACCATGCCGATCATTCCAGCCACTGCCACAGCGCCTGCCATCAGACGCAGCGCAGTCTCGGCCGTACTGGTAATCGACCAAAGCTGCAACAGCGCAACATTAGGAAGAACAGCGGTCAGTGCCTCGTCGCGATGGTCTGCCAGTTGCCGTTGAACTGAAAGCACCGCCGTTTTTTCCTCCAGCCCGGCAAAAATCGCGTTGATGGTCCCCGGTTCATGATCATGGCCATCGTGATCGTGCCCGTCAGAGGTCGTGACAGTTTGCCCCTCGTCTTCATGGCCGCTTCCGTGAGCATGACGGTCGTCATGTTCCTGATGCCCTTCTTCGTGCTCGTCAGGCTCGTCTAACTCCACATGGTCATGGTCTTCGTGTTCTCCGGCGACTTCTGGTGCTTCGATCAAAACGAATGGGTCCGCAACCTCTGATGCAGGTTCTTCGTGCAAGGCGTCAAAACCCTCGAGTGAGACAAAAACCATTCTGTCGACGGCCGTCCCGGTATGCCCCAGCACGCCGGTCACTGTGAATGGCGCTTCGTCGTGCACATCAAAGGCGACTTCCCCTGAGCCATGGGCATTCACGATTTCAGTACCTGACGTGTACCCGAAAGCCTGAGCAACTTTTGCTCCAATCACTGCGCCATCTGGAGATTTAAACGGAACACCTTCAGCAAATATCAGTTGCCGGCCGCCACTATGACGAAAGTGGTCAAAATATTGCTCGGACGTTCCTATCACGGGATATCCTCGGTGGTTGTCACCCATCATGATTGGCACTGTCCAGCTTATCTGGGGCAGATCTTCGATCATCTCGTAGCTGTCCCAGCTGATACCAGCGCCAGTTGTGCCGACACCAAAAACCGTTGCCATCAGGATCTGCACATCGTTTCCGCGTGCCGCAATGATCAGGTCGATCCCTGATGCAGAATTGGCAAAACCCGCTCGTGCCTCTGTTCGCAGTCGTTCAACCCCAACAATCAAAGCCACGCTCAAGGCAATGCTAAGAACAGTCAACGCAGCGATAAAGCGGCGATTGAGAAGGCTTTTATAACAAAGATTGAACATCACGTTTTGCCCGCGTTCAGCATCGGCAAGTCAACGCTCCGATCGAAGTGTTTTTCCAGGCTGCGATCATGGCTGACAAATAACAAACTTGCCCCTGATGCTTTGCATTCCTTCAACAACAACTGGACAAACGTGTCTTTCGCTTCCTCATCCAAAGCCGAGGTGGGTTCATCCGCCAAAACTACTTCAGGCGCCCCTATCAGAGCACGCGCCGCCGCAACGCGTTGTTGCTGCCCAACACTCAGTGCGCTGGCAGGTCGATTGATGAGCTCAGTATCCTCAAGACCCAGCTCACTTAGCAACCGTGTGGCGGTAGCCTTGGGGTCTGGCCCCGACCGATTGCGACGTCGCGCTGAAAACCGGCAGGGCAGCAACGTGTTTTCAAGCGCACTGAGCCAAGGCAAGAGATTGAAGACCTGGAAAACAATCCCCAAATGATCCACACGAAAACGGTCACGATCACCTCCGGCCAAAGCCCCGACATCCGTGCCTGCAACGCGAACCGCGCTTTGCGGTACATCGATCACGCCAGCAATTGCCGAAAGCAATGTGGTCTTTCCGCTGCCACTGGGGCCTTTCATAAACACACTTTCCCCGGCCTCAAGATCGAAGCTAGCGACTGAGAGAACCGGGTCAGGTTGACCGGGCCACCGAAACACCAAGGATTTGAGCTCTACAGTTTTCATTGATGACACAGATGCTTTGGCTTGGTTTTTCAAAGATAATTGAGCTTCTTGGTGACCCAGAAAAGGATCTCTGCCAAAACACCAATGGCTCCGGCCTCGTCTGTCTTGACCAAAGCTGTTCCTGACGTTCCAAATTGCAAGTAATTTATGTCTGCATCTGCAGGTAGTTCAACCAATACGATGTAGCTGGATATCCCGGTTAGTTCGCGCAATGAGGGAAGGCCTGACCTTAGATCAACAGTACCTTCGACAGTTCCGACCGGAAAATCGGAAATACGGCCGGTAATTTCTCCGCCGGGTTCCGTTCTAAATGCAAGCCGGATTTCGTCACCGACCGAAACATTGGCACGACTGGATTGGGGCAGAGTAGCAATTACTGCAAAGTCTCCGGGTTCGACAAAAGTTATTGCCCCTTGTAGCGGAGTGGCGCGGTTACCTGGTCGTAGTGATACAGCCGTGACAACGCCGTTTCCCGGCGCTTTTACAACTGTTTGCTCTAAATCCCAAAGAGCTTGCGCAAGTGTCTGTTCGGCCTCCACAACACCTGCGTCACGCCCGTCGATCTTCGCGGCGATACGCCGCTCAAGGCTTGTCTTCCGGGCTTCTGCTGCGCGGATATTCGCGGTCAACTGGTCGATGGTTGAGACAGCCTCTTGCAGTTGGAACGTGGTTGATGCCCCGCGTTCTTCCAAACGGATGATGTCATCACGACGCTGAATTCCGAAAATCAGCTGAGCAGTCAGGGATTCAATCTCGGCCTCGGCAGCTGATAAATCTGATAACAGTTGATCGGCAGATGACTTTGCAGTTTCCAAGACAGCTTCGAGCCGGGAAACCTCGGCTTTGAAAACCTCATTATCTATCCGGAATAGGGTCTCGCCAATTGCAACTTCCTGGTTTGGCTCCACAACGACTTCTGTAACCGTGCCCGCCACGTTCGGAGCAATATTCGTCGAAACACCCTGAATGGATACCGGGCCAGTCGGAGTTGTGTGGTTCAGCGCACCGATGACCACCAGAGCGATAACACCGGCTACACAGTAAACCAGAGTTTTCCAGAATCCATTCCAGGGGAGAAGGTGAAACTTGGAAAAGACCAGCCAGACTATTCCAAAGTAGAGGCCAAGTACGATTAACAAGACTTCATTCCTTCGTGATGTTTCCGGAAAGTTCGAACGACCACCCAAACTTACGAGTGATCGCCCTGTTTGTCATGATGACTTAGTTGTCACCTTGCTCTTCCAACACTTTGCGGTTGGCTTCACGATGGCGCCATGCCGCGCCCATACTCTCTTTCAGATTTTCGGGAAGCGCTTCCAGAGGAACAACAAGGTCGTCATCAACTGGCCACTCTGTCAGCAGCTCAGGATGATATCCCTCGGGATAGTACAGCTTAGGATCGATCTCCATATCGCGCACGTAGGGTTCTTGAATGTCTTCGCGCCGGTGGGGCGGCTTCGGCACGATCAACTGACCATTGCTAAAGTCAAACTGCGGCGCTCGTGAGTTTGGAAACTCGGGCAATATGCCTTCGCGAACCCATATCTGATCTTTGGTGACGTTCACAACGATCCCGTCAGGCGCTCCAAAGTGATAGGGGCCTTTCCAGTGCTCTCGGATCTCCGCTACGGTTTCCTCGATCTGATAGGGGTCATAGCTCATGTGAGTGTTCATCAGAAGCCTGGGTTGCACCAGATTGGCAATGTAGCCGGCCGCATAGCTGGGCGTGTGATGGGTGTCGACGGTATACCGCCCGAGGAAAGGCGGCACGCCTTGAACTCCGGATGAGATTTCGATGATTTCCTGTTGCTGTTCCGTTACGAAGACATCGCAGCCTTTGGCGAAAGGAATGTCGATCATGTTGGGTCGACCGTCACCTGTCCAGATGAAGCACATGCCATTCCAGTCCATCCGGTATCCGGACGCACCGTCCTTGGCATGGCTTCTTTGCCAGTGTGTGACTTTGACCCCGTCTTCATCATAGATCACGCCACCATTGTCACGGAAATCAAATTCGTTGACTTCGATGTCCCAACCTTTGCCAACGGGAAAGACGCTGAACGCATCCCGGTGCCAGCCGGTCATCATTTTCATGCCTTCTACCATCGTTGCGGTGCCGTACTCCTTGGTGCGGCCGGATGGGCCGTGGACCGTCAACTGCTCGTGCCATCCACCTGCCCAGGTTCCGAACATCCACAGGTACGGCAGCCCACCAAAGTGGTCCACGTGCAGGTGCGTGATGAATACATCGGTAATTTCATTCAGTGCATATCCACTGGCAATGATGTTCGCTGGTGAGCCCTCACCAATGTCAAACATGAAAATCTTACCGTTACCCAGCTCAACAAGAATCGCTGTGTTCATTTGCCCAGGGCGAATGAACGGGGCAGATCCCATGAAGATAATTCTCATCTCGTTGGGCTGTACATCTTCTGTGCGTGGGAACCAGTTCGCCGCACTTTTCAACCACGGTTGAGGAGAGATGCCCTCAAAGGTCAGACCCTCTTTCCAACGTCCCATTGGGACGCCGCCAGTCAGTGCAGCCTCAATATCTTCTTGGGATGAGGGCTCCTGTACCGGAGGAGCCTGACCGAACGCATTTGTGGCGAACAATGTCGCTGCGACGGCGAGTGCGCTGAGTGACTTAATTGACTTCCTCTGTCTGTCTTGCAGCATATTTTCAGTCCTTTGTTCGAGCCTGGGTGAATATGGGAGCCACTTCTGAAATGGCTTTCGGGACAATCTCTGAATTAGTGAATCGAGAGAGATGCTCGGCGATTTCCTCGGCCAGCCCGTTTAGGCTTTCGGTGACAGGATCGATCAGACATGGTGACGTCTGCTCATTGACCTTCCGGACCCTCTCCAACTCGGTTGAGAGCAACTCGAAGTCACCGCAAAGTGCCTCGAATCCACGATGGTTCTTTCGCATGACGCGGATGCGGCTGATTTGGTCCGGAAAAGCGAGCTCTAGTAAGTTGATGTCCGTCATTGCCCTGGCGCCTAGTCCATCTCTGGGCACTAGGCTGAGGGCACATCGCGCGACGCGGAAGGGTTACACCGTGAAATTAGGGTGACATTCAAATATTCATTTGACAGTATAGAATTGAAAATACAGAGAAACTTGAAGTTTCAGATGCCCGACAGAGAATTGACCCTTGATCCGGAACGTCACGCGACCCGTGTGAAGTACGCGCTGGACCAGGTATTGGCGAGTGACATATTTGGCAAGGCGGAACGCCTTCGGAATTTTCTGAGCTACGTTGTCGAAGAAGCCATTGCGGGTAGATCCGAGGCTATTCTTGGCAAAACAATCGCTCAGGATGTTTACTTCAAGAGTTTTGCCAGTGATGACGGCCACATCAACGTTGTTCGTGTGGATGCGGGGCGGTTACGGCGGAAACTTCAGCAGTACTATGAAACGGCAGGTGCTGGAGACGATCTGCGCATTCACATTGATAGCGGCGGCTACGCACCTTGGTTCGAGGACCGCTCTGGTACAATTCAGAGCAATGTCGATCATACGCCATTCAGGCCAGGATTACCCTGGCGGATTGGCATCCCTGCTGTCACCATAGCGATCATTGCTCTTGCTTACGTCTTGGGCGGGCGCATGGAACAGGTTGTTGATCTCAACCCAAAGACATCTGCGCGCTCACTTGAGCGAAAGGCTCTATCCGCTAAATCACCCGCTGCAGTACAGGCGTCAAATTACTGCGATCAAGCTCGGGGCCTGCTCTTTCCAATCGCAACTATCGATAACCAGATCCTGGCCAGCGACATTTTTAGAATGGCAATAAATGAGGCTCCCGATTTTTACTGTGGATATGCCGGATTGGCCCATAGTCTGGGAACCCAGGCTCTACTAACGCGAGGCGAGGAAGAGCGTGACGCGCTGATACTGAATTCAGGAAAAATGGCACAGAAAGCTGTGGATATTGCGCCCTCAAACGGCTGGAGCCAATCGGCAATGGCATGGGTGTCTTACGTTTCTGGCGACTATGACAGCGCATTGGACTATTCAGCACTCGCCCAGTCGCTTCGACCCAATGACGGAAACGTTCTGGACTTTCGCGGCGTGATACTACTGGTTATGGGTCGCTTTGAAGAAGCGTATGACGTCAGCGACCCAAGCCACCCCAGAGAGATGGGAAGTCATCGGTTTGCCCACAGGAACATTCACGCGGTTGCCAGTTTTCACATCGGTGAGTTTAGGGAAGCAATCGCGTCCTTGAAATTTGCGAGTGACAATGGTGACCCCGTCAGTGCACTGTCTTTGGTATTTTTGGCGGCTTCCTATCAAAGGTTGGGCGAAGCCAAAGACGCACATGCAACCTTGAATCAACTGAAACAGTCGTGGCCAGAGTTCAGGCCAGATCTTGTTCTAGCAGCATTTTATTCCAGTCCAAATCTATCGGACGAAGTGATTTCAGCCTTAACAGATGCGGGATGGCGGTTTTAAGATATTCCTTTTCGAGCCATGGCTGGAAACAGGCACATTTGCGTAATGTGTGTTTTACCGCCAACACAAGAGAACATATCTTGGTAGTGTTAATGTACGCCGAAAGCGGTCATCGGAATTTGTTGTAGCTAACGGCGGAATTGTCCGCGTCTTTCCAGTTCGGGCTTGGCGCGGTGAAGGGTCGGCTACGTACCAACCTTTTCAGAAATCGCCTTACCGCCCTATTTTGCACTCAGCCTGAATCGACCCCACAAGCTGATGGGCCAGATCAACCTTGTCCGCGTTGGACAGAGACATATCAGCGATGCTGGATCGTTCACGCTCACTGCCGGCATACTGTCACGAGAACCGATGCAGGGCTCGGTGGTGATCAGCATCGCCAATGGGGCGCTGGAATCCTTTGCCAAGGCAGCAGCACTCGAACTTGATCGCGAACTACGGGTGAACACCGTCAGCCCGGTCTTCGTCAAGGAAACGATGGAGATGATGGGCATGGATTCAAGCACGGGCTTATCGGCGGCAGACACTGCAAAGGCCTACGTCGCTGCCGTCGAAGGGAACATGAACGGTGAAACGTTGGACGCGCCTGACTATGCATAACGCTATGAGCTAATCAAACTTGCTTGGAAAAAACCTGCCGTTCAGACCGCGAGGCCGAATGGCAGATTTGTCCGCTCCTCGATTGCCGGACCCAGCTGCAGCGAAAAGGCGGTTTGGAATTGGCTGAATTTTGCGCCGATGAATGACCGCAAACGAAGAATCCTCTGCGATGCAACAAATGGCGTGTCGCGCCTGCGAGGGGTTTCTGCGTCAGCAAAAGCGGCGTGAGCAAAAGTCGGCTCCGTCCCGCAGACCGTGAGTTACCGTTCTACAGGATTTCGCACGCTCGACGAAGGGCAGCTAGACACACACTATTCAGCACTTCGCCGTGGTGACGGCGGAGTGCTCTTTCCACTATCTCTCAAGATTCTGCTTTGGGCTCACAACAGGCTCCGGTGCCGTTGCAGAAAGATCCCCTGCCCCACCCAATAACTGATCATGCGGACGGCCCAAATCAGTCGACACGCCTTTACACGACTGAACAGATAATGACGCCAGCTATCTATGCGTTTGGTCGCCGTTGCTTATGCATGAATGGCACGCATCTTGCATCTTTGTCTAAGCCGTACCGGCAAACCGCGCTCAAAAATCATCCCATGTAATTCAAACCTGTCCAGGAAGCCACAGAACGATAGCAGGGAACGCAACGAGCATTGCGATCGTCGCTGCATCCGCCAGAAAGAAAGGCGTTACACCTTTAAAAACATCCTGAACGCTTAGGTCATCACGCACGCCAGCCACTACAAAGCAATTCAGCCCGATAGGTGGGGTGATCAGGCAAAACTCGGCCATTTTGACTACCAGAATGCCAAACCAGATGGCACACATCGGGCCGGACATTCCAAAGGTACTATCGGCCGCACTTACCGCTTCACCACCGTTCAACGCCATGACGGCTGGGTAAACTACGGGCAACGTCAGCAGCAGCATACCTATCGCATCCATGAACATGCCCAGTACAGCATAAGCCAGCAGGATACAGATCAGAATGAGCATTGGTGACATCTCAAGCGAGGTGATCCAGTCGGAGAACGCGCTGGGTAGTTCGGCAAAACCCAGAAAACGAACATAGACCAGCACGCCCCAGATGATGGTAAAGATCATGACGCTTAGCTTGGCCGTCTCCAGCAACGCGTCTTTAAGTTCGGACCAACGCATGCCCTGATATAGCGCCATCAGAAAGACAACGAAGGCACCGATTGCGCCACCCTCGGTTGGCGTGCCCCAAGCATCGCCTCCGAATGGGTTGTAGACAAAGAAGATGATGGTAACGACGACAAACAAGATAGGCAGTGCGGGCGGAAGAGACATGAAACGCTCTTTCCATGTAAAGCCTGAGACTGCGGGACCAAAGTCTTTGATCACAACAGCCATGCCAATGATCAGCAAGCCATAGATCAAAGCTGAGAACATGCCCGGAATGAAACCGGCTAACAGCAGTTTGCCCACGTCCTGTTCCACGATAATCGCGTATATGACCAAAATGGCCGAAGGAGGGATGAGCGACGCCAATGTGCCGCCTGCAGCGACGACACCTGCGGCAAAGCGCTTGTCGTAGCCGATCTTCAGCATCTCGGGGATGGCGATGCGGGCGAAAACGGCGGATGTGGCAACCGAGGCTCCGGAAACCGCAGCGAACCCGGCGGTGGCAAAGACGGTCGACACCGCCAGCCCGCCAGGAACCCATGCCAGCCATCGCTTGGCGGCCTCGAACAGTGCTTTGGTCAGGCCCGCGTAGTAGGCGAGGTAGCCAATCAGGATGAAGGTCGGGATAAGGCTCAGCGCCTGGCTCGAAATCTTGGAATGCGGCACCTGCCCCGCTGTTTTGACGGCTACAGTCACAGCCTTGCCGAACCGCGCTGGGTCGTACCCAAACTTGGCCCAGAAGATCCAGATCAGGCCAACCATTCCGGCCGTTGCGGCAGCAAATGCCACGCGCATACCCAGCACCACAAGAACAAGCATTCCGCCCGAGACGATCAGACCAATTTCAATGGGTTCCATCAGAATTTACCTCAGTTGTCGTGGCCCGAGACATGCTCGGCTTCCATTGCAGCCTGGGTGGCGGCATCGGGAATCAACGGGACGGCGATAGGCGGCTGGTCAGGATGGCGAATCGCACGACCGTAGGCACAGAGCTGCAGAAAGAGCCTTATGCAAAGCACACTGAAGGCGACGGGGGCCAACAGCTTGGCGGGCCACAGCGGGATGCTGATGTCAATGGAACTGTCGCGGCTCCACAGTGGGGCACCATAGTCGAAACTGCGCGCGAAGTGCGCCCAGCTTCCCCAGATCAGCAAGACGATCAGCGCCAGAATGACGGCGGTTGTTACGAATTCGACGATATAGAGCGTCCGGCCTTTAAGTGCACCAACGAACATGTCCATTCGGATGTGGCCGCCATCGCGCTGCGCATAAGATATCCCCATGAAGGCAATCAACGGCATGGCCTGTTCAATCCAGTCGACATACCCGGGAAGCGGCGCATTGGCGATATTCCGACCACCGACGGAGACAACGGCCATTACCATCAGAGAGAAAACCGCAAGACCGCTGAGCAAGGCCAGAAAGCTCTCCAGTTTGTAGAGATGTTGATCGAGAATGCTGAGACGGCTGTCGTCGGACAGCACCAAGGATGACCCGGCCATCGTTGTGCTCCGCTATCAGAGGAAAAGGCACCCGACGCCAGCTTGGCCGACGCCGGGTGGTGAGTGGATTAGCTACCGTTGGCGATCTTGCCGGTCACGAGGTCATAGAGCTCTTGCGCCGGAAGACCGCGTTCGGTGTTTTCCGCAATCCAGGCTTCTGCTGCGGGTGCGGCGGCGGCCTCTTTGAATGCCGCGATTTCTTCATCGCTGAATGTGACCCGTTCGATGCCGTGTTGATCCAGCTCGGGGCCCCAAGCTTCCATCGTTTTGGTTTGGTATTGGGAAACGTAGTGATCCAGCGCTTCGTCTATCGACCCCAGCAGAGCTTTACGATGTTCATCGGACAGATCTTCCAGTGCCAGAGTATTCACGACGACCGGGCAGTTGACGGTTCCGGGGTTCAGGTTCGTCGTCCACCACGTACCGTTTTCAATAGTGCCAAAGGACATATGGGCGTGTGGTGCAAAGCTGACGGCTTTGACGATGCCGCTGTCCATTGCCTGACGTACTTCGGATGCGGACATCGAAGTCGGAACTGCGCCGACCGTCTCCATCGCTTTACCGATACCGCCGGTGGCGCGCACACTCAGACCTTCAAAATCGGCCAGAGATTTCGGCGCGTCACCTACCCCGACAAGGTTGTACTGCGGTAGCGGCGACGGCATCAGCAGAGTCGCGTCCCAGCGTGCCAAATCCTCGACGACTGCCGGGTGTTGATAAACAGCCATCGACAAGTCGACTTCCTGTTCAAGGGATGTCACGCCCAGAAACGGCAGTTCCAAGACAGTGATCGAGGGGTTCTTGTCGCGGTGATAGCCAGCGCAGAACTGGGCCATTTCAAACGCGCCAATCGAAATCCCATCGAGGTTTTCTTTGTTCTTCGACAGGCCACCATAACTGATGTTCAGGGTAAACTCACCGTTGGTCTTTTCGTTCACCAGTTCAGCCAGCTTTTCGACATGCTCTGTGAAAGCACGACGCTTGCCCCACAGGGATACGTTCCATTCGACAGCCAGTGCTTCGGATGCAACGGTCAGCGACAAGGCGGCAATGGCCGCCCGGTTAAGGTGTTTGCGCATAGTGGCTCCTCCCAGATCATGCAATTCGTTTGGGCGGAGTATTCAGAATGCGCGGCGTCCTGACTATGAAGGAAAATGCGCGCGTTTTCCCAGGCGCCCTGCGGATTTCCGCAGAGCTGTTTTCGCCTACAACAGAGCCTCTTTATCGAGACCAAGTTTGACGATCTTTTCGTTGAGCGTCCGGCGGCCAATCCCAAGCGCTTCGGCGGCGGCATCCATGCGGCCTTTATGCGCCTTGATGGCTTTGCCTATGAGCTCGCGTTCAAATGCGGCAACGGCATCGCGCAGGGTATCCGGCACTTCGTCGAAGTGCTGATCGCTTTGGATAGCCTGCGCCACCGAACCGCCTCCGCGTCGGGCCGCCAAAATGCGCCGTTCGCAGACATGGCGCAATTCACGCACATTGCCGGGCCAGTCATGTGCAAGCAGAGCCGCCAAATCGTCCTGATCAAGTTCTGGTACGTCTATCTCATAAACCTGCGCGTATTCGTTTAAGAAATGCGTTGCCAACAGAACCAGATCATCCCGTCTTTGTCTAAGCGGGGGTAAGGACAAGACGACAGTATTCAATCGAAACAAAAGGTCCTGACGCAGGCGGCCTTCCTCGGCCGCAAGTACAACGTCTTCGTTGGTTGCTGACACGACCCTGAAGCTTACCGGCACCGGCGACACCGCCCCCACCGGCAGCACTTGTTGATCTTCGATGACCCTTAACAGCTTGGCCTGCGCCGCTGGTGGGCACGAGCAGATTTCATCCAGAAACAAGGTCCCACCCGATGCCGCCCCAAGCCTTCCGTCGGATTCACCCGCGACGCCGAACATTTCCGCTTCAAATGTATCGGCCGACAATGCGGCGCAATTCAGCGCCAGAAACGGTGCCTCCGGCGAGCGGCCCAAATCATGCAAAGCATGAGCAACCAGCTCTTTCCCGGTGCCCGTATCTCCCTGCAACAAAACCGCAACCGACGTATCAGCAAGATCAAGTACTTCTTGTCGCAAGTCTGTAATGGCGTCCGTTTGGCCCAGCAGGATGCGGTCAAGGCCTGACAGTTTGAACAGACGGTCTTTGAGGCGGGCATTACTTCTTCGCATTCGGTATTGTTCGGCCGCGTGCCTCAGCACCGTAAGCAATCGCCGTGGTTCATATGGCTTTTCGATGAACCCATATGCCCCGTCCTGTATGGCCTGAACCGCCATCGGGATATCACCATGTGCCGAAATCAATACCACCGGAGGCGCCACATGCCTGTCCAGGCTGGCCAGCAATTCAAGTCCCGACATGCCGGGCATACGCACATCGGATAAAATGACATCGGGCGAGGCGTTGGCCAGATGCTCCGTCACCTGGGTCGCGCGTGGCAAGGCGTTGACAGACCAGTCGGCGGCTTCAAGCAACTCGACAAGAGATTGTCGCATCGATTTGTCATCATCAACGACCAGAACTTTGAAGGGTTGCTGCAGGTTCATTCGTCCGTTTCTTCAGTATTTGAGGCTATCGGGAAGGTGACACGGAAAATTGTTCCGCCGCCATTTCGATTTCGGGCCGTCATTGTGCCATCGTGATCTTTGACAATGCTGGTGGAAATGGCCAGTCCCAAGCCCATGCCTCTCCCGCTCTCTCTTGTGGTTACAAATGGCTCTTGCAACTCTGCCAGCGTTGCCTCGCCCAACCCGTGACCGTTGTCCTGAATTTCCAACACGACCTCATCATCAGAAGCCATGACAGCGATATGGATTTCAGGCGCATCCGCTTCATCCGTAGCATCTATGGCATTGCGCAAAAGATTTGTGATGACCTGTTCGATCCGCAGGGCACTGCCCCGGATAAACGCCGGACCAGTCGACGCATCAATTGAGATTTTCACCTTGCCCTGTTCGATGTTTGGGGCAACCAGAGCCAACGCGGCATTAACCGAAGTGCGTAAGTCTACGTCGTCGAACGCCTCACTCTCCGACCGTGCAAAAAACCGTAATTGGCGTGTGATCCCTTCCATCCTGTCAACCAGGCTGCCGATTTTTTGTGTCAGCTTGGTTTCCCCGGAAGATGAAATCTCTGCAGCCACCAGATGATTGCGCATCGCCGCGATGGGCTGGCCCAGCTCATGCGTGACCGACGCGGATAGTTGCCCAAGAGCGGCCAGTCGGCTTGCGCGCTCCAACTCGCCCTGGGTGCGTCTGAGGCTCCGCTCGGCTGTCTTGCGGTCGTCGATTTCGATGGCAAGCCTTTCATTTGCTTCGCGCAGCATTGCTTCTTCCTCTTCGGACCGCGCCAAAGCAGCGCTGACGCGTCTCGCACGTTGTATCTGGAAGTAGATAAATGTGAGCCCCGCCAAGAGGACAAAAACTGCAGTTACAAGCCAACTGCGTGCTACGGCTTGATCGTCACTTGCAAAATAGTGAAGCGACCAGCCATGAGGCAAATCCGTTGCTGCAAGATGCAAGCGCTTCGTCCCCGCAATTCTGGCCTGATCTCCCGGCAACTCAACCCAATCCAACGCATCTAAGGCTTGCCCCGGAAACTGCCGGGCGTTTCGAATTCGCTCTCGCTGTGGTTCTGACAATGGCGTCAACGCGCGATATTGCCAATCCGAGTTCGAAGAAAGCAGAATGACACCGTCTTCATTGGCCAAAAGAACCTGTTCGCCCGAGTTTTTCCAACTATCCTGAAGATTAGAGAAATCGATCTTAATCGCTATGACACCAGTTGAATCTCCCTGGTCGTCAAGCACTGCGTTGGCGATGAAGTATCCTGGCAGACCAGTCGTCGCCCCGATGGCATAGAAGCGGCCCTGTTTACCAGAAATGGCACTTTGGAAATATGGGCGGAAAGCGTAGTTCTGGCCAACAAAGCTCCCTGTGTCGCGGTAGTTCGATGCGGAAATCGTGATCCCGTCTTCGTCCATCAGGTAGATAGCATCCAGCTCCGCCCGCTCCGCAAAATCCTCAAGGCGTCGGTTTAAAGCTCCGGTGCCGTCTCCTTCGGCTGTTCCAATTACAAAGGAATCCTGTGACAGCACATAGGTGAGGTGGGAAAATCGTTCGAGTTCGCTGTTTACCGAGCTTTGGTAGAGAGAGAGCCGGCCCTGAGCTTTCGAAAGCTCCTCCGAAACGAAGTACTGGTAAGAAACCAAATAAAGGCCAATGCTGGCGGCAATGGCTACCAAAATACCTACAATATACGAAGCTGATCGCATTGAATGCCCATGAACTGCGACAGCATAGGATCACAGTAGGTATTAGTCGTCCATCCCAAGAGTTCTAGGGTCAGGACCCATGGATTTCCGTTTTGCGGCGTGATTCACGGTTCAAAAACGAGCGGTGAACATGTCTGATCTCTTCTGGCTTACGGATGCGCAAATGGCGCCTCTGGAGCCCTTCTTCCCGAAGCCCCACGGCAAGCCGCGCGTCGATGACAGGCGTGTGTTGAGCGGGATTATCTTCATCAATCGCAGGTTTGCGGTGGCGGGATGCCCCTGCCGCCTATGGACCGCACAAGACGCTGTACAATCGATGGAAACGGTGGAGCGACAAGGGCATCTTCGCGCGAATGATGG